>JBBRYO010000065.1:0-14669 GCA_038237595.1 Candidatus Limnocylindrales bacterium | reverse complement strand
GCCCGAATCGGCGGCGCGTACACTTGGCGAGAACGCAGGCGACGAGATCAGACGTCCAGAGGGCAAGCCCAGGAGGAGCACCAGGCATGGCTGTGCAGACCATCACCCAACTCAAGATGTTGATCGGCGGGGAATGGGTCGAGGCCGCTAGCGGCGAGTGGATCGACGTGAAGAGCCCGGCCACCGGTGAGCTCGTCGGGCGGGTCCCGAAGGGGTCGGCCGTGGACGTCGATCGTGCCGTCAAGGCGGCGCGCGAGGCCTTCAACGACGGCCGCTGGCGCAGCAAGTGGATCCCCGAGCGGGTGGCGATCCTCAACAAGCTCGCGGACCTCATCGACGAGCACACGCCCGAGCTGGCGGAGCTCGAGTCACTCCAGACAGGCACCGCCCTGAAGCTCAGGCGCGACTCGGACATCCCGTTCTCTGCGGACAATCTGCGCTTCTTCGCGACCGCAATTCGTCATCTCGAGGGGAAGGCCGCGTCCGAGTACAGCACCGACCACACGAGCATGGTCCGCCGCGAGCCGATTGGAGTCGTCGGGCAGATCGCGCCGTGGAACTACCCGCTGATGATGGCGATCTGGAAGATCGGGCCGGCGCTCGCGGCGGGCAACTCGGTGGTGCTCAAGCCCGCCAGTGTCACGCCGCTCACCACGCTCAAGCTCGGGGAGCTCGCCAAGGAAGCCGGCCTACCGGATGGCGTGCTGAACATTGTCACGGGACCCGGCGATGAGGTCGGCGCCGCGATCGCGGCGCACCCGGACATTGATCTGGTCTCGCTGACCGGCGACTCGGATACGGGCAAGCGGATCCAGGAGCTGGCGTCGCGCAACCTCAAGCGCGTGCACCTGGAGCTCGGCGGCAAGGCGCCCCTCATTGTCTACGCGGACGCGGACCAGGATGCCGCCGCACGCGGCGCCGTGGCCGGCGGCTTCGTCAACGCAGGCCAGGACTGCACCGCCGCGACCCGCATCTATGTGGAGCGGCCGATCTACGAGAGCTTCCTCAAGCAGCTCACCGCATACGTGGAGACGGTCCGCGTGGGCGATCCGATGGACGCCTCGACCGACATGGGCAGCCTCATCAGCGAGGCGCAGGTGCAGCGCGTCGAAGGATTCGTCGAGCGCGCTCGCCAGGCCGGCGCCCGGATCACGACCGGTGGCGGCCGCGCGTCCGTACCCGGGCTCAACGGTGCGTTCTTCCAGCCGACCGTGATCGCCGACGTCGATCAGACCTCGGAGTGCGTCCAGAAGGAGATCTTCGGGCCGGTGCTGACGGTGCTGCCGTTCGACACCGAGGACGAGGTCCTGGCGAAGGCCAACGACACGAAGTACGGCCTCGCAAGCTCGGTCTGGACAACGGACATCTTCAAGGCCATGAGGGCCGCCCGCACGCTCAACTTCGGCTGCGTCTGGATCAACGACCACCTCCCGATCTCCAGCGAGATGCCGCACGGCGGCTTCAGGCAGTCGGGCTTCGGCAAGGACATGTCGAGCTACTCGTTCGAGGAGTACACGCAGGTCAAGCACGTGATGGTCGAGCTCACGGGCGTGGCCGACAAGGGGTGGCATTACACGATCTGGGGAGATCCGGCGGAGGCGTGAGTGCCCAAGTGGCGTAGCAGGGCTGGCTGATGCGCCCTTGAGGGAGTGCTTTGGCGGGTGGGCGCCGACTCAGGGAGTGCTGAGCACCAGGAATGCGTCGAGGTTGATGGAGTGGCCCCGAACCTCGATCGTGTGTGGGCCGCTGATCGGCCACGTTGTGGCGAGCAGCACCTGGCGCGGCACCGTGGAGTCGAGCGAGTAGCCGGTGAAGGATTGGAGGCTGCGCGTCGCGGCCGGGACGCCATCGATCAGGATCCGGGCGAGGTCGTCCGACGTGCGCCGCTCCACGACCACCGCAACAGCCCGTCCAGTGAATGCAAGCGTGGCAGACGGCATTCCCCCGCTCGCGGAGGCGTTATGGAGCGTCCCACCGGATGCACCACCAATCGCGACGGTCGACCAGCCGCCGGCGTAGGCGACCGACTCGCTCGCGTCTTCGACCACCGACTCGCTGAACGCGGGGCCGGCAACCCACGCGCTTGCATTGCCCGCCCCGTCGAGGGCTCGGACTCGGAACCGGTAGGTAGTGCCCTGTGACAGCGACACCCAGGCTCGCGCCACCGAGGCATCCGGGAGCGCCACCGCCGAGTAGGCGCTGCCGTCGACGCTCTTCTCCAGCTGGTAGCCCTCGACGCGCCGCCCGTCGGTCGTAGTCCAGGACAGAAGCGTCTGTTGGCCGCCCACGCCCACGAAGCTCCGCAGGCCGGGCTGCGGGCCGGACGTCACGACCGGCTGGCCACCGTCCGCCGGCGGCAGCACCAGCATCGCCATGGAGTTCGCCGGGTAGGTGAGGCTGACGCTTCCGGATGCCAGTGCCGCGTCGGGCATCCGCACAATCGCCGACAGATCCGCGCCCGAGTAGAGCCAGGCCTGCACGTCCCCGCGAGCCGCGAAACCGGCGACGCTCAGCGGGCTTGTCAGTGCGGCTCCCGTCTTGTTGATAACGACTACCGTGAGCGAACCGCCGGCTCCTCGCTGGGCACCGTAGACCGCCAGCTTCGACTGGTCCGCACTGACGGAGCGGACCCACCTATCGCCGAACTTCGCGCCTGCACCGTCGTAGTTGCGGAAGAGCCGGAAGGCGAATTCCCCCGGGCTGCCCGCTGTCGGACCCGCCCAGAGCTCGGCCATGTCGACCCGCTCGCGGGCGAAGATGCCGAGCACGTCGGCCTGCGTCAGCGCGCCGTTGATCGACTCGAGCCCGCCGAAGTTGTACTCGCTGATCCCGAGCTTCGTGCCCGGGTAGTGCGCGTCGATCCAGCCGTGCATGCGCGGGACCAGTTGCACCGCCACGCCGCCGGGCGCCAGGTCGCTGATCCAGCTCTCGTCCTTGTAGGTCGGATCCCATAGTGAGCGAGTGGTCCGCAGCCGCAGCGCCTGCGTGGTCGCGTTGCCAGCTCCGCTCAGGGCCACACCGTCGGCCTGCGGGTAGTAGTGCTCGTCGAAGACGTCGAGCAGGCGCTTCCCGCCGCTCACCTCCGCGGCCTTGAACCGGTCGAGGTACCACGGCGCAATGGCCTCGCCGCCGTGTGCCTCGCGATCTGGCCCACTCGCGCAGCCGCCACTGTCCGAAGGCGAGAAGAAGTACGCGCACCAGCCCCAGTCCGACGGCCCGATGACCGTTGCCGTCGGGTCGACCGCCTTGATTGCGGCCGCGGTATCGATCCCCGGCTTGGCATACGTGGCGTAGGTCAACGGGTTGGGGTGGACGTCGCGATGCGTGGAGTTCCAGAGCGCAGGTTCGTTGTCGAGCTCGTAGATCGGGACGCCGCCCTTTGCTGCGGTGCCGTACGCCGCCACCAGCCGCTGGGCCCACGCCGCGTCCCACGCCGGTCCGGCGGCCCTGCTCGTCCGGGAAGGCGGCCCGGGTGCGATCGGGTTCCCGGACGATTCCCCGTTTCCGCAACCGCTGTCGTACGGGTCGAAGGAATCCTGGCTGGGGTTGGCCGACCTCGGGAACCCGCAGGGCAGCGGATGTCCGTACACGGCCGGGCCCTTGGCCACCCATCCGATCGTCGGCATCGTGAGGACCGTCCGAAGGCCGGCCGCCTTGTCCTGGGTCACGACGTCGTCGTCGGTCGAGCCCGCGATCGTCGGCGGGATGTTCTCGTAGTACCAGTCGGAACCGGTGTTGTAGGCGTCGGTCACGTAGTTGAAGCGGCTGGCGCTGTTGCCGCCGGCGCGGTTCAGCGTGACGCCGAGCAGCCCGGCCCTCGAACGGTCGACGAAGCTCACGCCGTAGATGCCAGAGCTGATCGCGTGCCGGTCCGCGGTTGCGTTCACGCTCAGCGAAGGCCCGCTCGTCGTGTCTGGGCCGGACGCCGCGGTATCTGCCAGCGAACCAGCCCCCAGGACAAAGGCTGAAGCCACGGTTGCGGCCAGCTGCGGGAACGTGGTGAGGGGTCTCATGTTTGGGCCATCCTGGTCCGCGTCGCCGGGCACGTCACCCGGACCACCGTCCCCCCGGGGTCCGCCTTGCGTATCATTCGGCCGTGCCGCCGATCGAACAGCTCCAGCGCGTACCCCTGCTCCTGCTCGAACGCCTCGAACGGCAGGGCATCTTCACGACGGGGCTTCTCCTCGAGGTCTCGGAGACGCCGACGCGGCGCCAGACCCTGGCGGACCAGATCCAGGCGACCACCAACGACGTCAACGACTGGCGCGACGAAGCCCTCCTGCTGAACCTCGCGAGCTTCGGTCTCGCCGAGCAGGCACTCTTCACGGAGGCGGCGATCATCGGCCTGTCCGAGCTGGTGACCCTGAGCCTCGACGAGTTCCGGGAGCGCCTCCTCTTTGCCGCTCGCGTCATCGGCATGGCGCCGCCGCCCGACATCACGGTCGAAGGCTGGTGGGAGCAGGCCAAGACGCTCGAGGAGGAGTAACACAGGCGCTGCGCCCCTGCGTGCCACAATGCCGGCATGACGGCCCTCGGCGCCTCGTCGGCGCCAGTCTCCGCGGTCCGTTCGCGGCGACTCTCCCTGACATCCATCCTGGTTCCCGCGGCAACCGCTGTGACCATCCTGGCCCTGGCGTTGCTGCCGTTGCTGACGTCCTGGTTCATGCATCCGGCGCTCGACGCGGCCGAATCGGCGGCATGGCTGGGGTCGACGCGGGTTGCCGCCTACGAGTTCTCGGACATGACGGTGCACGACCTCGTCCTCGGCGGTGACTTCCAGGCCATCGATTTCGTCGAGGGCACGACGGGACAGGCGCTGTACTACACGCCGGATGAGGTCTCGCACATGCGCGACGCGCGAAGCCTCTTGTACGCCTTCCTCGCGCTGGCCTCGATCTCGGCCGTCTTCCTCGTGGCGAGCCTGGCGCGAGGTCGCGATCGCGGAGCCACCTGGCGAAGCGTCGGGCGCGGCGCACGCGGCCTGGCGGTCGGCGTCGTCGTGGGCGGTGTGATCGGATTCTTTGCCTTCGAGCCGGCCTTCGAGCTCTTTCACCGGATCTTCTTCCCCGGCGGCAACTGGGCCTTCGACCCGAGGACCAGCCGGCTCGTGCAGCTTTATCCGTACGTCTTCTGGGAGATAGCGGCCGCCAGCCTCGGAGCGATTGCGGTCGCCCTCGCCGTCCTGACCTGGTGGCTCAGCCGCCGGCGGGCCACGGCGAACTCCGCTGCGGTGCTCGACCGATGATGGGCCGCGGCGTCAGGCTGGCCACGATCGCGGGCGTCCGGATCATGGTCCACCCGAGCTGGTTCGTGATCTTCGCGCTGGTCGTCGTGTCCCTCGCGAGCATGAGCGAGGCGACCACGGGCGCCGCGCTCGGGACGGTGTCGCGCTGGGTCGTCGCCGTGATCGTGGCGGCCCTCTTCTTCGCCTCTGTCGTCGCCCATGAGCTGGCGCATGCCATCGTCGGGCGCAGGCGCGGCGTTCGCATCGACCAGATCACGCTCTTCATCTTCGGCGGCGCCGCTTCCATGGAGCAGGAGGCACCCAACGCGCTCACGGAGGCGCTCATCGCGGGTGCCGGTCCGCTCACGAGCGGCATCCTCGGGGGGATCCTGCTGGCCGTGACCGTGCCCCTGCAGAATCTCACCGGCGAGTTCGCGGCCGTCGTCTACTGGGCGTGCTTCTGGCTCGGCATCAGCAACCTGCTGCTGTGCGGCTTCAATCTCGTCCCGGCATTCCCGATGGATGGCGGCCGGCTGCTGCGCGCGCTCCTGTGGGGAACCACCAAGAACTTCATGCGGGCGACGCGGATCGCCACGTTCATCGGGCGCGTCTTCGGCTATCTGGTCGTGCTGGCGGGCCTGTTCATCTCGATGGTGGACCTTGTCAACGGCATCTGGCTTGTGCTGATCGGGTGGTTCCTGAACCGCGCGGCGTCGTTCAGCTACCGGCGCGTCGCACTCGAGCAGCTCGTCGAGGGAATCAGCGTTCGGGACGTGATGGAAAGCGACGTTCCGGTCGTCAGCCCCAACCTGACGCTCGACACGCTGGCCGACCAGCACCTCATGAGCGGCGAAACCGGCTTCTACGCTGTCGTGGCGGACGGCAAGCTGGTGGGCACAGTCGACATCCGCCGGATCCGCGGCGTGGCGCGCAGCGCATGGACCACGACGCGCGTCGGCGAGGTGATGAGCCACGACGACCAGATCCTGACCCTCACCGAGCCGCAGCCCATCCTGGACGCGGTCAACCGGTTCGAGCAGACCGGCGCGTCGGCCATCCCGGTGGTGGCCGTGGACGACAAGCGCCACCTCCTCGGGATGCTCACGCGCGACGGGCTCCTGCGTGCGGTGCAGGCCCGCGCCCGACTCCGCGCCGGCACCTCGACCCCGTGACGCTGCTGCGCGTCGAGGAGGCGCGCGACCGGATGTTGAAGGGCGTCGAACCCCTTGGAGCCGAGCGGGTCGCGCTCTCGGCTGCGCTCGGGCGCGTGCTGGCGGAGCCGCTGCTCGCGCTGCTGACGCTTCCGCCGTGGGACAACAGCGCAATGGACGGGTTCGCGGTGCGTGCCGCGGACGTCGTCGGGGCATCGAACGAAGCGCCGGTTCGGCTCCGCGTGATCGGGGAGGTGGCCGCGGGCCACGTTCCGACCACGACCGTGGAACCCGGCACGGCCGTTCGCATTCTCACGGGCGGGATGCTGCCGCCTGGCGCCGACGCCGTGGTCCCGGTCGAGGACACCGACGCGTCACCCGGCGTCGCCGAGCGGCCCGCGGGCGTGCAGATCTGCATCCCGACAGAGGTCGGGGCACACATCCGTGTCGTCGGCAGCGACCTTCGGAAAGGGGACCGCCTCCTCGAGCCAGGCGAGGCTCTCCGCCCGGCGAGCCTCGCCGTCGCGGCCGCCGCGGGCCACGGAGATGTTCCGGTCCACCGGCGGCCCCGCGTCGCGATCCTTGGCACGGGTGACGAGCTGGTCCCGGCCGGTGCGCCGATGGGTCCGGCGCAGATCCACGACAGCAACTCGGTCGGACTGGCGGCACAGGTGGCCGAGGCCGGTGCCGAGTCTGTCTCGCTGGGCATTGCCGGCGATCGCGTGGACGACGTCGCCAGGCGCCTCCGGACAGGGTTTGCGGAGGCCGAGATCGTCATCGCCAGCGGCGGCGTGTCGGTGGGCGCGCACGACGTCGTCAGGGACGCATTCGAGCAAATTGGACGGATCGAGCTGTGGCGCATCGCCGTACAGCCGGGCAAGCCGCTGGCGTACGGTCTGGCCACGCGCCCCGACGGCGGAATGGCGCATTTCTTCGGTCTGCCGGGCAACCCCGTGAGCAGCTTCGTGACGTTCGAGCTCTTCGTCCGACCGCTGCTGCGCCGCCTGGCGGGGCACACTGAGCTGATCGGGCGTCCCACGGTCCGCGCCCGCCTGACTGATCGCCTTGCAAGCCCGCCCGGTCGTCGGACGTTCGCCCGCGTGACGCTGGCCGCCGATCCCGATGTGCCCGGGGGCTGGCTGGCCTCGCTAGCCGGCGGCCAGGGCTCGCACGTGCTCTCGGCGCTGGTCGCAGCGGACGGTCTTGCCATCGTTCCCGAGGAATTCGACGAGCTGCCCGCCGGGGCCGACGTGGATGTCATTCGTCTGGACCAGGATTGCCCGTGATGGAGTGCCGCTGATGCCATTGGATACGAACACCCGCCGAGATCGCCGCCGCCTCACCCATGTCGACCGCGGGGGCCGCCCGCGCATGGTCGACGTCAGCGCAAAGCCGATGACCGCGCGCCGCGCGACCGCCGAAGCGCATATCGCCGTCTCCCAGGAGACCCTCAGCCTGGTGATCGACGGGACGGCGCCGAAGGGCGACATCCTCACAGTCGCCGAGCTGGCGGGCGTGATGGCGGCCAAGCGCACGTCGGAGCTCATTCCGCTATGCCATCCGCTGCCGCTGACGGACATCTCGGTCGAGATCACGCCCGATCGCGCCGGGGGAGCCCTGCGGATCCGCGCAACGGCTGCCACGACCGCCCAGACCGGAGTCGAGATGGAGGCGCTGACGGCGGTCTCCGTGGCCGCGCTCACCATCTACGATATGGTCAAGGGCGTGGACCGCGGCGCGGAGATCCGACTCGTGCGGCTCCTCGAGAAGTCCGGCGGCAAGTCCGGCGAGTGGCACCGGCCGCCGGACGCAACGGACGGACAGGACGCTCGCGTCAAGCCGCCCAAGGGAGTTCGCGGGCCACATCGGGGAGGCTGACCACCGCCGGCGCGGCGGAGGCACGGGGAGGCAGGCCCATGGAGCGGGCGTTCGTGCTCACCATCAGCGACGGCGTGGCAGCCGGCGTCCGCGACGACGACAGCGGGCGCGTCCTCGCCGACCGGCTGACCGAACTCGGATTCCAGGTGGAGCGCGGTGCGGTCGCCGACGATCCGGCGGCTCTGGCGTACGCCGTCCGAGACGCGGCCGCCCGGTGCCGGCTCGTGCTGACCTCCGGCGGAACGGGCCTCGGGCCGCGCGACTCGACGCCGCAGGCTCTGGCGGGGATCCTCGACTACGAGGTGCCGGGCTTCGGCGAGGTGATGCGCGCCGAGGGCAGGCACTCAACGGCCCTCGCGGACCTCTCCCGGTCCCTTGCCGGCGTCGTCGGCAGCACGCTCGTTATCGCGGTGCCCGGGAGCCCGCGGGGTGCCCTGGAGTCACTGGACGCGATCGAGCCACTGCTCGAACATGCACTCGAGACATTGGCAGGCCGCACGCAGGTGCACCCCGAGCCGAACGACGAGGCCGCCGCCCGGACGGCCACGCACGTCGCGGACCACGGGCACGACCACGCCGGCCACGACCACTGATGGCGGACCTGCTCGCCCGCATCCCTCTCTATCCGGTCCTGCCGCTCATCTTCCTGGCCGCGGCCGTCGTATTCGTCCTCCAGATGGGGCGGCACCTGCGGATCTTCGCGACGGCGCGCCCTGCGATCGTCACCGACGAGCCCGAGCGCCGGCTCGACTCCATGATTCGGTACTCCATCGTCCAGGTGCGGATGTTCCGCGAGCTGGACGCGGGTCTGCTGCACGCGGCGATCTTCTGGGGCTTCGTGATCCTCACGGTGGGAACGGCCGATCGTGTCAGCTTCGGGCTGGTGCACGCGGTGATCGCGTGGCCCCTCGACGGTTGGCTGTGGCGGCTCCTGCTGCCGCTCCAGAACCTGCTGGTGATCAGCGTCCTCGGCGCGGTGGCCTGGGCGCTCTTCCGGCGCGTCGTGGTGCGGCCGCGGCGGCTGACGCTGTCGCGCGACGGCCTGACGATCCTGCTGCTGATCGGCGCGGTCGTGGCCACGGAGCTCCTGGCCGAGGCCTTCCGGCTGGGCCGCTACGGCGACCCGGACGCCGCCTGGGCGTTCGTGGCGAGCCCGCTCGGAGGGCTTCTGGCGGCGGTGCTGCCGCCGAGCGCGATGGAGGTCGGCTACGCGGCGTTCTTCTGGGCGAACATCCTGGCGGTCTCGTTCTTCCTCGTGTACCTGCCGCGCTCCAAGCACCTCCACATCGTCACGGCCTTCTTCAACACGGCGTTCCGCAAGATCAAGCCGCGCGGCGAGCTGCCCGCCATGGACCTCGAAGCAGAGACGGCGCGCTTCGGCGTGAAGACGATCGAGGATCTGTCATGGAAGGACCTGCTCGACGGGTTCACCTGCACGGAATGCGGCCGCTGCCAGGACGCCTGTCCGGCCTGGGCCACCGGCAAGCCGCTCAACCCCAAGACGATGATCATGGGCCTGCGCGAGATGTCGGTCGAGGCGGAGGCCCGCGTTTCGCTCATCCCCTGGATCCGCGCCTCCGACGCGCCGGGCATGAAGGTGGGCCTCGAGCGTCCGATCGTCGACGCTGCGATCCCGTATGACGCGGTCTGGGACTGCGTCACGTGCGGTGCCTGCGTGGAGGCCTGCCCGGTGCTCATCGAGCACGTCGACAAGATCGTCGGGCTGCGGCGCAACCTGGTCCTCGAGGAGAGCCGCTTCCCGGCTGAGCTGACCGCGTCGTTCAACGCCATGGAGCGCTACGGCAACCCGTGGGGACAACCGGCGTCATCGCGCCTCGACTGGGCGAAGGGCCTGCCGTTCGCCGTGCCGACCGCCGCGGAGGTCGCCGAAGCGGGTCCGGAGGCCGTGGCAGAGCTCGAATGCCTCTACTGGGTCGGCTGCGCGGCCGCATTCGACGATCGCAACAAGCGGGTCGCGCGGGCGTTCGTCACCTGCCTCGAGGCTGCCGGCGTGCGGTACGCGGTGCTCGGGCAGGAGGAGAGTTGTAGCGGCGACCCGGCCCGCCGGATGGGCAACGAGTACGTCTTCCAGATGCTCGCGACGGGCAACATCGAGACCCTTCGCCGCTATCGCCCGAAGACGATCGTGACCGCCTGCCCACATTGCTTCAACACGATCGGCAATGAGTACGGGCAGCTGGGCGGGAGGTTCGCGGTTGTCCACCACTCGACCTTCCTCGCGGGGCTGGTCGACGCAGGCCGCCTTCAGCCGGACGTCGTCGAAGGCAGGGCAAACGCGACGCTGACCTACCACGACGCCTGCTACCTGTCGCGCTACAACGACGTGATGGCGGATCCACGCGCCGTGCTGGGCGCCGTGCCCGGCGCCGAGATTCGCGAGATGGAGCGCCACGGCCGCGGCACGTTCTGTTGCGGTGCAGGCGGCGGTCGCATGTGGATGGAGGAGAACCGCGGGACGCGCATCAACAGCGAGCGGACGCGCCAGGCCCTGGAGACGGGCGCCGACACGATCGCCACGGCCTGCCCCTTCTGCCTGGTGATGATGCGCGACGGTCTCGCCGAGACGCCGACCGCCGGCGGGACCCAGGCACGCGACATCGCCGAGATCCTTGCGGCGTCGCTTCCCGCCGGGGTGGTCTCGAATGGCAAGATGCTGCCAGTCATCCAGTGACCGACTGCGATCAATCTCCGCCGCGCCGCCAGTAGAGGATCACGCCGGCGACCATGAGCGCGGATCCGATCCACAGGCACAGCTCGATGACGAGCGTCAGGATCGGCGCGGCGAGCCAGGCGTTGAGGCTCCGGAAGATCCGCAGGAAGTCGCTGACGATCGGCGTGACGTCGGCGACGACGAGGGCCGAGAGGATCAAGCCGTAGGAGATCGGCCAGGCGAGCGCCGGGCGAGCTCTGCGGATCAGCAGGACCAGCAGCAACTCCGCCGCTGGAAGCTCGATCCAGATCGGGACGCCCGCCACGCCTGCGGCATTCCCGCCAAGGAGTGCCCCGAACAGGAAGTCGGCAACCACGAGGATCAGCGTGGCGCCGCCGAGGATCAGCACCTCGGCCGTCGAGAGGGTCCGGCGCATGTGTCTCTCGCTCTCCTTCTCGTGGAATCGCTTCTGTGCCATCGGCGATCTGTTCTCCCGTGACCATACAGTCGGCTAGCATCCTCGGTGATGACTGATCGGCTGTCCGAGGATCAGCGCGCCTTGCGGAATGCGGTTCGCGAGCTTGCGGACGAGCGTATTGCACCTCGCGCCGCCGAGATCGACCAGACCGGCGAGTTCCCGTGGGACGTGGTAAAGCTCCTCGCGGACCATGACGTGCTTGCGCTGCCGTACCCGGAGGCCTACGGCGGACTCGGCGGCGACCTGCTGACCCTGTGCCTCGCCATCGAGCAGATCAGCCGCGTGTGTGCCACCAGCGGTCTGATCCTTGCAGTCCACGAGCTCGGTGCGACGCCACTCATGTTGGCTGGGACGGACGATCAGAAGCAGCGTTGGCTTCCCGACCTCGCGGCAGGGAAGATGCTTGTCGCCTATGCCATCACGGAGGCTGACGCTGGCTCCGATGCCTCGGCGTTGCGTACCCGCGCGACCCGCGACGGCGATGCGTGGCGAATCGACGGCAGCAAGCGCTTCATCAGCCACGGAAGCGTCGCTGGGATCGTGGCGGTGTTCGCCGTTTCCGACCCGGATCCAGCCGCGGTGAAGGCGCATCGTCACCTGACCTGCTTCTACGTGGAGAAGGGCAGCCCCGGATTCGCCGCCGATCGGCTCGAACACAAGATGGGCATCCGCGGCTCGCCCACGGCCGAGCTGACCTTCCACGGCGTGGTCGTCCCTGACACCAATCGGGTCGGCGACGTGGGCCAGGGGTGGGACCTCGCCATGCGCACGTTCGAGCGCTCGCGCCCGGGAATCGCCGCCCAGGCCGTCGGCATCGCGCAGGGAGCGCTCGAGGTCGCCACGAAGTACGCGTCGGAGCGCAAGCAGTTCGGTCGACCGATCGGGCAGCTCCAGATGGTTGGGGCGATGCTCGCGGACATGGCCACCCAGACCGAGGCCGCGCGCCAGCTGCTCTACGCGGCCTGCGATGAGATCGAGGCAGGCTCGCCGAAGGCCGCGAGCTGGGCGGCCATGTGTAAGCTGTTCGCCGGCGACGTCGCGATGGCTGTGACCACGGACGCCGTGCAGGTGCTCGGCGGATACGGCTACATCACCGAGTACCCGGTCGAGCGAATGATGCGCGACGCCAAGATCACGCAGCTGTATGAAGGCACGCAACAGATCCAGCGGTTGATCGTCGCCCGGGACCTGCTGACCAAGCGAGACTGAAGCCCAAGCCACCGTCCAACCGCGATACGGTTCGAAGGGGAGAGCCCGTGCACATCGTCGTCCTGCTCAAGGCCGTTCCCGTCGTCGGAACGGAGCGCCTCGACGGCGCATCGCGCACCGGCCGCGGCCAGCTGGAGAGCAACGGCAACGACGAGTACCTGCTGGAGAAGGCCCTCAAGCTGACCGAGGCGCACGGTGGCGAGGTCTCGCTGCTCACGGTCGGCCCCGCGCCCGCCCTCGAGGCACTCCGCAAGGCGCTGGCCATGGGCGCGACGCGCGCCTATCACGTCAAGGACGACGCGATCGTCGGGTCCGACATCCGTGCCACGGTTGCCATCCTCGAGGGGGCGATCCGGAAGCTCACCTTTGACCTCCTGTTCGTGGGCGCCGATACCTCCGACGGCCAGGGCGGCGTGGTCGCGCCGGCGCTGGCGGTTCGGCTCGGGATGCCATATCTGTCGTACGCCTCGGAGATCGAGCCCGCCCCGGACGGCTCCAGGGTGACGGTGCACCGGTTGAGCCCGACCGGATACGACGTTCTGGAGGCGAAGACGCCGGCGCTGGTGATGGGAACGCAGGTCCTGGGCGAGCCTCGCTACCCGTCGTTGCGCGGGATCATGCAGGCGCGAAGCAAGGAGACGGTGGTCTGGTCACTAGGCGACCTGGGTGTCGAGGCCGGGAACGTGGGCGAAGGCGCAGCCACGACGCGCGTGCTCAGCGCGGCGGCGCCACCTCAGCGCTCGGGAGCGACAATCGTCAAGGACGCACCCGACGCGGCCGTGCAGCAGGTGGTCGACTTCCTGGCCGCGCGGAGGCTCATCTGATGGCCGGCATCCTTGTGATCGGAGAGATCTCGGACGGTGCCCCGACGCGTCTGACGCTCGAGCTGGCGACGCTGGCGCGTGGGCTGGCCGAAGGGTCCGGCGCGGAGGCGCACACGATCCTGGTGGGAAGCGGCGCGGGATCTGCGGCGGCCGCCGTCGCGACATACGGCCCGGGTGTTCTGGTGGTAGAGGAGGCGGGCTCGGACGCCCCGGCCGCTGCCCAGCTGGCGGCCGTCGTGGCGCCACTGGTCGCCCAACGAGGGCCCGACTGGGTGCTGATCGGTGCCACGCCGGACGGGAAGGACTTCGCGGGCGCGCTGATCGGACTCACCGACCTGCCGATCCTGGTCAACGGATCTGGTGTCTCGTGGGCAGACGGCGGTCCGCAGGTGGAGATGAGCACGTTCGGAGGCCGGCTCGTGACGCAGAGCGGGTTCACGGGGAAGCGGGGCATCATCCTGGTGCGGCCAGCCTCCGTCGTGGCAGAACCTGCTGCGAGGGTGGGCGCCGTCGAGACGGTGTCGGTCCCGGAGCGCCAGCCACTCCCCGAAGTCAAAGTCACCGATCACGTCAGCCAGGTGGGTGCGACGGCGTCCATCGAGGAGGCACGCATCATCGTCGGGGGCGGCCGTGGGCTCGGCAGTCCGCAGGGCTTCGAGGTCGTGCAGGCGCTGGCGGATGCGCTCGGGGGCGCGGTCGGCGCGACCCGCGCGGTGGTCGACGCCGGGTGGATCAGCTATGGCCAGCAGATCGGACAGACCGGCAAGATGGTCAAGCCCGACCTCTACGTCGCCTGCGGCATCAGCGGCGCCATCCAGCACAAGGTCGGCGTGCAGACAGCGGGCACGATCGTGGCCATCAACAAGGATCCCGACGCGCCCATCGCCGAGTTCGCCGACCTGATGGTCATCGGCGACCTTTTCGAGATCGTCCCGCGCCTGACCGACGCCATCAAGGCGAGGAAGTCGGGCGGCGGCTGATCCTGGCACCACCGTATGTGGTATACCTTGGGGGGCGAGCCACTAGGACTAGTGGTGATTCGCCGTCGATAGGAGAACCGGCCGTGCGCTGTCCGACTTGCGGGGCGAATGATACCCGGGTCGTCGACTCCCGCGATCTCGACGAATCCGCCACGATCCGCCGTCGCCGTGAGTGCAACGCCTGTTCGGCGCGCTTCACGACCTACGAGCGGGTGGAATCGGCGCGCCTGACGGTGCTCAAGAGCACGGGGGAG
>JBBRYO010000064.1:0-14761 GCA_038237595.1 Candidatus Limnocylindrales bacterium | reverse complement strand
GGGCACGACCCGGGCGATCTCCTCGCGGATCTGCTGGCCGGACGCGAAATCCACCAGGTGCCAGCGATCGGGGTAGGCGTAGCGCGCCAGGTCGAGGAAGATCTGCCATTCGCTGCGCGCCTCGCCGACCTTCGGGTGCGGAATCTCCGGCGAGAAGGCCACGCGGCGCTCGGTCGTGGTCTCGGTACCGCCGTCGCGCTGTTCATAGCGGGTCGCGGCCGGGAGCAGGAGCACGTCCTCGCCCGGGTCGACCAGCATCTGCGAGCTGACCAGGATGTCCTGGTGGACGCGCAACGGGACCCGTCCGAGCGCGTCGTGCACGGCCGCGGGATCGGGCAACGTGTCCAGGAAGTTGCCGCCGCTCGACCACAGCACGTCCATCTCGCCGCGCCCGGCGGCCTCCACCATTTCGGCGGCCGAGAGACCCCGCCGCTCGCCGATCGGGAAGCCGTATTGCGCTTCCAGGTGCGCGGCAGAGTTCTTGTCGATTGGCACTCCGCCCGGGAACACCGTCGCGTACGCGCCCATCTCCGCGCCGCCCTGCACGCCGGAGTGACCGCGGATCGGCATCAGGCCGGCGCCGCTCCGCCCTACGTTGCCGCGCGCCAGGGCCAGGTTGATGATCGCCTGCACGTTGTCCGTGCCGCAGACGTGCTGGGTGATGCCCATCGACCAGACGAGCACCGAGGTCTTCGCCTCGGCATAGATCCGTGCGAAACGGCGCAGGTCGTCCACGCTCGAACCGGAGAACCGTGCCAGGTCGTCGAGGCTCTGGGTCGCCAGCGCTGCGCGGAGCTCGTCGAAGCCGCTGGTGTGCGCGGCGATGAAGTCGGTGTCGACGCCGCGCTCGTCGATCAGGATCTTGAGCACGCCGTTCAGGAACGCCGTGTCCCCGCCGACGTGGACCGGGAAGAACTCGTCCGCGATTTTCGTCCCGAAGATCGCGCTCTCCGGGTTCGACGGCACCCAGTAGCGCTCGAGGCCGGGCTCGCGGAAGGGATTGACAACTGCGACCTTGCCGCCGCGCTTGCGTGCCATGTATAGGTACTTCATGAACACCGGCTGGGCGTTCGCGATGTCCGCGCCGAAGATCACGGTCAGGTCCGACTCGATGACATCGGTGTACGAGCAGGTGGTCGCCGCCACGCCGAGGCTCTTCTTGAGTGCCCCGGTGCTCGGGGCGTGGCAGATCCGCGCGGCGTTGTCGATGTTGTTCGTGCCGAGGAAGCGCGCCACCTTCTGGGCGACGTAGTAGACCTCATTGGTGATGCCGCGTGCGGTCAGGTAGAACGCGAGGCGATCCGGGGTCGTGGCTCGAATCCGGTTCGCGGCCAGGGTCAGCGCGTCGTCCCAGGAGATCCGCTGGAAGCCGGGTTCGCCGCGTTTCCGCAGCATCGGGTACGCCAGCCGCCCGAGCTTGCGCAGGCCTGCGCCATCTAGCTGGCGCAGCGGTTCGACGTTCGCCAGGCGCTTCGGGTCGAGCGCGCCCATCGTGTTGACCTGGAGCAGATTGAGGCGCGTCGTGCAGAGGTGGACACCCTCGATCGTCCAGTCGTGAAAGCCGGCGACGCCGAGTGCGCACCCGTCGCAGACTCCCTTGTTGAGGATGTCCCACGCGTACTTCGGGTGGCGCCGGTTCTGCCACATGGTCTGGGCCATTTCCAGGTAGTGGTTCGGCTTCTGCTGGTTGAGCCCGTTCGGGACGAGCCCCGCCCACAGGTCAGGCGCGATGCGGCGCGCCTTCTTCCTGGGAGCTTCGGGCGGCGGCCCGTGAAGCGGCCGGTCCTCGGGCGTGACTGCCACGGGCCGAGTATCGCACCGCGAATCCCGAGCCTTGGGGGAGCCCCGCACGTTGATGAGGGGCTTGAGCGCGTCGCCCGGGGGCACCGAGCCGCCGGACCTTGCTGAGGCGATGGTCCGCACGCATGCTGGGCGCCAGCGCCGGCGCTCGTCAGCTCGCCCACCGGGAGCTTGGTCAGGATCATCTCTCGCTGCTGCTCGGTGCGGGTCATCGCGATCGTCTCCTTCATGGCTGGAGACTGACAAATTCATTGAGCACTTCGGGCGGACAGAATCGCTGAGCAACGACACACCACGAGCTGGGGCTTGACCCGGGGGCTATGCTCACGCGTCCCCGGAGGTCAATGGAGACCCCGAGCGAGGAAGGAGGTTCGATATGCCATCGGAAACGAACACCGTCTCCATTCGGCGGCCGTCGAGCGATGTTTTCGCATTCGTCGCGGACGCGACCAATGCGACGCGCTGGCGCCCGGGTGTTCTCGATATCGCGCTCATTTCCGGCTCCGGCGTCGGCGCAACCTACCGGCAGGGCGTCAAGGGTCCGGGCGGCCGGCGGATCGCGGCCGACTACGAGATCACGGCTTTCGAGCCCGGCCGCCGCCTGGCGTTCAAGGCGATCGCCGGACCCGTCCGTCCCACCGGTGACTACAGGTTCGAGGAGACCGCGGACGGCACACGACTCACGTTCTCCCTGACCGCCGACCTGCCGTTCCTGAAGCGGCTCGTCATGGGAGGAGCGGTCCAGAGGACGATGAACGCCGAGGTCGCTGCGATGGAGAAGCTGAAGCAGATCCTCGAAGCCTGAGGGACCCGGTACCGCCTACTGCCAGGGTGATGGCAGGTGCGTCAGGGACTCCCGGTCCGGAAGCACGTCTGTCTGGAGGGACGGGTCGGCCGCCGTGTTCCTGCATAGGCGTCGGGTGCAGCTCATCGTGCGTCGGGTACGGCCCACGCCGGGCAGCCAGCTGGCGCTGCTCGTGCTCCACGACTACCACGCCTTCATCACCGATCGCGACGGTGAGACCCTCGCCCTCGAGGGCGATCACCGTCGCCACGCCGAGGTCGAGAACTCCATCCGCGATCTCAAGTACGGGGTCGGCCTCAACCACCTGCCGTCCGGCAGGTTCTCGGCCAACGGAGCCTGGCTGGCAGTCCAGGTGGTGGCCCACAACCTCGCCCGCTGGACGGCCCGGCTGGGGCTCGCCACGGGCATCGTCACGACCAAGACGCTGCGCCGACGGCTGTTCGGCCTCGTCGGGCGGCTGACCCGCTCGGTCGCCGGGTCACCCTCCACCTGCCGGCGCGCTGGCCGTGGGCGATCGGTTGGGCGACATTGCTCGCCAAGCTCCGCGCGATCCCGCTGCTGGCCTGACCTCGTTCGACGCCGCTCCTGCCGCTCCATGGCCGGTGGAAGCCTGCTCACGATCGCCCTCCGGTGCATTCCACAGGGCCACATCCGGTCCGATCGTCACCTCGCATCGAGTGTTGGCAGGCGGTCTCAATCGAACGACGCACTAGCTGCCGCGCCGAGGCGAGGCGGGAGCGGCGGGAGAGCAAATGGCCTGGTAGCCCCTCCCAGTGAGGCGGCTACCAGGCCAGTGGTGAATCTCAAGACCGGCAGGCGCCGCGCTGGCGCCTGCCGGCTAGCTCGTCAGTGGAAGTCGATGGCTCGGGTGCGAGCGGCGGCCACCAGCAGATCGGTGCCCACGGGCAGGCCCAGGCTGTTGGCGGTATTCACCACCAGATGGATCATGTTGACCTGTTGACTGGCGCCGCTCGAGTCGTTGGTGGATGACGTCTCGTAGAGGATCACGTAGCCGACGCCCGGGACGGCCACGGTGGTGTTGGGAGCGACGTTGTCGCCGACCGGGATGCCGCCGATGCGTAGGTTCAGGAAGTAGGAGCCGGCGGTCGAATTGCTGCCGGTGTGGGTGGGGGCATAAAACGAGCTGCGTGCCACCGCCTTGACGGCATCCGCCCGGAGGAAGCCGGCCAGCAGGTTGAGGCCCTCCACCTTTGCGGTCGTCTTGGCGGTGCCGGTCGTTGCGGTCACCAGCCCGTAGACGGTCGTCCTGGCGGTCGCCACGTGCACGATGCCGGGCACATCGGTGATGTTGACGTTGTTGGACTTGACCTTGCCGCCGGTGCCATGGCAGCCCATGTAGATGGCGGCCGCCTTGCCGACCTTGTTCTCGACGCCCGCGACGCTGGACGTGGCCGACAGCGCCCAGGCGCCGCCGAACACCTCCGCGACGGGCTCCGTGCGGCTGTAGCGGGTCTCGGTGTGGGAGACCTTGATCTCGGCGCCCACCGGGATGTGCAGGCTGTTGGCGCGCGTGATCACGACGTGCAGCATCGTCACCTCGATGCCCCGCGAGGTCGCGCCGTCACCGCTCCGCTTGACCTCGAAGAGGCGCACGAAGCCGAAGCCCGGCAGGCTGATGCGCGTGTTGGGCGCCACGTGGCTGGCGATGGGCTGGCCCAGGATCCTGAGGTTCAGGAAGGTGGAGCCCTGGGCGCTCGCCTTGAGGGTCGTGGGATTGGCCCAGACCGTGCCCTCGGCGAGGATGGCATCGGCGCTGATGGCACCGTCGAGTGCCCGCACGCCGGTGACCTTGGCCGTTTCCCGGTTCCTGGCCGTCTGCTGCGTCGACGACTTGCCGGCCTGCACGGTGGTCTTGATGGCATCCGCCTTGAAGGGCTTGCCGGCATTGACCGTGTCGACCCGGTTGCTGATGACCTGGTTGTCGGTGCCCTTGCAGGGGCACGGGAGATTGGCCGAGCGGCCGAGCTTGGTGGCGATGTCGCCTGCGGTGGCATTGGCGAAGGTGCCGTAGGCGTTACCGCCGAAACTGCCGAAGAGCGGAGAGCCCGCCACTGCCGCGGATCCGCCGGCCACTGTCATCGCCACGCCGAGCGTCAGAGTCGCGAGTAGCGTGGTTCTCGAACGATGCTGCTCCATGTTCGTACCTCTCCCTTTTCGGGGTGTCGTGGGGGAGGCGTGCTCGGAATTCGGGTCTGACCGTGGACCGTGTCGGCTGCCTACAGGTCGATGCCTGTAGGCCGGGCAGCTCGAGCGGCCGCGGATAGGCTCTTGCACCACCCCCTGAAGGGATGCCACCATAGTCGGGTGGTACCCACGACCATATATCCGCTCGGCCGCCCGTCAACCCAGGCTAACCCCACCGAACACACCAATCGTTGATCCCATCACCGTTCGTACCCCGGCCACCGCGACCTCGCCGAAGAACTGTCCACGAAGATGGCCCCACCGGCCTTCGCCGCGCGATCCGATCCCATGCTGGTCGGCCCACCTGCCGGTGCCGCGGGTACCACCGTCCACCAGCTCTGCTGGTGAAAAAATGTCTGCTGGTGATCGCCCACGAGGCCGACACGGCGCCCACGTCCGCCCCACGGCGCGAGCCCCACTCAGTATCGGTAGGCGTGCCGCGAGGCCATGGGATGAGCCGTCCCGCGCCAGTTGGTCCGTGGCGGCTTGGCCGCCGCGAAATCGCGTGCATGACTACCGACGCAGGCAGGCGCCGTCCAAGCTGATCAGCGAGCTGGCTAAACGCCTCGGATATCACCCATGCCGTTGGCCGTGCCCTTCAGAGCCCACAAGCCGGCTGAACTGCCGATCGATCCTGGGCTAATCGCCAGCCAAGAGCTGTCGGTAACGATGGACGCGATATGGCGAAACTCAAGCGACGCGAACTGCAGGCTGAAGCGCACCGGCGCAACCTCGAGCAGCTCGCCAGGTTGGGGGCAGAGGTCCGCGGCACCCGGACGCGACGTCGACTGACGCAGGCAAGAGTTGGTGAGCTGGCTGGGCTGGCCCAATCGACAATCAGCCAGCTTGAGCGCGGTCACGGTGGCTCGCTGACCATGGACGCTTGGCAGCGCGTCACGCTTGCGCTCGGACGGCCACTCCGGGTCGACCTGCCCCGCGATCCAGGTGAAGAACCCGCGGACGCAGGCCATCTCGCGATCCAGGAGCTGGTCCTGCGAACGGCTCGCGCTGCCGGCTACGTCCGACGCTTCGAGCTGTCGACGCGGCCCAGCGACCCGAGCCGATCGACCGACGTTGGACTCATCAACTCACGGATCGCCTGGCTCGTCCTGGTCGAATGCCTCAACACGATCGGCAACGTCGGCGAAGCCGCCCGATCGTCGGATCGCAAGCGAGCCGAGGCTGAGCAGCTCGCCGCAACATACGGGGACGGCAAGCCTTTCAAGGTCGGCGTCTGCTGGGTCATTCGCGCAGTGGAACGCAATCGGCGGCTTGTCGCGCGGTATCCGGAGCTCTTCGCCGCCCGGTTTTCAGGATCGTCAGTCGGTTGGCTGCGAGCTCTGACGACAGGCACCGAGCCGCCCGGCGCACCAGGCATCGGCTGGTGCGACGCGAGCTCAACTCGGCTCTATGCGGTAAGGCTGCGGGCCGCCGGTTAAGAACACGAGCCAGCTCATGGCAACCAGAGCGACTCCGAATGCCGCGCCGCTCAGGAGTTCGACCGGATCGCTAACCACCCGATCGCTGCCCGCCAAGTGATTCGAGGCCTACCCGATCCTCGCCGGAATACACGTTGAAGCCGTCACCGCGCAGGAAGCCGATCAGCGTCATGTTCAGGCGCGCGGCTGTTGCCACGGCGAGGTCGGAGGGCGCCGAGACCGCCGCGAGCATGGGGATGCCGGCCATGGCGGCCTTCTGCGCAATCTCGAAGCTGACGCGGCCGGAGACGAGTAGGACGCGCTCGTGGAGCGGCAGCTCGCGGTTGCGTGCCGCTGCCCCGATGACCTTGTCCAGGGCGTTGTGGCGGCCGATGTCCTCGCGTAGTGCCACGAGCTCGCCGCGCGGCGTGAAGAGTGCCGCGGCGTGCAGGCCGCCGGTGGAGGCAAAGACCCGCTGGGCGGCTCTCATCGCGTCCGGCAGCGCGATCAGCACGGAGCGCGGTACGACCGGTCCCGTCGGAAGTGCCTCGCATCGCTGGGCCACGTCATCGATCGACGCCTTGCCGCAGATGCCGCAGCTGGCCGTGGCGACGAACGCCCGATCCGGCACCGCCGACGAGTCAAATGCGCGATCAAGGCTCACCACGATCTCGTTGTCGGGATGGGACATGTCTTCCGGCTGGCCGAACGAGAAGCCCGTCACCCATCCCGGCTGAATCAGCCCTTCGGTGACAAGGAAACCGACGGCAAGATCCTCCTCGTCGCCGGGCGTCCGCATCGTCACGGCGACGTCCACCGGGTCCTGTCCCAAGCCACGGACCCGGATCTCCAGCGGCTCCTCGCCCACGAGCTGATCGGCCCGCCGCTCCACGATCTGGCCTCGTACCGCGAGCACGGTTGCCGGCTGCCGCGTGCCCGCCATCTCGGCAGATCCAATGGGCTCGTTGCCTATGGTCACCGCAGATGCCCCGGAACCGCCGCGCGCGTTGCCTCTGGAAACCGAGGACGCACCGGGCCACGCTCGGACGGTGCGACCCAACACCGTTGGGGCTCCGTCCGGCCCCGTCCGTTGACCGGCGGCACCGTTCGGGTATCGGCGTCCCTCCCAGTGCCGGTGCGGCTCCGTCTGCTCATCCTGCCGAGCATGCTACGCGCGCTGGCCACCGAATAGACTCCGCGCGATGTCCGAGCCCGTCCTCCCTGGACGCCCCCCGTTCGTGCTTCGAGCGCGCCTCCTCACTCCGCTCGGGGGAGGCGGCAGCATTTGGGAGCCCGACGCAGCGTTCGAGGTGGACGCCAACGGTCGCATCGTCTTCGCCGGCGCGTGGTCGGCCTGGCAACAGGAGCGCGACCGACGGCGCGGCTCGTCTGCGGCCGAGCTACCTGAAGCGGGGAACGAGCTCAGCGCCCACGAACGGTCCGACGCTCCCCCGATCGTCGACCTGCGGCCATGGCTGCTGCTCCCGGGCCTCGTCGATCTCCACATCCACCTGCCGCAGTTCCCCAGCGCAGGGCTTGGTGCCGGGCTCGACCTGTTGACCTGGCTCGAGCGCCACATCTTCCCGCTGGAGCGCGGCTACGACGTGGCAGCGGCCGAACGTCTGGCACCGGCCATCTTCCGGGCGCTGGCTGGTGCCGGCACCACGACCGTGGTGGCCTACGGCGCCATCTGGCACGACAGCCTGGACGCCACGTTCCGCGCGGCAGAGGAGCACGGCATCCGCGCCGTGATCGGCAAGGTGATGATGGATCGCGTCACGTACGACGATCGCCTCCCCCGCGACCAGATCCTGGACCTGAGCCTGCGCCAGTCAGCGGATCTCGCAGCACGTTGGCACGGCCGCGACGACGGCCGCCTCAGCTACGCGTTCACGCCGCGGTTCGCGGTCAGCTGCTCCGCGGAGATGCTGCGCGAATCGGCGGCACTTGCCAAAAGGACGGGTGCCTACTGGCAGACGCACCTCGCCGAGGACCGCGCCGAGACCGAACGGGTGCTCAGCCTCTTTCCCGGCGCAATCGACTACCTGGATGTCTACGACCGTGCCGGCGCGCTCGGAGAGCGGACGATCCTTGCCCATGCCATCTATCTGTCGGAGCGCGAGATCGGCCGCCTGGTGGAAGGCGGCTCGCGGGTCGCGCACTGTCCCGCGTCGAACATGTTCCTGGCCAGCGGCGTCATGCCGCTGGCGCGTTACATGGAGGCGGGCATGGTCGTAGGCCTCGGGTCGGACGTCGCCGCCGCTCCGGACCCGTCGATCTTCACCCAGATGCGGACCGGTTTCTACGCACAGAACGCGCTGAAAGTCACGACCGGGGATGCGCGCCCGATCCTCGATCCGATGGGCTGGTTGCGAAAAGGCTCGCTCGACGGCGCCCAGGCGCTTGGCATGGACCACAGGATCGGCAGTCTCGAAGGCGGCAAGGAAGCCGACCTGATCGCGGTCGACCCGAGCCTCACCGCTCCGCTTCCCGACATGGCCGACGACGGCGAGCCCGACTCACTCCTGAGCCGGCTCATCTTCCGCTCCCACCCCGGGATGGTGCGCGGCGCCTGGGTTCGAGGACGGCTGCTGCCATGTTGAACCGCCGCCCTCGCCGGCTCCCCTACCCGAGCGAGTTGGTGCAGCTGTCCACGGTGATGAACGGTGTGACGCCCGGCCCAGTGCCGCGGTAGACGCCCACCATGGGCGGGGTCATGTGCCGAGAACCGGACCGTGCCGTCTGCCGGCCGACATTGTTCTAGCCTTGGCCCGTGGAAAGCTGCGATCTCCTGATCGAGGGCGGGACCGTAGTCGACGGCACCGGCGCGCCCGGTTTCGCGGCGGCGGTGGCCGTGACCGGCGACCAGGTCCGGATCGTGCGCGGCGACGCGACCGCCATCCAGGCCGGACGCAGGATCGACGCCGCTGGGCACACCGTCGCACCGGGCTTCATCGACCTGCACTCGCATTCGGGGCTGATGATGCTGGCCGCGCCGCGCCACGAGCCGAAGGTGCGCCAGGGCATCACGACCGAGATCTTCGGCGTCGACGGCAATGCCTACGCCCCGTTCCGCCGCCACGAGGACCTGCTCGGCTTCGTGCAGCTCAACTCCGGCCTCGACGGGCGGCCGGAGATCGGCTACGACTGGGACAGCGTGGCGACGTACCTCGCGCGCTTCGACCGCAAGGTCAGCCTCAACGTCGGGTACCTGGTGGGCAACTCCGTGCTGCGCATCAACGCGCTCGGCTGGAATGACGTGCCTGCGGATCGCGCCGCGCTGGACCGCATGCGCGCGAACCTGCGCGAAGGCATGGAGGACGGAGCGTTCGGCGTGTCGTCGGGGCTCGACTACCCACCGGGCGCCTATGCCTCGACCGACGAGCTGGCCGAGCTCACCGCGGAGGCGGCCAAGCTTGGAGGCATCTACCACACCCACGTGCGCTACGCGCTCGGCGATCGCTTCCTCGATCCGTTCCGCGAGGCGATCGAGATCGGGCGGCGGAGCGGTGGGCCGGTCCACATCACCCACTTCTACCACCGGAAGATCTTCCCGGGCACGCCCGAACAGATGATCGAGCTGGTAGAAAACGCTCGAGCCGAAGGCCTGGACTGCACCTGGGACACCTATCCCTATGAGTGGGCGAGCACGCGGCTGCTGATCATGTTCCCGCCCTGGGTCCAGGAAGGCGGGCCGGGGCCGCTCAAAGGGCGACTCGCCGATCCGGCCATCCGGGCGAAGCTCCGCGACGAGGTGGGCGCGAGAGCCGGCAGCTACGCGGGCAGCAACCCCTGGGACGACCTGCGGCTGGGCAACTTCACCCGTCCCGAGCTGGTGCAGTGGGATGGCCGCATGCTCGGCGAGTACCTCGCCGAGACGGGGCAGGACGCGGTGGACGCGATCGCCGACTTGCTGTTGGCAGAGGATCTGGGCGTCAGCCAGGTCACGCCGGGACCGTGGACGGATGGGTTGCCGCCGTTCCTGGGGCATCCCGTCGGCATGGTCGGCACGGATTCGACGTTCCTCGGCGCGAAGCCCAGTCCACGCACGTACGGGTCGTTCCCGCGCATCCTCGGTGAGTTCGTGCGCGACAAGCGCCTCATGCCGTTGGAAGAGGCGGTCCGCAAGATGACTTCCGCTCCGGCGGCGCGGTTCGGCATCACGGATCGTGGCCGGCTCGCGGACGGAATGAAGGCGGACATCGTGGTGTTCGACGCCGCCAACGTCCGCGCGACGGCCACATGGGACGACCCGAAGCAGTTTCCGATCGGCATTCCATGGGTGATTGTGAACGGCCAGGTCGTCGTGGACGGCGGGGAGCACACCGGGGCCACACCGGGACGCTCCCTGCATCGGGGACGCACCGATTGAGGTGAACGAGCGGTCATTCGGGGCGCAGTCAATGACCGCGCCGCTGCGCGATGTCCTGGTGAAGCGGCCGGGGCCGGCCTTCGGGCGGGCATTCGAGGACCCGGCGAACGGGTACTGGCACCCGGTCGATCTGGGCCTGGCCCAGCACGAGCACGGCGCCTTCGTCGGCCTGCTGGGCGACCTGGGCGTCAACGTGCACGAGCTCGGCGTCGAAACGGCGAGCCCGGATCTGATCTACACCTTCGACCCGTTGCTGGTGACCGATCGAGGCGCCGTTCCCCTCCGCTCAGGCAGGCCGAACCGGCTCGGCGAGGAGGCGGTCCTCGAGGCAGCCACGCTCGCGCGGGGCATCCCGACGATCGGCCGGATCGAGGCGCCGGGCACGGTCGACGGCGGAGATGTCTTCTGGCTCCGGCCCGACCTTGCCTGCATCGGGCGCTCGCTGCGAACGAACGCGGCCGGTGCGGAGCAGTTGACGGCACTGATCGATGGCGAGGTGCGGGTCTTCGACGTGCCGTACGGCAACGGCCCGGCCGAATGCCTGCACTTGCTGAGCCTCATCTCGCCGGTGGCTGATGACCTTGCTGTCGTCTACCTGCCGCTGCTGCCCTCAGGGTTGTACGAGCTGCTGCGGGAGCTCGGGGTGCATATGTTTTCGGTCCCCGAGGGGGAGTACACGACGCTTGCCTGCAATGTCCTGGCCGTCCGACCGCGCGTTGTGGTCGTGGTCGAGGGCAACCCCGTCACGGCAGCGGCCCTCCGCGACGCCGGCTGCGAAGTCAACACCTTCAACGCAACCGAGATCGGCCTCAACGGAGGCGGCGGCCCGACGTGCCTTACGCGGCCGATCCTGCGGGGTTGAGCAGGCCGCTCGGCGGGGAGTGGCCGCTCGGCGGGGAGTGGCGCCCGGCGGGGAGTGGCCGTCAACTAGAAGGTGGGCTTGGCCGCCATGAGGAAGATGATCGCCACCAGCAGGGCCGCGGTCGCCATGCCGGCCTGCCGCCCCTTTTTGACCATCGCGGCGATGTGCGGCGGCGGCCCGGACGGCGGTGGGGAGCCAGCGGGCGGCGGGGGAGGTGGCGTTGACGTGGCCTCGATGAGCTTGCGCACGTTCGGGATGGCCACGAAGAACGAAATACTCAGCGAAATCACGTAGAGGATGATGCTGAGCAGCAACCACCCGGTGGCGAACAGGTTGTACCCCGCCTTCCAGATGAGCAGCACGCCCGTGACGCCCTGGAACACGGCCAGCGGAAACACGATGCGCTCGGAGATCCGGCCAACGAGGCGCAGCCCGAAGTTGACGTGCTGCGGCTCCTTTCCGCCCATCGCGAGGATGACCGGAAACACGAAGGTCGGGCCAAATGCCACGATCGCCCCTCCGACGTGCAGGAACAGCAGGATCGCGAGCACCCAATCCACGGTCGTCTTCTCCTCGTTTGCCCAGTGCTTTGCCCCCCGCGCGTACGGTAGCCGCCAGCCACCGCCGTCGCGGGCTGGTTACGCGGGCCCGTGGACGCGTACCATCGAGCGAATCACGGACAGAAGGGCTCCACTGTGACGATCGAGGCACCCGTCATCACACCCGAGGCGGGAACGTCGCCTGGCCTCCAACCTGGTCGTGCGCGCGGGGCTCCGCTTCGTCGCGAAGGACCGGCGAAGCTCACAGGCCTCGCCAAGTACACGGACGACCTCGTCTTTCCCGGCGCCTGGTACGGCACAACCATTCGATCGACCGAGCCGCACGCCCGGCTGCTTGGCGTCGAGCTGGACCCCGCCTTCGACTGGTCCCGCGTCGTGGTCCTCACGGCGAAGGACATCCCGGGGGTCAACGTCGTGGCCTCGATCCAGGAGGACCAGCCGGCGCTCGTGATCGACGAGATCCGCCACCACGCGGAGCCGGTCGCGCTGATCGCGGCACCGGACCGGGGGACGCTGCGGGAGGCCAGGCGCCACGTTTCCCTCAAGACGGAGCCGCTGCCGCCCGTGTTCGACCCGCTCGAGGCGACCCAGGTCTTCGCCACGTACGAGATCGGCAGCGGGGACGTGGAGGCGGCGCTGGCCGCGGCGGGCGTGGTGATCGAGGGCGAGTACCGAGTCGGGCACCAGGAGCAGCTCTACATCGAGAACAACGCGATGATCGCCGTCCCGGGGAGCGACGGCGGGATCACGATCCACGGCTCGATGCAGTGCCCTTACTACGTCCACACCGCGCTCAAGCGCGCGCTCGATCTCGACGACGTGCATACCGTGGTCATCCAGGAGGAGACCGGCGGCGGGTTCGGCGGCAAGGAGGAATACCCCTCCATGATCGCGATCCACGCGGCCCTGCTGGCACAGCGCGTGGGCAAGCCGGTGCGCATGATCTATGACCGCCACGAGGACATCGCGGCCACCACCAAGCGGCACCCTGCGATCGTGCGGCACCGCATGGGCGTCTCGCGCGACGGCCGGCTGCTGGCGCAGGACATCGAGGTGGTGATGGACGGCGGCGCGTATTGCACGCTCTCGCCGGTCGTGCTGTCGCGCGGCATCCTCCACTCCGCGGGGCCGTACCTGTGCGAGAACGCGCGCGTTCGCGGCCGGGCGATGGCCACCAATACGCCACCGAACGGCGCGTTTCGCGGCTTCGGTGCGCCGCAGACCCAGTTCGCGGCCGAGATGCAGGTCAATCGTGCGGCGGAGGCTCTCGGGGTCTCCCCAGCCGAGCTGCGGCGGCGCTGGTCGTACCGTGAGGGAGACGTCACGCCGACAGGCCAAGTCCTGCGCGAATCGGTCGCCGCGGAGGAAGTCCTCGAGCGCGCCGTGGAGGCGTCCGAGTTCGAGCGCGTGCGCGAAGTCAGGCGGCGTGCGAGCGAGTCCCGGCCCCGGGACGCGCGATCCGCAGCCGGGATCGGGATGGCGCTCGTCTGGCACGGCGCCGGGTTCACGGGGAGCGGCGAGGTTCACCTCGCGAGCGTGGCCGGCGTCGAGGTGGGCGCGGACGGCCGCATCCGGGTGCTGGTCGCCTCCACGGAGATCGGCCAGGGCACGAAGACCATCTTTCCGCAGCTCGCGTCCGAAGCGCTGGGCGTCTCCTTTGATGAAGTGGAGACGGCGCCCGTGGACACCTCGATCGTGCCAAACAGCGGTCCGACGGTGGCCTCCCGCACGGCGATGGTGGTGGGCGGCCTGGTCGTCACTGCCTGCCGGCGGCTGAAGGCGCAGGTGGAGGAGCGCACCGGCCGCCCATTCGCCGAGTCGTACGCGGACGATGCCCGTGCGAACGGCGCCACGCGGGTCGACCAGCGCTTCGAACCCTTCCCCGGCGTGAACTTCGACGACAAGACGTACCGGGGTGACGCCTACCCCTGCTTCGGGTGGGCGGCCGCAGTCGTCGAAGTCGACGTGGACCTCGACACGGCAGAGGTCACGGTGCGCTCCGTGGTCTCAGCGGACGACGTCGGCAAGGCGATCCACCCGATCATGGCCGAGGGGCAGGTCGAGGGCGGCACGCTCCAGGCGGTGGGCTACGCCACGATCGAGGAAATCAAGCTCGAGAACGGACGCTACCTCAACGATCGGCTAGCGACCTACCTGATCCCCACCTCCCTCGACGCACCGCGCATCACCGCGATCCTCGTGGAGAAGCCGTTCAGCGGGGTTCCGCACGGCGCCAAAGGCGTCGGCGAGCTGCCCATGGACGTGGTGGCGCCAGCCGTGGTCGCGGCGATCCACGATGCCACCGGCGTCTGGATCCACGAGCTTCCGGCCACGCCCGAGCGGATCCTGGCGGCGATGGGCAGGGAGCACGCCACGTGACCGAGGGCTATCGCTTCAGCGTCAACGGCGAGCCGGTGGAGCTGGCAGTGCCCGGAATGCGGCGTTTGCTCGACGCGCTGCGAGAGGACCTCGGGCTGACTGGGACGAAGGAGGGTTGCGGCGAGGGGGAATGCGGAGCGTGCTCCGTGCTGGTCAACGGCGCCGTCGTCGACAGCTGCCTGGTGCCGGTGTGCCAGCTCCAGGGCGCCGACGTGCGCACGGTCGAGGGGCTTGGCGAGGTCGAGCATCTCAGCCCGTTGCAGCAGGCCTTCCTGGAGACCGGTGGCGCCCAGTGCGGCATCTGCACGCCGGGAATGCTGATGGCCGCGCGCGCCTACCTCGATGCCGGTGGCGCGGCCG
>JBBRYO010000063.1:0-15471 GCA_038237595.1 Candidatus Limnocylindrales bacterium | reverse complement strand
CCAATCGCGATCACGACGATCGCGCCGATCACGGCGACAACGATGCTCTCGAGGTTCAAGCCGGTCACATCGGCCTGATGCAGAAGCGTGCCCGCGATGAATCCGCCTACCAGCGCACCAACGATACCCAGGACGATCATGAGGATGAGGCCCTCACGAGCACCCATGATCAAACTGGCGATGAACCCTGCGATCGCGCCCAATACAATCCAAGCGATGATGCCCACGAAAGTCTCCCTTCTTCTTTGAGACCATTTGGTGGCCGGCTTTCAAGGAGCCCGCCAAAGCGATGGAGAGCATCCCCCTAGGCTCCTCCCCCTTGTGCTGAACCCTTGAGACCGCTGGCCAGGGCGTCAGCGGCCACTCAAGCGCTGCGCCGCAAACGCGGTGATCCCGAGCAACACCATCTTCGCGATGGGGCTGGAGAACGTGCCACCCGGAGCAAACATCTGCTGAAGCAAATTGGGGTCCTGCTGATGCACGGCCGTCGTCGCGGTCGCGAGGGAAGCCGGATCAGATGGTAGACCGCCAGGTCCTGATGTCAAGGTCGGCACCGACACTCCGCTCTCGTTTGCTCGCTGCTTAAGGAACTCGGCAAACTGCGTTCTCTCCTCCGGCGTGAGGTCATTGAAGGCCTGCTCGGCAGACTGCTGATACGCCTGAGGCGAAAGCCCGGTTGCGACCTGCCCGTAGGACTGGTTCAGCTGGTCGTCGGGAACCTGCGCATGCTGCCGCTGCTGGAACTGGGGGAGCAAGCCGCCGAGCATAGACGTTAGTTGGTCCATCGAATCCTCCTTGACCTTTGTCGGATCTTGTCCCATTACCTCCTGGTCCGTCGCTGCCCTCGGCTCCGAGGGACAAGGAGTCGAATGGCTGAGATGACCAGCGTGCCGGCAATGACGATGGCGGCGACGAGAGGCCAGTAAGCAAGGGCAGGCTATGGTTTCGCGGCCTTCGCCGAAGACGTGCCTGATGCTTTGGCATCCGTCGGACCGCTGCTTTCGTCCTCGCTGGCGTCGGTCGCGCGTTGCTCCGCCCGAGCCTCCCGCTCGCGCTCGCGCTGCTGCCGCGACTGCTCCGTCTCCCGCTTTGAACGCTCCTTCTCCGCAGCGCGTTCGCGCTCGGCTGTTTGGACACGCTGTTCCAGGTCATCGACGATGGCCGCCCCTCCCTTGGCTCGGTCCACGCTCGAAGTTGCCTCTTTTTGAGCCTTCATTTCGTCGCGGCTGAACTCGACCTGTCCCTTGTAGACGGACCCGAGCAGGGTGTCGAGCATCCCGGCGTCATAGGCCTGCTGGATCGCCTGGTGGGTGATGATGTCCCCGAGGTCGAGGACGACCTGGTCGTCTCGATCGAGGATGACCTTGGTGACCGGCCGTCCGACCGCGTCCGCGATGGCAGCCAGGCGGGAGCGGGTCTGCTGCTCATCGACGCGCTGGCCCGCCGAGTCCGTCATTTCCGCGATCTTGGCCGTGAAGCGATCCCACATGTCGGCCGTGGAATCGCCTGCCTGCTGGAGCACCGCTTCGTGTTGCTGCCGTGTCTCCTCCGCCTTGGCGGCATCGGCTGCCTCGAGCAGGACGGGGAGGTTGCCGGTGCTCCGTGCGCGTTCCACGATGTCGGCCGTGATCAGCTGACCCTTGGCCACGACCACGGCACCGTTCTCGTCGGAGACTTCTGTGCCGGAGCGCCGGCCCGCCAGGTCTTGCTCTCGTTGCTGCTGCCGCCGTTCCTGCTCCTCGGCCGAGGCGTTCTGGATCGAGGCCTGGACATCACCGGCTGCGCTGCCCGCCTGGTCAGCAACGTTCTGCAACGCACCCTGCACGCCCCCGATCTGCGCCGTCAACGCGGCGGCAGTGGCCGGAGGCACAAAGACGACATCGGGGCCGGAGCGCTCGATCTCATCGGCGCTCAGGTAGGACGTCCCCTTCGCCAGGTCGGCGAGCGCGCCGCCGGTAACCTCGAGCCCGTCGATTCGTCCGGACACTTCGTCGAAGTACATGTCCGCCACCGACCCGAGCTTCTGGCCGTCGGTGGAGTAGACGGTCTTGCCCACGAGCCGATCTTTGCGGGTCAGGATGGCCTTGACGCGGGCGTCCGCCGAGGCTGGTATCACGGCCGTGCTGTCGGCGATCACGACTGCATCTTTTCCGAAGCGAGTAATGGCCTCGATGGGCACGATCGTCGATGTGCTCAGCAGGCCGCCTTCGTCGACAAGAAGGGCGACGATCTGGGCGGGGTCTCCGATGACCAGGTCCTTGACGGTGTGGATACGCGTGCCGTCAGCCAAGCTCAGGACGTCCTGGCCGATCACCATTTTTCCCTTGCGCACGACTTCGTCCTCTAGTGCTGGAAGTACATGACGTAAACCACGGCTGCGATCGCGATGATGGCGATCACGGCCAGCAAGAGTGGCCAGCGATTCGCGCTGGCTCCGCGGTAGCGCATGTCAGTTCTCCTTCATGCTGGGCGGTTGTTCACAACGGCCGATAACGGTCCGTGAAGGTGAACCGCGGGCACAAGCATCGCGTCGATGCTTGTCCTCAGGTCGGCTCAACTGCTCATCCGCGTGTTTCTGAGTCGCGATCGTCTGCCTCGTCTGTCTCAGACTCCGCCTTGTCGCGCGCGGCCGAACCAGCGGCTGCGCCCAGGGCTCCGCCGACGAGAGCGCCGGGAGGCCCCCCTAGAGCGCCGCCGACCACGGCACCACCGAGCGCCCCGCCGCCGCCGCCAAGCGTCGAGCCTGCCTTGTCAGGCCCTTCAGCCGCTTCCCCGGTCGCTGCGCCACCTGCCGCCCCAATCACGCCGCCGATGACCGCACCTGGTGGCCCGGCGATTGCGCCCCCGACCAGGGCGCCGCCGACTGTTCCGGCGGCCCCGCCGACCATTTCGGCGCCGTGCTCCCGCGAATGCTCATCTCGCGCGCTGCCATATGCGTCCCAACCTGGTTGGATAGGGCTTTCCATCGACTGCATGCTGCGTCCCCCTCGTCGTAGTGAGTCTGACAAGGCCACCATCCTGTGCCGTGAGGCGTACGTTTCAGGCCGCGCAGCGAACCCGCCTGCGCTACAGAGCCCTTACAACGCCGGACGGCCCATAGACTCAGCTGGCCCGCCGCCAGCTGTCACGTAAGCTCGCGCGGCGGGCACTGGGTGTCCAGTGCTGCTCTCGTGGCAAGGCGCTGTTTGACAGCGGGAACTCGCCCGGCGTTCAGGTCATGAGCGGTGTCGGAAATGGCGCCCATGCCACCATCGTCGGTAATGCGGTCGCCGCCATGAAGATGCTGAAGGGCTCGGTCGTCGTGACGATCAATGTGCAGGGAAACCTCAGTCTCCAGAACATCACGGTCGCTGCCCTGACCGCCGTCGGAAAGACCGTCGCCGGGCGCCTCTAGGTTCCCGGTGCTCGATAGGTGGGGTGAAGCTTGATCGCCTGATCGATGTCTTCGGCGGTCAGGAGGACGACGGTGCTGATCGTGACGGCCCCGGCGGCACCCGTGGTAGCGGTCAGCGCCGCGGCAGCGGCGTGGCTCGGCAGGTCGGCGATCACATAGAAATCGTCTTTGCCGAACGCCCAGTACATCTCGTCGAGGCTCCCGCCGAGGCTCTTGGCCAAGGCTTCCACGGCCTTGCGGCGGCCGGTCCCGCCGTCCTTCAGGACGCGCTGGATGCCCGTCTGGGTGTAGGAATCGTGGAACAGATACTTCGCCATGGCGTGAGTTTCTCCAAAGTGGTCAGGACTTCCGGGACGCCCGCCATCGTCGCACCGCGCAGGGCAGTGTCAACCTGCGTTCTCGCACCAGCGCGGCGCGATACGGGGCTTTGGGCGAGATCGGCCAACTTTCTCGCCAATCGCTGGCCCTCCCGCTCGCAGGCCATCGCCTCTAGATCTCGCTCGGCCTCCTGGAGGCGGCGCGAGAGGTGGCTGATGATGTTGACCCCGATGATCGGGTGACGCTCGATCAGGCGACGCAGTTCGTCGGGCGTGATCGTGCAGATGACTGCGGCATCCAATGTCTGTGCGTACGCCTCGGGAATCGCCTGCTGCCCGAGCAGCCGCATGTCGCCCAGGATCGTGCCCTTGTCGTAGATGTCGAGCGTCAGCTGCTCTCTGAGCAGCGACTCGACCTGTTTGAGGATCTCGTGAATCGCCTCCCGACCCCGGTGCGACCCCACGTGCGCGTTCAAGACTGACTCGTACCATCATGTGGGCAGAGACTTCCGACGAAGGCGCCGTCAGCGAGGGCGCAGCCGCCTGAACGCTCCCTCGGGAGAGCGTGCCTCTGTAACGAGGTTGTGAGCGCAACGCTCGTGCACGGCGCGCGGGGCGTTCACCGGCCGGGTATCGTGCGGCAGACGATCCGAAACTGGGGTCGACCCAGGAGGCTGACGACGACTCGACTATCGTGTGGGCGCACCCGGCCGTCGCACCTCGGCGCGCTCGTCGCTGTCGTCGCGGTGGCTGCGATGGGCTGCTCGATCGGGACGCAGACGCCCTTCGCCCGCGCGGCGGCTGCCGCAGCCTCATCCCTTTCCGCGGCGGCGACCACCCTGCGGTTCGTCCATGACGGCCGGCTGACGTTCGAGTACGGCAAGACGACCTTCGAGATCCTCGAGGAGTCGCTGGACGGCATCGACAAGGATCTGCCACGCCTGGCTGGCTCGCCCGGCCAGAACGAGGTCGAGCACCTCCTCTTGCTCTACCGCACGGCTACTCCAGCGATATCCGACCCGTGCCTCGACGAGTCGTGCGATTGGCACGCGCAGATCGATGCAATCGAGGCCGCTTCGGACGCGTTCGACCTGGCGGCGGGGGGATGAAGCGAACTGAGTGGCTGGAGGCAGGACTCGAGCCTGTGTTCGGGACCGTTCAGCAGTGGATGAGCGACCAGCTTGGTGCGCTCGGCGCCGATGAGGAGGCGTGCTACGCACTATTGGTGCGGGAACGACCGCTCCGGGTCCGGGTCCTGGTCGCCGCCGACATCGGCCTCGTCGATTTCGTCTGGGACCGGCCGGAGCCGCCCCACGAACGCACGGTGACAAGCACCCATACCGCGTGGCGGGATGTCTCTCCACCGACCATCCGGGGCGAGACACGCCTATCCGATGCCCTGATCCACCTGCCTCCGACGTGGTCGCTTCGGCTGGACCGGCCGGCGGTCGCGATCGTCGACGCCGTCGACCAGGGAGCACTGCTCGCCTTCTGGAAGGCCTGCGCGGCCGCTTGCGGATCGCTGACGAAAGTCAAGCCGTGAACGGGCGGGCGCCATGAAGAAGCAGGTGCTGGGCATCATGCTCGGCATCCTGACCGCCACCGGCGGGTTCATCGACGCCGGCGCGATCGCCACTGCGGGAGCCGCGGGTGCGAACTTCGGACTCGGGCTGGTCTGGGCGATGGTGCTTGCGACCGGTGCGGTGATGCTGATGGTCGAAATGAGCGGCCGGCTGACGGCCGTGTCCGGCAAGACGTACGCCGATGGGATCCGCGAGCGCTTCGGCTTCCGCTTCTACCTCGTGCCGCTGACGAGCGAGCTCGTCGCAAACCTGCTGCTGTTGGCTGCCGACCTCGGCGGGATGGCCATCGCGATGTCGCTGTTCTTCGGCGTCAGCTGGCACCTGATGCTGCCAATTGCCGCCTTCATCCTGGTCGCGATGGTCTGGCGGGCGCCGTTCAGCCTCATCGAGAACGGCCCGTCGCTGCTGGGCCTGATCACGCTGCTGTTCTGGGTCGCCGTAATCAAGGGTCCGGCGCTGCCTGAGGATGTCCAGGCGACGCTTGCACGGCCAGCGTTCGCACCTGGCCAGACCGCGGAGTACCTGTTCCTCGCCGCAGCCATCCTGGGCGCCGTCATCAGCCCGTACCTGCTGTACTTCTACTCATCAGGGGCGACAGAGGAGCAGTGGTCGCGGCGCTCGCTGCGATTGAACCGTGTGACTGCCGTGCTGGGCATGACGTTCGGGAGCACGACGGCCATCGCTCTCATCATCGTCTCGGCGATGGTGCTGATGCCGAAGCACATCGCCGGGCTGACGCTCGCCGAGGTCGGGCTGGCGCTGTCCGAACCGCTCGGCCGCGTCGGCGCCTCGATCTTTGCAAGTGCGCTGTTCGTGACCTGCCTGGGTGCCGCGCTGGAAGTGACGCTGTCGATGGGCTACAACGTCTCCCAGGGTTTCGGCTGGGAGTGGGGCGAAGACGAGGTCCCGGCACGCGCGCCACGGTTCAACGCGGTGATGCTCGCGTTCCCGGTCCTGGCGCTGGGGCTCAGCATCATTGGGCCAGATCCGCTCCGACTGGCGTTGTACGGCTCGGCCTTCACCGCGCTCGTGCTACCGATCTCGCTGGTACCGTTCCTGGTGCTGATGAACGACCCTGCGTATCTCGGCGACCGGACGAACGGCAAGCTGGGCAACATCGGACTTGGGGCCGTGCTCATCATCGCCTTCGGCGTGGCAGTCGTCTCCATCCCACTCCTGATCCTGAGCGGCGGGTGAGCCGATGAGACGGCGGCGGGTGTTGCGTGCGGCGCCGACGCGAACCCATCGGCGTCACGCCGACGACCGGCTCCTGACGATGCGGGACATGATCGATGCTCAGCTCGAGAGCGCGGACGGACACAAGCTCGGGCGGGTCGCCGATATCGAGGCCAGGCGTGCTGCCGACGGGACGCTTCTCGTCGTCGCGCTGCTCCTCGGCCCCGAGGCGCAGCTCGGCGCGGTGTCCGCCCGTGTGCGCGGCCTTCTGTCGCGGCTGGTCAAAGGCCGGTTCGACCACCGCATCGACGTCGCCGAGATCGAAGAGGTCGGGCCGACTGTCAAGCTTCGCCAACGCGCCGACGCCTACGGGCTGGACGGCGCCGACCGGTGGCTCATCGACCATGTCCTGCGCTTCATCCCGGGGAACGGCAAGGATGACTGATCGGTCAGACGCTGCGATCCGCGTCCACGACCTGGTCGGTACGCGCGTGGTGACCGCCGACGACCGCGTGCTGGGCCGCGTCGTCGACCTCGAGATCACGCACGATCACGGCTTCTCGATCGTCGCGCTCGAAGTCGGGCGGTTCGGGTTGCTGGACCGGATCGGCATCCTGCGCATCCTCGGTCTGGGGCACGCCCGCGACCGGGCACCTCGGACAGTCCCATGGTCGTCGGTCGAGCGACTCCATGATGGCGTCGTCCGGCTGCGCGCTGGCGCCCCGGAACGGACCGAGGGTGGTGCCGAGGAGACCGGACCAGCCGCTGAGAACAGTGCCACGGCGACCAGCGCCGGCCGCCAGAGCGAGCCGCGAGGAGGAGGAAGGGATGACTGACGCAGCCGGCTCGGATGCCGATGCGATCGCCGCGTTCCGCCATCGAGAAGGGCCGCGAGGCGGCCAGCATCGGCGAGATGTCGCTCGCCGGTGCACTCCACGAGGAGCCGGCCGAGCTCGCGATGCACCTGGGACGGGTAGGCTGGCTTTGATTCCCGGACAGCTAGTGCCACCCGTCTCCGGATCGAACCTTCGCAGGCTCTGCGGGGGTGGGCTCACGCTACGCACTTCGGTGGCCCATCGCAGCGGGCCCTTTTTGTAGGCGCTGCGGTGTGCTGCGATCGGGCATGTGTTCAGTCGAGAAACGGCGCGATGTGGGCGCTGACGGCGTTCTTTGGCCACGTATGCGCGAGGTGAGGTACGACCACCGCCGTGCCGTTCGGCAGGAGTCGCGCAAGCTCGCGTGTGGTGATCGGTGGGAAGAGACGGTCGCGCTCGGTGCCGATGACGAGGGCCGGAGTCGAGATGGACGGCGCTACATCGTGGGCGTCGTACCGCCTCCACGCATCCAGCTCCGAAAGGATGAGCGTGGGGTCCGAAGGGATCCCGACGAGGCGCGGACCCAGGAGCCGGCCGAACGCGAACAGCGCGGCTCGCACCAGCGGTGAGGCACCACCGAGCGTGAACACCTCGCCGTACAGGCGGCCCCAGCGTCCCGCGCTGGCCGCTGCGAACATCCTCGCCCGCGCCTGCTCTCCCTCAGGGCTGAGCTGCACACCGGTGACGACGAGCACAAGCCGGCGGACGAGGTCAGGCCGAGCCGCGGCGACGTGCAGCGCGATCGGACCGCCAGTCGAGTTTCCGATCACGTCGACAGGCGGCCCCAGCTCCTCCAGGGCAAGCGCGACGTCCTCGGCCATTTGCCCGAACGTGGTGCCCACGGGCCGGACCCTCCGGCTCAGGCGAGTGACGGTGTAACGCTCGACGAGCGTCCCCCAGCCCGACGTCGCGAGCGTCCGTCCGCGACCGCTTGGGATACCCACTTGGAGGGACAGAGCGGGGATCATCGCAAGTGGTCGCGGTCCGTTGCCGATGCGGAGGGCAGGCAGACCCGGCCCGATGACGATCTCGCCGACCGGTACATCACCCATTCGGGGATGATACTTGCGGGATTGCGAGGCGTCTCGATCGCCTCTTGAGGGTCGGCTCTCCGGCTTCGCGCAACTCGCGATCCAGGACGAGCCTGCTGCTGAGCGGCGCTTGCGGCTTCACCTGATCCCGGGGCTCGGTCGGATCCCGATCGCAAAACTCACGCCTGCCGAGGTCCAAGCCTTCCTCAACGCAAAGCTGGAGAGCGGTCTGTCACCGCGTCGTGTCCAGTACATCCTCGCGGTGCTCCGGCGCGCGTTGGTAACCGCCGAACGCTGGGGCATCGCGTCGCGGAACGTGGCCAAGCTCGTCGACCCACCACGGCTCATCCGTCACCAGATCCGTCCACTCACGCCGGAGCAGAGGCGCCAGCTCATCGATGCTGCGGCCGGCGACCGCCTGGAGGCGCTCTACTTGACGGCGCCGGGTACCGGGCTACGTCAGGGCGAGATGCTCGCCCTGCGGGCCGCGGTTACTCGTGCCTTCCAAGGGGCGCTTGCCCGAGCTGGCCTGCCGCACAGCCGCTTCCACGAGCTGCGACGCGCGGCCGCGATGTTCCTCCTGGCTCAGGAGTTCACGCTCGAGGACGTGAAGAACCTGCTCGGCCACAGCTCGATCACGCTGACGTCCAACACGTATGGCACGTGCTGAAGCGGCGCGAGCAGCAGGTCGCGGCGGGCATGGACGCGGTGCTCGGCGGGTAGGACCGGTCTCAGAGGGCTTGCGTCACGGCGATGGGTCGGCCGTAGGTGACCTCGAGCACAGTGCGCGCTCCGAGCGGTGATGCCAGCGCGACCGATGCGGTTCGACGGGCGCCGACGGCAGCGCAGGCACCCGGAGTCGGATTGGGGTGCTCCGTGACGATCACCACGACCGCAGTCGACGACTCGACGGCCTCGGCCGTGTAGTCCGCCCCACACGGCTGGTCGGCGGAGAGCGGCGAGCCCACGAAGCTGACGGTCAGCCCACGCCCGTCGCTCGTCGCAGTGGCGGCGTCGATGGCAATGCCGACTGGAGCGTCACCTGAGGTGCCCCAGGGAACCCCGGTCCAGGGCGCCAAGCCGACCGTGACGGGATTCGCGATCGCCACCCGTGTCAGCGTGACGGCCGTGCCACGCAGGGTGAACGCCCACATCGGCACGAGAGCTGAACCGCGGCTGGTCTCGGCCGTTCCTGAGGTGAGCCGCGCGCTCGTCACGATCAGCGGGAGGCAGCTCCCCGAACACGGGGCCACCTGTGGGTCCGATCGGATTCCGGCCAGTGCCTGCTCCGCCGACACGACTCGGACGCCGGCGGTCGTGCCGTCCGACCAGAGCACGGTCCCGTTCGTCTCGCTCGTGGGCGGCAGGCCAACGCCCGCCTGGACGAGACCCGCATACAGCGCCTGCTTGTTGTTGTCGCCGACCGATTCCTCCCAGTCACCGACCTGCGCGGTCAGGTCGCCGACGAGGACAATCTCGCTGCCGGTGCCTACGGCGTTGGCCCAGCGGGTGAGCGCTGCCTGCGCCTGCTGGTTGAGCTTGTCCGACTCGGACAGGCTTGCGCCTGAGCCGCCCATCCATATGCACCCAGATACGCCAAGCAAGACCGACAGCACGACCGCTGCGCCGATCGGCTGGCGCACACGGTCACCGGTCGCTGCAGACCTTCTACCCATCACGGCCCCACGACACGCACCTGGGCGGCTGAGATGGGACGCGCCAGGGAGAGACGGATGCGAATCGTTATCTGGCCACCGGCGCAGGACGGGCCGCCGGTTGGAGCGCCAGGTGGCCGCACCTGGAGCGCCTGCGCGTCCAACAGCCATCCGGCTCCCTCGGGCGATATGCGGAACCTGGCACCGGGAGCGCACATCGCGCTCGGCCACGTCAGTTGCAGTGACCCTGGGTCGCCGGAGGGGTTCGAGACTTCCACGCCGTTCGGGAAATCGAATCCTTCGTCCACGATCGTGCCGCTGCTGATGACCGACGTCGGATCCTCAAAGGTGACATAGGCCCCGTCGCCCGTGAGGGCCAGGGTCGCGACCGATGATGCCGCGCTGGGAGTTGGCGACGGCGGTGCCGTGCCGCAGGCGCCGAGGACGAGGACGGCAATCACCGCCAGGGCGTTTCGCACACCAACCACCTGTGAACCTGGTCGTCAACGATTGTAGGACGGGTGGGCGGCGCTTCAAGTGCCGAATGGCTTACCGTTGGTGGCGGCCGCCATGGGCCAACCCCGTGACACCGCGCACACATCGATGGCCCGACGCCGTCCATGGGCTCTTTTGCTCTCTCTTGTGTCTACCCAATGCTACGGCCGGGGCTGTCAACGTGGCTGTCACGGGCGCGGCAGCCGACGACAGATGGGTGGTCGATGGGGATCAACAATGGGAGGTGGCAATGGGGAAGCTGATCTACTTGATGAACGTTTCGCTCGACGGGTTCGTCGAGACGCCCGACCACAGCCTCGACTGGACCGTGGTCGACGACGAGCTGCACGCCTGGTTCAACGAGCAGGAGCGGAATTCGGACGCGTCCCTCTACGGGCGGCGTCTCTACGAGGTCATGGCGGCGTACTGGCCCACAGCCGAGGCCGATCCAGCGGCGACGGCGGCGATGCTCGACTTCGCCCGGATCTGGAACGCCAAGCCGAAGATCGTCTTCTCGAACAGCCTCCAAAAGGTCGACTGGAACAGCCGGCTCGTCAGGGGCGACGTCGGCGAGGAGCTCGCGAAGCTCAAGAGGGAGTTTGACGGCAACTTGTACGTTGGCGGGCCGACGTTGGCCTCCGAGTTCATCAAGCGCGGCCTCGTGGATGAGTTCCAGCTCATCGTCCATCCTGTCGTCCTCGGGGCGGGCTTGCCGTTCTTTCCTGCCCTGGAGCGCCCCCTCCGACTCAAGCTGCTGGACACGCGCACGTTCACGTCGGGGGTCGAGTACCTGGGCTACGCCGCCACCTAGCCGGAGCTCGCGGGAGCTTCGCTCGGGTTGCCCTTCTGGGTCTTTGGGCACAGCAGTCCATCAAATCCCAGTGCAGTCATGGCGTGTGTTTGCCGTGGCTGTCAACGTGGCTGTCAAACCGCCCTCGGGCCGCCCATCCGCGCCATCCATGGGGCTTGATGGCGAGACACCGAGTGCCCGACGCAGCCCTGATCATGACGCGACGCGTCCCAGGGTCGGAGCGGTGGTCGGGCCCGCACGCAGCGCGCTCACCCCAAGGGCGAGCCATCCCCCGGCGAAAACCCCGAGCGACGCGCCAAGGAGAACTTGCGGGACAAGCTCGGGTCCGCCGAAGCCGCCGGCGAGCGCCGGGACGATCGCGACACAGCCGGCGCCGAGCAGCGCCGCGGCCCGGCGCGACAGGGTTCGGACACGCCAGGTCGCGATTGCGAATAGACCCGACCCGGCGAACAGTCCGAGCGAGCCGAAGAACCACAGGTACCAGCCGCTGAGCCCCCCGACGAACGGCTCATCGCCGGTCGTGGTCATCCCGATCAGTCCGACCACGGACACGACAGCGCCGAGGGCGGGGATGGCGAACGCCGCCCAGGTCAGGCGCGGGTACCGCCGTGCCTGGAACGCGCTGAGACCGGTCAGGGCTACGAGAAGCGAAATCGTGCCGAGCATGACCATGACCGGACCCGGGGCCGCCCCACGGCCGAGCTGGGCCAACACAAGGCCGGCGAACCATAGGATGCCCCCGACGATGGCAGCGTAGCCACCGAAGCGAAGCGACATGGGTATCCCCCGTCGATGTTCGGAATAGGCGCCAAGCCCCCTGAGATGGAGCTGGGCGTCGAGTGCGCCAAGCAGGAGGTCGGCCACGTCGAACGGGGCGAACGGCCGCTCCGAAAGGAGCGCCTCGAACTCGTCGCCGTAGCGGGCCCGCCAGCCGGCGGGGTAGAAGCGAAGCAATAGGGCGATCATGGGACGCACCGTCCTCTATCGCGTGGTCTGTCCGAGACGACGCAGGCCGAGCTCGACGAAGGCGGACAGTTCGCGGAGCTGCTCGGCGACGGTCGTCGCGCCAAGCGCCGTCAGGCGATAGGGCCGCCGCCGGTCCTCGGGCGGAAGCGCCTCGATGAACCCGCGCTCCTCGAGCCTTGCCAGCGCGGCATACAGGGTCCCGGGACCCATCGGCCGGCCGGTCCCCTGTTCGACGTCGGCCATGATCGCGTAACCGTGCCTGGGGCCGTCGGACAGGCTGACGAGGATTAGGAGCGCAGGCTCGGCGAACCGCCCGAGCTCCGGAAGCGGCGAGACCATGCTGCTTGACCCCTTCAGACGTGCCCCGATATATCGCGCTGCGATAGTGACCCCCAAGGGGCCGGGGCGTCAAGTGGGCCGGTATCAACGGCGGCCGGCGGTGACCCTTGACTCTTCATTCAGGCGGTGTATCGTGTCACGCTATACCGTCGGCCGAGCGAGGCTGGCGGGTTGGTGCCAGAGGATGGGGCCCGCGATGCATCTGGAATTCGGAGCACGAACCACGCCTTCGCGTGGGCGCGTCGCTTTCGCCGCGTTCGTTGTCGGGGCGACCTGGGCCGTCGGCGGATCGATGCCTATCGGGGGGCAGTATTCGGACCCGATGACGTTCCGCGACCAGGCGAGCAGCCTGAGCTTCAGTGCGATGCTGGCCGTGTTCGCGTTGGTGGCCTGGCTCGTCGTTGGACTGGCCCGCCCGCGTTGGTGGATCCTCGCGGTGGCAGCCATCATGGGGATCGGCGGCATCGTGGCCGGCATCGGCAACTTCGCTGAGGAGATGCTTCGGATCGCGGGCGCCGAATACGTGTACGGGCTGGGCTTCTTCTCACTCTTGATCGGACTGGTCGCAACAGCGATCGTGCTGGTGGTTCGGCGTGAGCTCGTTCCCGCGATCCTCGTATCCCTGACGCTCGCGGGGTTCATGATCGCGGCCGGTCACGGCCCGAACATCGTCCCCGTGGTCTGGTTCGGCTTCGCCGCCTGGGTCCTCGTCCGCAGGCCGCCCGTCGCCGACGCGGCCTGACGCGATGGAGACAGGTCACGAGGATGAAGCCAGATCATGAGAAACGCATCCTTCGCCGCAGGGCTGTCGACCCTCGCCTTCGGGCTGGCAGGCCTGGTCTCCTTCGCTCTCCAGCTCGTGCCGCCAGGTCTTGGCTTCGAGGACACGGACAATCCGTCCGTCAGCATCGCATTCGTCCAGGCGCACTCCGACATCCCGGTGATAACAGGCGTCTCGCTGATCCTGATGGCGATCGCCCTGACGGTCAGCGTCCTGAGCGTTGCAGCGGTCACAGCGCCGCGAGCCGACTCCCTGGCCATGCGCTGCTTGGCGGCATTCGGTCTCTTCGCTGCGGCGCTCTTCCTCGTGACCGGTGGCCTACGGATCGGGGCTTCGGGTCCGCTCCTCCACATCGCGAGCCTTCGGGGCGAATGGGGCGAGGCCGCCTACCTTGCCGCCCAGGTGGCGGGTCAGGCCGTGGGGATCAGCGGCATCGTCGGGCTTTGCCTGTGGGCCGTTGGGCTCAGCGTGATCGGTTGTCGAAAGAGGGTCCTGCCGACCTGGCTGTTCGTCCTCGGGATCGTCCCGGCGTTTCGCCTCCTCGTGAGCACCCTGGGACCTCTGGGACTCCTACCGGACTCCGAACTCCTGTGGATCCTTGGCATGGTCTCCGTCCCGGGGACGATGGTGTGGTGCCTTCTGCTCGGCATCGTCCTCCTGCGTCGTGGTTTTGGGTCGACACGGGAGCATCTCGCAGTTCCCGTTACGGCTGGCGCCTAGACCCGGTCGCCGTCCGGCACCCCCCCAACTGTCCGGGGCTCGGAAACGGGCGTGGACTGCGATCGCGCAGACGGAGGTGGGTCCTTTGGCGAACTGGCACTGCCTCAAGGAGATCCTGGAGCGACGTGCTCGGGCATCGCGACGCTGCGCGTCAAGCATGCTGTTGGTCTGCCATTGGCGCGCGGCCGCCAAGGGAGCACCGTGGCCAGCGAACTGGTCCGGAGGCAACCGAGGGCGCGATCACGATACGGCCGCCAGCGTCGCGTCCAGCCAATGGCGAGACCGACCTTTCCAGCAGGGCGTCAACGCGCCCGGGGAAGGGACAATCGCCGTGGCTCTTACCTGCGCGAAAACTGATTGCCGGGAGGGGTGCGCGACAGTGCGGCGGCAGTCGCTTGCCGCCGCACCTCGAGGAAGCGAACTGGAGCAGTGCGAACTCCTTCGCGGTCAGATGGATGCCCTTGCCGGCCCGGCGGACCGTGTGTGCGGCCGGATCCAGCTCCAGGCCGGAAGTGAGGAGCACGGGTGGGCGCTCTCGGGGCCGTCCGATCAGATCGTCCATCCGCGCTCACATCGCTATGTGGTGCGGATCAGAGGGACTTTGGTGTGCCTGCCCGGCAGGATGAGCATCAACGTCGTTGAGGCCTCGCTGAGTTCGAGTCCGGCATCGTGGCCGTCGTGAAGGCTGGCGGTGTCGACCAGAATTTCAGAGTTCGACGGATCGCCGAGGCAGCCGAGCACCTTGTCGGCGCCCCGCCTATCTCTGCACGGGTTCTTCGCCGGGAACAGCACGTACACGTCAGCTGTCACGCGGCCGTGGGCGTACTTCCAATGAGCGGTCGAAGGCTTCACGGGGATGTAGACGCAATACGCCAGCGCTGACTCTTCCGGATGCCTCCACGCATGGTCGTGGCCGCCATACTCCCAGGCGAGCAGAGGGAATACCGGGCGCTGACGTCTGCCGCAGACCGCCAGCAATCGCCGGCCGATCGCATCAGCCGGGCCCGTTGCATTGATATCCCCGCTCCTACCGGGGTGGGCTCGATGGTACGAATTCACCCACCTCTTGGTCTGCTCGTACGAAGGCCGAGCGGCGACGGTCGAAGCCGCGCGGGTTGGGCTGGCGGTCGTTGGAGCAGCACCCGAAACGGAGGCTGGTAGCAGCGCAACGAGTCCGACTGACATCGCGACAAGTGAAAGGATGCGACGCACGATTAATCTCCTCTGGAGGTTGACCGTCAAACAGCGTAGGTCGCACTTTCTGAGACGAAGCTGAGAGCCTCCAGCTTTCCGAGTTTCCAACTCCCCGGAACGATCGTGACGACCCT
>JBBRYO010000062.1:0-15584 GCA_038237595.1 Candidatus Limnocylindrales bacterium | reverse complement strand
CTGACGTGGATCATGGCCACGTTGAGATCCGCGGTGTCGGCATTGCTGGTGGCGATCCGCTCGTAAAGCGTGACGGTGCCGATACCCGGCAGCGCGAGCTCGGTGTTGGGTGCCACGTTGTCGCCGACGGCGACCCCTGCGACATGCAGGTTGACGAACCTGGACCCGAAGCTCGAGACGCTCGAGGAGTCTGTGCTCTGGCTCCAGTGGCTGCGCGACACACCACGCACCAGGTCAGCGGTGACCAAGCCCCCGAGCATGTCCAGGCTCTGAACCTCGGCCGTGGTCTTGGCCGTGGCGGAATCACCCACCACGCCGTAAACGGTGGTCTTGCCGGTACCCGAGGTGAGGATGCCCGGGACGGTGATGAGATGCACGTCGTTGTGCTTGACCTTGCCCTTGGTACCGAGACAGGGCATGAAGATGGCCGCGGCCTTGCCGACGCGGTTCTCGAACGTCAGCGAGGTGCTGTTGGCCGAGGCCGCCCAGGCGGCACCGTGGACAACGACCGTGGGCTGCGACCGCGAGTAGAGGCTGCGGGCCTCGGCCACGCGGATTTCCGTGCCGATCGGGATGTTCAGGACGTTGAGCCGGGTGATGACGATGTGGAGCATGTCCACCTGGACGCCGCGCAGTGTCAGGCCGTTGCCGAATCTGTGTGTTTCGCGCAACCGCACGTAGCCGAATCCCGGCAGCGAGATCTGGGTGTTGGCTGCCACGCCAGAGGGGATGCCATGGCCGAGGATGTGCAGGTTCACGAAGGTGGAGCCGGCGGTGCTGGTTGACAGCGAGGCTGCGGTGGCGCTGGTCCGGCTGACGCCCAGGATGGCGTCCGCGGTGATGGCGCCGTCAAGGGCTCGCAGGCCGGCGACCTGGGCGGTCATGCGAACCTTCGCGGTCTTCATCGCGGACTTGCTGGCGCGGGCTGTCGAGAGGGTGGCATCCGCCTTCAGGACATGGTCGGCCTGAACCTGGTCCACGGTATTGGAGAGGAGCACGCCGTTGGTGCCCTTGCAGGGGCAGGGGATGAAGGCCGAACGCCCGAGCTGGGTGGCGATGGTGCCCGCCGTGGCATTGGCGAAGGTGGCGTAGGCGCGGCCCCCGAAGGAGCCCTTCAATGTTCCCGAGGCGGCGCTGGCCGACAGCGAGCTCGCCAGCAGCGCGACCGATGCGAGGCTGACTGCCAGCACAACGGCCAGGCGGCCTGATCTTCGACGGGACATGAGCTGTTTCTCCCTGACGCGCGAACTGCTGCGGATCACCGGGGCACGCGCGTCGCCCCGGCAACCGCCGAGCCTGGAGTCCAGCCGTGCTCTGTGCCAGACCCTGGTTCGGAAAGCGCACCCTCCCAGTCCAATGGACCAGCCGCCATGACCCAATGGTCCCCGGTCTGACTGTCAGGGCCAAGCGGGCTGCGCATTGTCAAGCGCTGGTGGGTCGGAGCGTCCGGGCGGGAGCGCCGCGAGCGATGGAACAGTTACAGAGCGGGGACTGCGCCGGAGGTGGGAACCCCTGGGCTGCGGATCCCGCTCTGCGCTGCTTCGGCGAAGCGTGGAGGCACCTCGCCGTACTCCGCATAGTGCCGAGCGCGCTCTCGCGCGTACCGTCAAGGAGAGGGCAGCGGTCGCTGCGCAGGCGCGTGGTAGCCGTTCCATCGCTCCCCGGACCTCGGATGAAGCCCGTGGTGCCGCCATTTGGCGCCAAACGCCGGACCGTGGTCAGTCCGGGGCCGTCGCCGGGGCATTACCTTTGGCTATAGTCTCCCGACTGCGACCCCCTGGATCGACTGCGACGGTCCGGGACCGCTCAGGCCAGCTTGAGCGGCCCCATGCGCAAGCCGCGAGACGCCGCGAAACCGGAGACCTGAGGCGAGCCGGAAGCCGGGTTTACCCGACGCGCTTCTTGTGGAAGTGGCTGCCTGAGACGATCAGGAAGAGCAGGGTCAGTCCCCACAGGACAACGAACGCGATCCCGACAGGCGCTAGGTTCGTGGTCGCGACGCGCCCGTCCGAGAGGGTGGTGGTGGTTGACCCGGCGGCGAGGAACGGCAGGCTGATGAGCAGGCCCAGCAGCGCAAAGAGGATCCCGATCACTCGCGCCCACGACTTGTGGAGCCAGATCCCGATCGTCGACAGCAGCAGGAGGATGCCGCACACCAGAAAGAACCCACCAACGACGGCGACCGCCCCTTGGAGTGCGTCGATGTTGGCCTGCGTTGCCCCATTGTCACGCAGGAAGGTCGCTAATCGGCCGGAGCCGACGGCCAACGCAAGCACGCCCGCGAGGGCAGCGATCAGTCCTGTGAGCAGGAGCCAGAGGCTCGCCAGGATGGCAAGCACGTTCGTGCGGTAGACCCAGACGCCTGATCCGGGCTGGGCCCAGTACTCACCCTGCGGCTGCACCCACCCGGCTTGCTGGCCCGGCTGCTGCCAGGTCTGCTGCGGCGGATAGGCGGTGGGCTGCTGCCAGGGCTGCTGCGGCGGATATGCCGGGGCCGGCGCATACGCCGCCTGCTGCTGCGGCGGGTACGCGGGCGGAGGCTGCTGCGGCCAGCCGGGTTGCGGCTGCGCCGGCTGCGGCGGGTACGCGGGCGGAGGCTGGTAGGCCGGCGCGGGCGGCTGGGCCCAGGCCTGCGTCTCAGGCACGGATTGCACGGGCGTACCTGTCGGAGGCGTCGGGGACGCTGCGGCCGGAGCGGCCCAATCGGTTGCCGGAGGCGTTGGGCTCGGGGTCGTGGCGGCCCAGTCGGTCGGTGCCGGCGCCGGAGGAGGCGTGTAGGCCGTCATGGGCGGGGGTTCGGGCGGAGGCGTGTAGGCGGCCATCGGTGGTGGTGCGGGATCCGCAGCCGCGCCTGGGGCTGCGTCTGACGGTGGAGTTGCGTCGACTGCGGCCATGTCGGCCGCCACGATCTCGCTCGCGGACTGGGTGCTGCCGACACCAGCATCCTCTTCAGCCGGCGTCGTCCCGCTGGCGGTCTGATCGTCGTCAGGTCGGGGCTCGCTCATTCCGGAACCTCCCTACGGTGTTGCATTCGCAGTGTACCCAGCTGCCGACCTTCGGAACGCAGCAAACGGGGTTCAGCCGGCGGTCTCCGCGCCAAAGATGCGTGACAGCTCGAACGGAGCCGTCACCTCCAGCTGGTCGTACCGGCAGTCCGCCGGCTGCTTGTCGGGACGCCAGCGCTGGAAGGTCGTGCCGTGACGAAAGCGATCGCCCTGGAGGTGGTCGTAGGCGACCTCCACGACGCGCTCGAGCCGGAGCGGCTCCCAGGAGAGGTCGCGGCCGCGGTTCCAGCGGCTGGTCGCCCCGGGAACCCGCTGACCGCGCTCCTCGTACTCGCTCGCCCACTCGGCCCAGCTCGCCCATGGATGCCCGTCCATCGCGTTCTCGCGCAGCGGTTCGAGCTCCTTCGCGAGCTCTCGCCGCCGCTCCATCGTGAAGGAGGCCGTGACTCCGACGTGGTGGAAGGTCCCGGCATCGTCGTAGAGGCCGAGCAGCAGCGAGCCGACGGTTCCCACGCCAACCTTGTGCCAGCGAAAGCCGGCGACCGCGCAGTCAGCGGTGCGGAGGTGCTTGATCTTGTGCATGGCCCGCTTGCCGGGCTGGTAGGGCGCGTCCAGGGGCTTGGCGATCACGCCGTCCAGGCCGGCTCCCTCGAAGCGAGCGAACCAGTCGCGGGCGACGGCCGCGTCGCGCGTCGCCGGGGTGAGGTGTACCGATGGGTCGCCGCCGGCAGCCTTGAGTGCCGTTTCAAGCGTGGCGCGGCGCGTTTCCTGTGGCTCGAAGCGCAGATCGCGATCGTCGAGGGCCATCAGGTCCCAGGCCACGAACGAGGCCGGCGACTCCGCCGCGAGCATCGCCACCCGCGACGCGGCCGGATGGATGCGCAGCAGCAGCGATTCAAAAGCCAGGCCGTCCGGGCCGGCGATCACGATCTCCCCGTCGACGACGCAGCGCCCCGGCAGCGAGGCACGCAGCGGCGCCTCGAGCTCCGGGAAGTAGCGGTTCAGCGGCTTGAGGTCGCGGCTCTGGATGTAGACCTCGTCGCCATCACGGAAGACGATGGCCCGGAATCCGTCCCACTTCGGCTCGAAGAGCCAGCCGGAGCCTTCGGGAATCTCGCCGATCGCCTTCGCCAGCATTGGCTCGAGGGGTGGTTGAAAGGGCAGCTTCATCGAGGGGAGGATAGCTGCGGCACCGGCGCGGGGGCGTGGTAGCCTCGGGGGATGCCTTTGCCCACCTTCCGCGGCGACCCGTATCGCGTCCTCGACGTCGATCGGGGAGCCAGCACGGCCGCCATCAAGCGACGCTGGCGCGAGCTGGCCCGGGAGCACCATCCGGACCGCGCCGCGGGCGACGCTCCGGAGACGCAGCGGCTGACGGCCCGCATGGCACGCATCAACGCAGCCTACGACCTCCTGCGCGATCCCGAGCGCAGGGCGAACTACGACGCGTCGCCGCAGGCCCGGCGTGCACGAGAGACGGACCCCGGCACGGGGCGGCGGCAGGAAGGTTCTGCGGCAGGCGGTTCAGATGCCGACGCGCGACGCGCGACAGGCTACCCGCCGCCGTCCCCGCCGACGCGACCGGTCACCGCGCGCTTCGACACCAGCGCCGCTTACCACCGTCGCAACGCCACGACCAGCCGCGACCGGCCCTTGCACCGTCAGCAGCCGCCGGCCGACCGGAGGGCGCACAACCCCGATGCGGATGAGCTGCGCGCCAGCACTCCCACCGGACCCGTTCGACGCCGCGCCGACGGGCCACGGCCGCGCCAGCCGAGCCTCGAGGAATCGCGCCAGACGCCGCTCGAATTCGGGCGCTTCAGTGGCTACACCCTCGGCGACGTGGCCGAGCTCGAGCCGACCTACATCGACTGGATCGCGCGGACGATCACCCGGGACCGTGACCTGGTGATGCGGGCGCGGGTCATCCAGGGGGACATGGACGAGCGAGGGATCGAGCGCAGGGTGCGGCCACCGCGTCCCGGCTTTGGCAATCCCCGCGAAGACTCAGCGGCCGAGGCCGCGGCAGGGCGCTGAGGAGAGACTGGGGCGTCGAGGGGAGGGCCTGGAGGCTCGAGGCCATCTCGGCCGAGCTCACCGGCTCGACCGGGTGAGAGTGGTCAACGGCCAGGCGACCGTTGCCAATGATCTCGCCGTCGATCCCTGCTGCCGACCGGTTCCGGGATGGCCGGATCCGTTCATAACATTCCGGCTCGTGAGCGAGTGACTGCGGTCCCCATCGTGCGTTGCCGGGGCGGCGCCACGTGAAGCGGTAGGAGGTCGCAATCGCCCGGTCCGTGACCGAGGCCTTTGGAGCCGTCCCAGCGTCGGGGACGACGGCAAGCGGAATCTAGCAAAGCCGGCCACCCCCAGCCATGGGGACTGCGTACTGCCTCTTACCGGACCATCGCCCCGCAGCCTGTGTGAATCAGTGCGGTCGGGCTTGGTCGATTCCGAAAGGGGACGGCTTGCAATCCCGTTTCAGTGCTTGCGCCGGCCCACGATTCGCCACTGCACGTCGTGCCGCGTGAAGCAGCTGTTGGAGACACCCCTGGGCCTGAAGACGCGGCAGGCGAGAGCGGCGCTCCAGTCGAAGACGTAGGCGGAGCTGGCGTAGGGTCCCCGATCGATGACCGGTGCCACGGCCGTGATGCCGTGCCACTTGAACTCGATGAGCGTGCCGCAGGGCAGCGTCCGGTGCGCCACGCCGATGATCGTGCGGCTGTAGCGCTGACCACAGGCGGTGCGGTTTCCGTAGAACCCCGGCCCGTACCACGTCACGATCGGCGCCACGTTCCAGGCGCCGTCCGGCCCCGGGCCATGGGTGGCCGGTGGGTTGGGATCCTGGGTAGGTTTCGGCGCGGGTTTGGGTACGGGCTTCGTCGCAGGTTTCGTCGCCGAGCGTTGAGGGGCGAACGGGGCGGGATGGACCGTGCCGAAGGTCGGAACGTCGGGGATCAGCGGATCGAGCGCGGTGTCCTCGATGGCCGACGTCAGCGCGGCATCTCGGGCAGCCTGCTGGGCGATCGCAACGTAGCGAGCCATCCACTCGAGGAAGGCAGCCGGATCCGAATCCTGCGCTCGCAGGAAGACGTCGAGTGGCACGTTCAGCGATGCGAGCGACCCGGGAATGGGTACGGCCTGCGTCGTGCCGGGGCCGTCCAGCGCCCGAATGCGATCCAGGCGGTTGAACAGGGTTCCGGGTACGCCGACGCGTGCGGTCGACTCGGCAAGCGAGGTGGCCACGTCTGGGGTACGCGCGACGATCCCGGGCTCCAGGATCAGGGCGCCCACCATTGCGATGGCGGCGGCAGTCGCCACGAGGGGGAGTCTGGGGCCCCTGCGTCGGGCGCTCTGCCACCTGGAGAGGAGGCGCACGGCGCGCCGCCTCAGCGGTGAAGGCACGACAGTACTGTAGCCGGAAGTACTGGTCCATGGGTTGCATGACCCATGAAACATCCAGTGATGCGTTGCATCGGCGCAACAAGACCAGCTGCGGGCCTGCTTTGAACCAGCCCGTTTCGCACCGTCCGGAGCAGGCCTCGGTCCGTGCTACCGTAGGGCCAGATGACCGATCCGTGGCGCGAACGCCAGCGAGCCTGGTCGCGCACGACCCTGTCCCAGGCAGAGGCGCGCGCGCCCGAGCGGCGCAAGCGCTTCAGCACCCTGAGCGGCCTCGACATCGAACGCCTGTACACCCCGATCGACTGGGTCGGAGCCGGAGCGGGAGGGGGCGGCCCCACCGCCGTCGATCACCTCGGCGGTCCACTCAGGAGCCGCGGCTGGAAGGGCGATGGAGACCCCGAGGACGCGCCCGGGCCGTGGGCGGACTTCGATCCGCTCCGCGACGTCGGCTACCCCGGGGAGCCGCCATTCACGCGCGGCGTCCATCCCACCGGTTACCGGACGCGCCTCTGGACGATGCGCATGTTTGCCGGCTTCGGCGCGGCCGAGGACACGAACCGCCGCTTCAAGCAGCTCCTCGCGGCAGGGCAGACCGGGCTGTCGATCGCCTACGACATGCCGACGTTGTACGGCTACGACACCGACGATCCGGAGGCGGACGGCGAGTTCGGCACGTGCGGCGTGGCGGTCTCCTCGCTGGCGGACATGGAGGTGCTGCTGGCCGGCATCCCGCTCGACCACGTCTCGACCTCGATGACGATCAACTCGGCGGCGGCCCCGATCTGGGCGATGTACATCGCTGCGGCCGAGAAGGCCGGCTTCCCGCGGGCGGCGCTCGAGGGCACGCTCCAGAACGACATCCTCAAGGAGTACGTGGCACAGAAGGAGTTCCTCTTCCCGCCCGCCCCGTCCATGCGGCTGGTGACCGACACCATCGAGTTCGGGACGCGGGAGATGCCGCACTGGAACACGATCTCGATCAGCGGCTATCACATCCGCGAGGCCGGCTCCACCGCGGTCCAGGAGCTGGCCTTCACCATCGCCGATGGCATGGCCTACGTGGAGGAGGCGCTGGGCCGGGGCCTGCGGGTCGACGAGTTCGCGCCCCGCCTCTCGTTCTTCTTCAACAGCCACAGCGACTTCTTCGAGGAGATTGCCAAGTTCCGCGCCGCGCGGCGGGTCTGGTGGAAGCTCATGACCCAGCGCTACCGCGCCGAGAACGAGCGCTCGACCTGGATGCGCTTCCACACCCAGACCGCCGGTGTGTCGCTGACCGCGCAGCAGCCGCTCAACAACCTCACCCGCGTCGCGATCCAGGCGCTGGCGGCCGTGCTCGGCGGCACACAATCGCTGCACACCGACGCATATGACGAGGCATGGGCAGTGCCCTCGGCGGAGGCGGCCCTGCTGGCACTCCGCCAGCAGCAGGTCATCGCCGCGGAGAGCGGCGTGACCAACACCGTGGATCCCCTGGGCGGCTCGTGGTTCGTCGAATCGCTCACGAATGACGTGGAGCGCCAGGTCTGGCGCTACCTCGACGAGATCGACCGCCTAGGCGGCATGGTCGACGCCATCTCGGCCGGTTACCCACAGAAGGAGATCGCCGACGCTGCCTACCGCTTCCAGCGCGAGTTCGACGCGGGAGAACGGGAGATCGTCGGCGTCAACGCGTTTGTGGACCCAGAGGAGCAGATCGCGATCCCGCTGCTCGAGGTCAGCGAGGAGAGCCGCGACGCGCATCTCTCACGGCTCGCGCGGACCCGGCGGGAGCGCGACCCCCAGGCCGTTGCGTCGGCCCTTGCGCGGTTGGCGGACCTGTCGGCGCTGCCGGGTTCGTCGGAGGCGAACGTGATGCCTGCCCTCATCGAGTGCGCCCAGGCCTACGCGACGCTCGGCGAGATGTGCGGCGTCTTCCGCAAGGTCTTCGGTGAATACCGCGAGCCGGTCGCGGTCTGACGGCGAGGGGGGAGCGGTCATGAAGGCGAAGAGCAGCTGGGCGGCCGACGACAACGAGCTGGCGCTGTTCCTCGAGGAACCGAACCTGTGTCGCATCGGCACCACCGACCGGGACGGACGTGTGCACATCGTCCCCGCCTGGTTCCACTGGGATGGCGAGAAATTCTACGTGGGCGCGGATGCCGCCGACCACAAGGTGAACAACGTCCGGCGCACCGGGATGGCGGCGATCGAGATCGACGGCGACATCCGGCGAAAGCGGGGCCTGCTGACACGGGGCACGGCCGTGATCTTGGACGGCGACGAGGGCCGAGCTGCGTACGAGCGCATCAGCGCTGCCCAGGTCCGGCGCTACCAACCCGACCGCCCACCCATCGAGACAGCCGCCCGCATGGCTTCGCGGGGCAATCCGGTCGTCATCGAGGTGCTGCCGGGACCGCTGGTCACCTGGGGACGCTGAGCCGGTGTCGGAGCCGACCACCGGCGAACTCCTGGGTGAAGTGGTTGAGACCGCCATCGCGGAGCTCGGCGAGGCTGCGGAAACCAGGTCGGGCAACGCGGTCGAGTACCGGCGCGGGTCGACGCTGTTTGCCGCGCTGGAGCCCGCCGCGGTGGAGCTGCGGCTTCAGCCGGACATCGCGGAGGCGGTCCTCCGGACACCGGAAACCGCGCCATCACGTCGGGGCTCGGAATGGGTCCGCTTCGCGCCCACAGAGATCGATCAATTCGTGATCGATCGACTGGAAGCCTGGCTGACGGCCGCCTGGCGGACGGCACAGAACTGACCCGCGAATCGAAACGCCCCGGCTGAAGCCAGGGCGCTCGTACCTTGGGTGCCGCTTTCGCGGCCCCGTGTCAGGCGGGCTTGGAAGCGTCGGGAGCCGGTGCGGCTGTCTCCGAAGCGGCTGCGGCGGCGGCCGGTGCCGCCGCTGCGGCCACGTACTGCTCCAGGCCGAACTGGTGCTCGAGTTGCTCGAGCGGGCGGAAACCGACCACACCCTGCGGCTGCTGGCCGGGCCGGAAGAAGGCGATCGTGGGGATGCTCATGATCTGGAAGGCCTGCGAGATCGCGGGGTTCGCGTCTACGTCGACCTTGACCACGTCGACGGTGCCCGCGTACTTGAGCGCGAGCTTCTCCATCTCCGGGGCGACCATCTTGCAGGGCCCGCACCAGGTCGCCCAGAAGTCAACGACGACCGGCTTCTCGTTCTTGAGAACCATCTCCTCGAACGTCGCGTCGGTTGCTTCCCTGATATTGCCCATTGAAATCGGGTTCCTTTCTCGCCCGCCTCAGCGGGCCAATGACTGTATGAGTCGATACGCCTCGAGGACTCTCGCGTCCGCGAGACGATACAGAACGGTGTTGCCAGCCCGCCTGGTCGACACGAGCCCCGCCGATCGAAGCACGGCAAGATGCTGGCTCATGTTGGGGACCTGGCAGCTGGCCTCACGTGACAGATCGCTGACCGATCGCTCGCCAGCGGCGAGGATCTCCAGGACGCAGAGCCGCTTGGGGTCGGCCAGCGCCCGGCTCACGGCAGCGTAACGCTGTCGGTCGGGCTCCGAGGAGATGTCCGGACACTCGGCTACGAGATCGGGACGCTCCTTCAGGCTTGTCACCCGCCGATGATCTCACCGTTTGCGCAAGTGCGCAAGTAGGTTGGTCCGGATTTTGCGTCGCATCGGGTGCGTCGTGCGCGCCTACACTCCGGGCGATGCCCGACCAGCCGTTGCGCGAGGTTCCCATCGACGCGATCCGCGCGGCGGCAGAGCGAATCAAGGGTCGCGTCAGCCGCACCCCGATGCTCGGCTCGCGCAGCGCGGCAGTGGCCGTGGCAGGCAAGCAGGGCGTGCGGCTCGGCTCCGGAGGCGCCGCGGACGGCGAGCCGCGTCTATTTCTCAAGGCGGAGCACCTCCAGGTCACCGGCTCGTTCAAGACGCGCGGCGCGACGAACCGGGTGCTGACGCTGACCGAGGAGGAGCGCTCCCGCGGCCTCATCACCCTCTCGGCGGGCAATCACGCGCAGGCGGTTGCGTACGCGGCATCTCGCGCGGGCATCCCGGCGACCGTGGTCATGCCCTCCAACGCGTCGCGCGCCAAGGCCGAAGCCGCGGCCGGCTACGGCGCCGAGGTCATCCTCTACGGGGAGCATGTCGGGGACACGTTCGCGAAGCTGGAGCAGCTGCGCGACGAGCGCGGCCTCTTCTTCCTGCACCCCTTCGACGATCCGGGCGTGATCGCGGGGCAGGGAACCGTGGGCGTCGAGATCGTGGAAGACCTGCCCGAAGTCGACGTCGTCGTCACAGGTGTCGGTGGGGGAGGGCTGATCTCGGGCGTCAGTGCGGCCATCAAGCGGCTGCGGCCGGCGACGCGGATCATCGGCGTCGAGCCCGAGGCGAGCAACGCGGTGTCGCTTGGCCTCGCGGCCGGCGAGCCGGTGCGACTCCAGCCGGTCTCGATGGCGGACGGGCTCGGTGCCCCGTTCGCGGGGATCTGGACGCTCGATCTCGTGCGGCGCTACGTCGATGAGATCATCCTCATCGACGAAGGAACCATCGCCGCCGGCGTTCGGTTCGCCCTCGAACGGTGCAAGCAGCTACTGGAGCCCGCAGGTGCGTCCGCGCTCGGTGCCGTCCTCGCCGGTCGAATCGACCTCCACGATGGGGAGACTGTCTGCGTCATCGCTTCGGGCGGCAACGTCGACCTGGACCGATTGCCGTCGATCCTGGAGCTGGCCTACTCGTAGCCGAGCTCGCGCAGTCGCTCGTCGTCGATGCCGGCGTGGTGTGCCAGCTCGTGCACGACCGTCCGCCGGACCTCCTCGGCGAGGTCCTCGGGATCGGGAAAGTCCTCCTCTAGTGCCAGGCGGAAGAGGCTGATCTTGTTCGGGAACGGCACCAGGTCCGAGGCGTACTCGGCGAGCGGCGTGCCCTCGTACAGGCCGTAGAGAGCAACGTGCCCGTCGCGGCTCTGCTCCGGGCTGGGCTCGTCCTCCACGACGATTGCCACGTTCTCCAGCAACTGTTGGAAGGCCGGCTCGAGCCCGTCGAGGGCGTGCTCCACGAGTCGCTCGAACGGTTCGTGGCGCGGCTGGAGCTCCGCGGGCAACGCAACGCGGCGGTTCGGATGGCGGCGCGACAGTGAACCGCGGCGGCGGATGGGCATCGGCTCCCTATCCTAGCCACGTGACGCCCGACGACCCAGGTGACCCCTTCCGGTCGGCTTACAGGCCCGAGGACGAGCTGACCATTGAGGCGCCCGAGGCCGACGTTGCGGGCGAACCGCAAGCCATGGTCGTCCAGCTGGAGACGGGCGATCGCGTGCACTACCTCCACTGGACCGCAGCGGATGCGTTCGGCTCGGGTTCGCCGCTCCTGCTGCTGCACGGGATCGCGCAGACGGCGTGGAGCTGGAGTCCGGTGGCACGTCGGCTGGCTCGCGGCACGCCCGTGGTCGCGCCGGACATGCGCGGGCATGGCCTGTCCGACGCGGCCCGGAGCGGCTACGACCTGGAGTCGCTGGCCTGGGACGCGCTTACGGTCGCGGCGGCCAACCGCTGGGGAGAGGCCGTCAACGGGCCGCGCGTCGTGGTGGCCGGGCATGGCTTCGGTGCGCTGGTAGCTGCCACCATGGCGGTCGTGCAGCCGGGGAGCATTGCCGGCGTCATGCTGCTCGACGGCGGGTTCGAGAACGTGCCCGAGGCCACGGGCCTGTCACCGACCGAGTTCGTGGCGGGTCTGGCCGAGCCGCCGGAGGTGCTGGCGTCGCTGGATGCCTTCCTGACCGATCGGCGCGAGTTCGACCCGGCGTCGTGGGACGCGGACCAGGAACGAGCCGCGCGCTCGCAGGTCGACGTGAAGCACGCGGGGCACGTCGCGCTGGTCAGCCGGGCCGCGGCGATCAAGGGCGTGGTCGACGCGATGTTCGCCTACGACCCCCTGGCGACGCTGGCCCAGGTGGCGGCACCTTTGACGATCGTGATCGCCGAGTCCGGCGCCGCGGACGACGAGACCGCCCGGGAACGAGGCCTGGCTCTCGAGGACGTTGTCCGCGCTCGGCGAGCGGCCCGTCAGCCGACGGAGCGCATCGTCCGCGTCATCGGTGCGGGGCACAACCTGATGCGCTACCGGCCGCGCACGGTCACCGCGGAGGTTGCGCGGCTGCTGTTGGCCTGAACCTCTACCAGCGGTTGTAGGCAGGGTGCCCCGTGCCCACGGCCACGAAGGTCGCGCGGCAGGTCGCCGTGACCGTGCCGCCGGAGGAGAGCTCGGCCTCGACCGTGGCCCGATCGTCGGTCGACTCGACCACCCGGGCGCGCAGGTGGACTGGTCGGTCGGACGGTGTGGGTCGCTTGAGCTTGACGTGGAAGTCGGCGGTGACCGTGGTCGGCGGATGGTCGCCCCCTCGGCTGCGCATCAGGTGCTCGGCCGCCGTCCAGTTGCTGTGGCAGTCCATCAGCGTGCCGATGATGCCGCCGTTCAGCACGCCCGGGAACGCCTGGTGCTGCGGAGACGGCATCCAGTCGGCAACCGCATCGTCCCCCTCTCGCCACGACCGGATGTGCAGGCCATCCGCGTTCGCCGGGCCGCAGCCGAAGCAGATGCTCTCCGGCGCGTAGCGCTCCTGGAGGCTCGGTCCGTCAGGCATCGGCGCCATGCTAGATCGTGCGAGGAGGCCGCTGGCGTAGGATGCGCACGTGCCGGACCTCTTCATCGTGCTGCTGATCATCCTCGGGGTAGTGCTCTACATCCGCGGACCCAAGGTGCTGCCCGGCCTCGGCGCCACCCTCGGCGGATGGGTCCGAGACGCACGACACGCCGCGACGCGGAACTTCGACAACTCAGACGAGGACGGAGACACCCCGGCGCCTCCCGCCTAGGGCCCGCTCCACGTCATGACCGACCGGCCCGACGCGTCCAACCTGCCCGACCATATCCGCGACCTGGTCGAGGAGATCGAGCGCGAGATGGGCGAAGGACGCGCGCTCGGCGCCGACATCGACGGACGCACTTCCAGCCACGGCGAACCCGGTGCTCCGGATGACGGCAGCGTCGAGTCGGCGGTGCGCAAGATCCTGGTCGAGATCGGCGAGGATCCCACCCGCCAGGGCCTCCTCGGGACGCCGGCACGGGTGCACCGGATGTACACCGAGCTGACCGCCGGCTACCACGTCGACCCGGAACGACTCGTGAACGGTGCGGTCTTCGACGTCGACTACAGCGAGATGGTGGTCGTCAAGGACATTCCCTTCTACTCGCTCTGCGAGCACCACCTGTTGCCGTTCTTCGGGAACGCGGCAGTCGCCTACATCCCGCGCGGACGCGTCATCGGCCTCTCGAAGATTCCGCGCGTCGTCGAGATGTACGCCAGGCGGCTCCAGGTCCAGGAGCGCCTCACCCAGCAGGTAGCCGACTTCCTGATGACGCAGCTAAACCCCAAGGGCGTCGGCGTCGTGATCGAGGGGACCCACCTCTGCGCCGTCATGCGGGGCGTGCGCAAGCCCGGCACGATCATGACAACGAGCGCGGTCCTGGGCCTCTTCCGCTCGAACGACAAGACACGCGCCGAGTTCTTCTCGCACCTCGCCAGGCCGGCCCCCGGAGCGCCCTGATCGGTGGGGGCCGTGGCCGAAGTTCAGCGTCGCAGGGCCGGGTTCCTGTATTTCCTGGGCGCAGCCGTCTTCTGGATCGTCAACACCTATTCCGAGGCCGTCTACCCCGGGTACTCCGTCAACGACCAATCGCTGAGCCGGCTGGGAGCGGTCGGCAGCCCGACGGCGATCCTCTGGGACGCAGCCATCTTCCTGTTTGCCGCCTGCTGGCTGGCCGCCGTCGTATTCGCGTTCCGCGGCGCCGGCCGCGGCTGGCTCGTCCTGAACCTGGTCCCCGGGCTCACGCTCCTGCTGGTCGGGCTCTTTCCGCTCGGGACGGTCGGCGTGCTGCACAACATCGGCTCGTACGGCACGTTCATCACAGCTGCGATCGTGGCGATCATCGACGCGCGGCTCGTGCGAGCGCCGTTTCGCTGGATCTCGGTGGCACTCGGCGGCTTCTCGCTGGTCCTCCTGGTCGGAGCCCTCGTGCTGGGAGCAGGTCCGCTGGGATTCGGCGGCGCCGAGCGGCTGGTTGCCTATCCGGTCGTCGCATGGGTGCTGGGTTTCGGCGCATACCTCATGGCCGGTGACCGGGAGCTGTCACCTTCCCCCTGAGGGCGCGGCTATCATCGCCGTTATGCCTGACCGCCCGATCAAGGTCCTCATCGCCAAGCCCGGCCTGGATGGCCACGACCGCGGTGCCAAGGTGCTTGCCCGCGGACTGCGCGACGAGGGGTTCGAGGTCGTCTACACCGGCTTGCGGCAGACGCCGGAGATGGTCGTCTCGGCGGCGCTCCAGGAGGACGTCGACGTGGTCGGCCTCTCGATCCTGTCCGGCGCGCACATGACGCTGCTGCCGCGCATCACGGCAGGCCTCAGGGAGCAGGGCCTGACCGACATCCTCGTCACCGCCGGCGGGATCATCCCGGACGACGACATTCCCGCCCTGAAGGAGCACGGTGTCAGCGCGGTCTTCGGGCCGGGCACGACGATCCGCCAGGTCGCCGATTACATCCGCGCCAACGTCCGGCCCCGGGAAGGGTGACAGAGGACTCCCGGGCGAGCGCACGCACGAAGGCCTCGGTCGAGCGGGGCCAGGCGCTGGCGGAGAAGGCACGGGGCGGCAGCCGGCAGGCGCTGGCGCGGCTCCTGACCGAGGTGGAGAACCGCACCGTGGCCGCGGAGGCCGCGCTCCGCATCCTCTATCCGCTGGCTGGCGGCGCGCATCTCGTTGGGGTCACCGGTGCGCCAGGCGCGGGCAAGAGCACCCTGGTCGCAGCGCTGGTGGCGGAGGTCCGGCTGGACGAACGTCCGGTCGCCGTGATCGCCGTGGATCCGTCAAGCCCGATCACCGGCGGCGCGATCCTGGGCGACCGGGTGCGAATGCAGCAGCACGCGGGCGACGCCGACGTCTTCATCCGCTCGATGGCGGCCCGCGGTCACGTCGGCGGGCTCGCGACGGCCGCGGTCGCAGCCGCCGCAGCGTTCGACGCCTGTGGCTTTCCGCTGGTCTTCCTCGAGACCGTCGGCACCGGCCAGAGCGAGGTCGAGGTGGCGGCCATCGCAGACACGACGCTCGTCGTCCAGGCGCCCGAGATGGGCGACGAGGTGCAGGCCATCAAGG
>JBBRYO010000061.1:0-15834 GCA_038237595.1 Candidatus Limnocylindrales bacterium | reverse complement strand
CGTCTCGTCGATCTCCAGGAAGCCACCTGGTTGCGCCCACGATCCGTAGCCGGGCTCGATCCCGCGTCGCAGCAGGAAGACTTCGCCCGCGTGGGTGACGGGGAGCGTCGTCACCACGACCCGCGGGTTCACGTAAGCGATGTAGCCGCAGCTTCGGCAGGCGAGGCGATCGCGTTCCTCGCCCACCACCGGACCGAACTCCAGATCGGCTCCGCACCGCGAGCAGTAGTTCAGGCTGGCATTCAGCCAGCCCGGTACGCCCCCACGACCAGCGTGACGGCGCCGGTCGCGAGCGCCGTGGTCGTCCATGGCGGCTAGGCCCGGATCACGATGAGCATGGCGCCCAGCACGAACACGAGGCTCAGCGCCAGCGTGGCCACCCAGACCATGCGGAACCACGCCCGGCCTCGATTGACCGGCATCCACGCGAACGCGGAGCGCCAGATCCGTACCATGGCGTCGAGCGTGAGGGCCACGAGCACAGCGCCGCCGGCGAGGATGGGAAGCCGGACCAGGGGCGCATCGAGCGGCGAGCCGAGCTCAAGTGATGCGATGGCCACGACGCCGCAGACCAGCACCACGATCGAGAGGTAGATGAAGCCGGCCTGGAGCGGCGTCGGGCGGGCCTCCGGGACGCGACTGGGGACGAGCGGCTTGCCGAAGGCGTCCAGCCGGATGGGTCGCTCCTGCCGATCAAGCTGCGGCCCCGCCTGAACGACCTCGTCGTGGTCCATGACCCGAGTGTAGGTGGGCGTTCACGGGATCGCCGCGGCCAGGCCCGGCGCGAGCGCTGAGGCGCACGCCAGCTACGCGTCCGGGCGGGGCAGCCGCATGTAGGCGCGCCGGCTCGGGTACTCGACATCGGGGTTCGGGTCAGGCTCAAGGAGCTCCTCTACGGTGAGGCCCATCAGGATCGCGCGTCGTGTGACGTCCGCCGGGTCGAGCAGGTGGAAATCGATGGAGATCGCGTGGCCCCACCACTCGTCGCGGTGGAGCGTCTCGCCGCCGACATGGAATGCGACGGCGGCGAGGCCGCCGGGTCGCAGGACGCGGCGAAACTCGCGGATCGACTGGTCGAGCTGGGCGGAGTCGAAGTGGATGATCGAGTAGAAGGCCACCACCGCTGCGAGGCTGGCGTCCGCGTACGGCAGCGCGAGCATGTCGCCGACCACGAACTGCATGCCCGGGTTGAGCTTCCTGGCCTCGTCGATCATGCCCGGCGACAGATCCAGCCCGGAGATCTCTACCCCTCGATCGTGCAGATACCGCCCGACGTGTCCGGGCCCGCAGCCCAGTTCGACCACCGCTCCTTTGCCCGCGAGCTCGGCCGCCATTCGATCGAGATAGGCCCGATCAAAGGGCTTGTGCTCGAGCTCGCCTGCGACGTGGTCGATGTAGTCGAGGGCGACGCTGTCGTAGCTGTCGCGGACCTCGTCCATGGAGTAAGCCCTACTGTCCCTGCGCCCGCGTGAAGCCCTCCTCCGAGCCGTACGTCCGGAGCTTCTCGACGCTCACCCATCCGAAGCGTGCGCCGACCCGCCCGAGGAGAGCGCCGATGGCTGGATCGTCCGCATCCGACCCCTCGCCGGAGGCCATGAAGCGGGCGCTCCACCAGCCGACCCCGTCGATCCGCGCAGCCGTGGGCGGATAGACCCTGGTGCCGCGCGTGGTGACCATCTGGAGCTCGAACTCGGGGCCCGCGACGGCTGCCAGGTCGCGGCCGAGCACCTCGGACGAAAGGTCGGACTCGACGTACACGTCCACGCCAACGACCGTTGAGGCCACGGCACGGTCGGCCGCCGCGTACGACCAGCGCCGGGGTGGCGGGAAGGCGGCGCCATCCCGCTTGATGGGCGGGCGGCGGTAGTCGCGCGTGGGCCTGCGCCCGGCCCCAAGGTTCTCGATGACGGCGTCGGTGTAGCCGGTCGTGGAGGTCGCCGCCTCGACGTCGCCCCCGCCGAGGCGAGCGATGTCCTGGGTGACCGCGCTCCCCAGCTCGAGCGTGACGTACACCGCGTCCTCGACCCGCCGGGCCGCGTCCTCCTCGCCGATGTGTCGCAGCATCATCACCGAGCTCAGGATCAGCGCCGTCGGGTTGATGACGTTCTTGCCGGCGTACTTCGGCGCAGAACCGTGCACGGCTTCGAAGATGGCCACGTCGTCACCGTAGTTGCCGGACGCCGCGAAGCCGAGCCCGCCGACGAGACCCGACGCCTCGTCGCTGATGATGTCGCCGGCCAGGTTCGTGGTGACGATGATGTCGAACTGGGCGGGATTCTTGACCATCTGGTGCGCGGCGTTGTCGATGATCAGGTGCTCCGCGGTGATGTCCGGGTACTCGGGCGCGAGCTCCTCGAAATAGCGCTTGAAGGCGCCCTCGGTGAGCTTGAGGATGTTGGCCTTGGTCGCGCAGGTGACCGTCTGGCGCCCCTCGCGCAGCGCCAGCTCAAAGGCGTGGCGGAGGATCTTCTCCGAGCCCTTGCGGCTGATGATCTTCAGCGCCACGGCCACGTCGCGGGTCGGCAGGTACTCGACGCCCGCGTAGAGATCCTCGATGTTCTCCCGGACGACGATGAAGTCGACCCCCTCGCCGTCGTAGCGGGTGGGTACGCCCGGCAGCTGCCGAACCGGCCGCACGTTCGCATACGTCTCGAAGAGCTTGCGGAGCGTCACGTTCGCGCTCTTCTCACCGAAGCCGACCGGGGTTTCAAGCGGGCCCTTGAGCACCACGTGGGTGCGCTCGATCGACTCGGCGGTCTCGCGCGGCACGCCGGATGAGTCTCCGCGCCTGAAGACCTCCGCGCCCGCCTCGGCGACCTCCCAGTCGATCTCGACCCTGGCGGCGTCGATGATCCGCCGGGCGGCGGCGGTGACTTCGGGGCCGACACCGTCGCCGGGGATGAGCGTGACGGCGTGCCTCACGAGGGCACCTGGTTGGTCGGGTCCTCGAGGATCTTCCGGGTCTGGGCGGCACGGTAGTCGCGGATGCGTCCGGCGAGCGCATCGTCGTGGGTCGAGAGGATCTGAGCGGCCAGGATCGCGGCGTTGTCCGCCCTGCCCACGCCGACCGTGGCGACCGGCACACCCTTCGGCATCTGGACGGTCGCCAGCAGCGCATCGAGGCCGTCCGCCACACCGCCCGGCATGGGCACGCCGATCACCGGCCACTGGCTGCGTGCGGCCACGGCGCCCGCCAGGTGCGCGGCGAGGCCGGCGGCACAGACGAAGACGCGCGCGCCACGATTTGCCGCATCCTCGATGTACGAGTCCAGCAGCTGGGGAGCGCGATGGGCCGAGATCACCCGGATCTCGTGCACGACCTGGAGCTCGTCAAGGACCTTGCCGCCCTCCTCAAGGGTCGGCAGGTCCGAGCGGCTGCCGCAGATCATCGCGACAAAGAGATTGGGCACCCCGGGATGCTACACAAGTGCGAGGGCATCGCGCCCACGGCGAACCATGACCCTCGGCTACGATCGACTTGTGGCCAATCGAATCCCCACGATCATCGACGTCGATACCGGGATCGACGACGCCCTGGCGTTGCTCTATGCGTGCGCCTCGCCCGAGATCGAGCTGCGGGCGGTCACGTGCGTGGCTGGCAACGTCGAGGCGCGGCAGGTAGCGGAGAACACGAGGGCGGTCCTGACGCTTGCGGGCCGAGCCGACGTCGAGGTGGCGCTCGGCCGCGAGGTGCCGCTCGTCCGGGAGCTGATGACGACGCCCGAGACCCACGGGCCGCGCGGCATTGGATACGCGGAGCTGCCGCCGGCCAGCCAGGCGCTTTCGAGCCGCCACGCGGCCGAACTGATCATCGAGGAGGCGCGCCGCGCTCCCGGCGAGCTGCTGCTCATCACCCTCGCGCCGCTCACCAACGTCGCGCTCGCCGTTCTGCGCGAGCCGGAACTCCCCCGGCTGCTCCGCGGACTCGTGATGATGGCGGGGTCATACCGCTCGCCCGGGAACACGGCACCGACCAGCGAGTGGAACGTGGCGGTGGATCCGGAGGCGATGCAGGTGGTGCTGCGTGCCTTTGGCGGGCCCACTGCCGCGTGGCGACCGCGGGCCCTCGGATTGGACGTCACCGAGCGCGCCAAGTTCCTGCCGGAACACCTGGAGAAGCTCGCCGCGCGCGCCGAATGCCGTTCCGACGGCAGGCCGCGGGCCGGTGATGGGCCGCCAAACCCCGTGATCCGGTTCGTCGCCGACGCGCTGCGCTTTTACATGGAGTTCCACAGCCGCTTCGACGGCTTCTACGGCGCGTTCATGCACGATCCACTGGGCGTCGCCGTCGCCCTGGATCCGGCCATGGCCACGGTCGAGGCACTCCCCGTGGACGTGGAGCTCGGCGGTACCCTCACGACCGGCGAGACCGTCACCGACTGGCGCCGCCGCTGGGGCAAGCCGCCCAACCTGGACATCGTCGTCTCCGCCGACATCGACGCCTTCTTCGAGCGCTACATCGAGCGCGTCGGCGGGCTCGCGGCGACCCGTGCCAACGTGTCACGCTAGGCGTGGTCGAGTGATCGAGGAGTCAGCGCCTGGTTGGAGATCAGTGGGAGGTAGGTGATGCCGCAGAGGTCGGGTACTGAGAGACCTCGTTCCGGGTCAGTCTGGTTGCGGATCCTTGTCGCCGTCGCCGTCTTCTTCGTGACCACCCTCGGCGGCGTATTCGCATTCGGCGCGTTCAACGTGCCGCCCGACCCCACGCTGGGCTACAGCGTTCCAGGAGCGAATTCATTTGCCCTGATCCTTGCGATCGGGCTGGTCGCGGCCTTCGTTGCGTACGCCGCAGTCGAGTATCAGCAAACGGGCCGTCTCGAGACGATCACCCGCCAGTTCGACACGCGGACCATCGTCCTCATGCCGATCGCGATCGCCTTCAACATCATCCTCGGCCAGGCAGTCGGCGCGGCACTCAAGATCCCGATCTACCTCGACTCAATCGGCACGATTCTCGTCGGCGCCCTCGCGGGCCCCATTCCCGGAGCGCTGACCGGCTTCCTCGCCAACATCATCTGGACCTACGTCCTGCCACCGCCACTGCACAGCGACATTTCGGGTGCCTTTGCGATCGTGGCGGCCATGATCGGCCTGCTTGCTGGGCTGTTTGGTCGCCTCGGCTGGCTACGCCCGCGCCCGAATCGACCGACTGCACAGCTCGCAGTCGGCGCCGCCGTGGCCGTCGGCCTCATCGTTGTCCTGGCATACTTGGCATACTTGGGCTACACAGCCATTCTGGGCAATCCCGCTCTCGCACCCTCGAGCGACAACGGGCTCTTCGTGCTTCTCGGGTGGCTTGCGATCTTGCTCGTGGCAGGCACAGTCGTTGGCCTCCTGGTGCTCCTGTTCGTCCGTCGAGACCTTACGGCGGCCTACGTGGTCGTGGCAGGTGTCATTACGGGGATCGTGGCTGCCGCCATCAGCGCTCCGATCTCCGCGAATGTTTTCGGCGGTGTCACGGGGGCCGGAACTGACTTCCTCGTGGCTGCCTTTCGCCAGGCCGGGGCCGACATCCGGGCAGCTACCCTGGGTCAGGGGCTGATATCCGACCCAATCGACAAGGTGACAACGTTCTTCGTGGTCTACATCATCCTTGGGGCCATGGCCCTGCGATCAAAGACGCGTTTCCCCCAGGGAGAGCGACTGATCGAGCAGGATGGCGGCGGCGAGGTCTCCAGCTGATCGACCCCGGCGAGTCGACGCGAGCTGTAATCCCCGCGTTCCTGGCTCAGCCCGCTCCGACCTCGTTTCATGGGCTCAACCCACTTACCAAGGTCACTCTCGCGACCGTCACGGCGGTTGCAGCGGTCCTTATCGGCGGCACGGTCGGCCCGATCGTGCTCTGGACGGCGGCGGTAGCCGTGCCTGCACTGGGCGCGGGAGTTTTCAGACAGCTCCTGCGTACCTCGCTGCTCCTGAGCCTTCCTCTCGCATTGAGTGCCCTGATCGTGAACGTCTTCTTCTACCCGGGCGGATCTACCCCGTTCCTGCGCATCGGCCCGATCGTGGGGACGGTCGAAGGGCTCAGGTTTGCGCTCGAGATCCTGGCCCGCATTCTCGCGATCTCGGGGGCGATCACACTCTTCTACCTCACGACGAGGCCGTCGGATCTCGTGGTGGACCTTGAGCGCCGGGGAGTTTCTGCTCGCCTCGCGTTCGTCGCGAACGCCTCGGTTCAGACAGTGCCGGCGATGGTGGAGCGAGCCGCCGCGATCGCCATGGCGCAACGGGCGCGGGGCCTGGATACCGAGGGGAGTCTTTGGCGGCGAATCCGAGGCCTTGTCCCCATCGTCGCTCCCGTGATCCTCGGCTCGATCGGCGAGGTCGAGGAGAGAACACTGGCGCTCGAAGCTCGCGGGTTCACGCGTCCCGGTCGCCGAACGCTGTTGTGGACGCCGTTGGACAGCCGGTGGCAGCGGGCGGCCCGCTGGGGGCTTGTACTGGCAATACCCGTGCTTGTCGTGGCGCGATCAACAGGCCTTCTTGGCTGATGCTGGTACTGCGTTCCGTTTCGTATCGATATGCCGGCAGCCCACGACCGTCGCTCTCGGAGATCGATCTGGAGGTTGGCGACGGTGAGGTCCTGGGGATTGTCGGGGCGAACGAGGCGGGCAAATCCACGCTATGTCTCGTGGCCAGCGGGTTGGCGCCGCGTGCCATCCGCGGAACTCTCACCGGATCCGTCCTCGTGGACGGAGAGGATGTCTCATCGTGGCCGATGTATCGCCTTGTCGAGCGTGTCGGCATCGGTTTCCAGAATCCGGCAACCCAGCTGTCAGGCGTTTCACGAACGGTCTACGACGAGGTCGCTTTCGGTCTCATGAACCTGGGCGTCCCTCGCGAGGTGCTAATTGAGCGGACGGCCAACGCCCTCGCTGCAATGCGCATCGACGACCTGGCAGCCCGCGACCCGAACCGGCTCTCCGGCGGACAGATGCAGTTGGTAGCCATCGCGGGTCTCCTGGCAATGCAGCCCCGCCACATCGTGCTCGATGAGCCGACGGCCCAACTGGATCCGGCAGGGACTCAACTCGTGTCCGATGCGCTTGTCGCGCTTGCCGCCCAGGGAATCTCGATTCTCGTCGCCGAGCACAAGACGGACCTGATCGCGCGGATCTGCCAGCGATCGGTGTGCCTCGAGGCCGGGCGGATTGCGCTCGATGGGCCGACTCCGACGATCATGGCCGATCCGCGCCTGGCAGAGCTGGGAGTGGCCGAGCCATCCCTGGTGCGACTCCGCCGGCTTGCCAGGCAGGCCGGCGTCCCCCCTGAGCGAATCCCGGACCTCGCGGGATGACCGAAGTGGCGGTCGAAGGTCTTGTCCACGTGTATCCCGAGGGGGCGGTGCGAGCCCTCGACGGCCTCGATCTTGTGTTCCCCGCAGGCCAGACAACAGCGGTCGTGGGCCAGAACGGCAGCGGCAAGACCACGCTGGTCCGACACCTCAACGGGCTGTTGCGCCCGACGGATGGACGCGTGCTGGTCGAAGGTCAGGATGCTCGGGGCCAGACCGTTGCCGCCCTTGCACATCGGGTCGGGCTGGTGTTCCAGGATCCCGACCGGCAGATCTTCGCGGGCAGCGTTCGGGCGGAGGTCGAGTTCGGGCCGCGAAACCTTGGTCTTCGCGGCGCAGAGCTCGAGAGAGCGGTCGGAACCGCCCTGGAGGCAGTTGGGCTCGCGGGCGACGAGCGGACGAATCCGTATGACCTCGGCTATTCGCGTCGGAAGCTCCTGGCACTCGCCTCGATCCTGGCGATGCAGACGCCGATCGTGGTGCTGGACGAGCCCACCACCGGGCAGGACGCGCGCGGCGTGGAGCGCGTGGCGGCCATCGTGGCGGACCTGGCGGCCGCCGGGCGGACGGTCGTGGCCATCAGCCACGACATGCGCTTCGTGGCCGAGCACTTTGAGCGCATCGTGGTCATGCGCGCAGGTCGCATCATCCTGGACGGTCCGCCAGCCACCGTTTTCGCCGAGGCGTCGTGGCCAACGCTCGCCTCGACTTATCTCGAGCCGCCCTATGCAGCGCGCGTCGGCGTCCGGCTCGGCCTGGGCCCGACCCCGACCGACGCGAGCGTGGTCGAGGCGCTTCGCGCTACCGGGCGCTAAACGACCTCAAGCACCACCTCGCCGACGCGTCCGTCCTGGATGGCCCAGGCGCGAACCTCGGGCATCTCGCCGGCCAGTGAGCAGATCAGGTACAGCGCCTCGGGGTAGAAGGCGAGCCCGATGTCGGTCACCGATGGCTCCGGCTTCGAGGCCACGTGCGAATGGAAGATTCCCCAGATGACCTGGTCGAGGTCATCCATGTCGAACATCACCCGCAGCTGCTCGTCCGGATCCATCATGTAGCGATAGGGCGACGCGGCGGCATTCTGCATCGGCAGGAAGCGCGACGGCACGCCGCCGTCCTCCGCGCCGCGCGAGGCCGCCAGCAGCCCGCAGGCCTCGTTGGGATAGCCCTGCCGAGCCCACTCGATCAGATCCTGGAGGACCGTCGCGGGAATGCCGGCCGAGGCGGGCGTCCAGCTCGGCACCTTCGGCGATCCGCCGGCGTCGGCCTCACGGCGCCTGGTCGTGCCCGTCTCCGCGGCCAGCCGCCAGTCGTCGGCGTCGGGCTTCACCACAGGTTGAGGCTCTCCAGTTCCTCCCGGTCCTCCTCAACGTCGCGTGTCCAGAGGTCCTCCGAGAGGTACTTCCAGCCGCCATCGGGCAGGAGCGTCACGATCGTGCCGCTCTCCATGGTACGGGCCACGCGTTCGGCGGCGACCAGCACGCCGCCCGACGAAACCCCGGCGAAGATGCCCTCCCGCTCGGTCAGGTTGCGCAGCGCATCAATGGATTCGGCGTTCGACACCAGCAGCTTCCCGTCGAGGATGGCCGGATCGAAGATCTCCGGGATGAATCCCTCGTCCAGCGATCGAAGGCCCTGGACAGCATCGCCCGGATGCGGCTCGGCGGCGTAGATGCGCACCCGCGGGTTGTGCTCGCGGAGCCGCCTGCCGACGCCCATCAGGGTCCCACCGGTACCCAACCCGCCCACGAAGACGTCGACCTCTGGGCAGTCCTCGATGATCTCCGCCGCCGTCGTCTCGTAGTGCGCCTGCGGGTTGGCCGGATTGCCGTACTGGTAGGGCATCACGTAACGAGGGTCCCTGGCGACGAGCTGCTTGGCGAGCGCCACCGCGCCGTTGGAGCCGAGCGTTCCGGGCGACTCGATGATCTCGGCGCCGAAGAGCGTCAGCAGCTGGCGGCGCTCCCGCGTCACGTTCTCCGGCAGCACCACGACCAGGCGGTAGCCCTTGCGCCGCGCGATCATCGCGAGCGCGATCCCGGTATTGCCGCTGGTCGGCTCGAGGATGATCGAGTCGGGGCCGAGGCGGCCGGACCGCTCGAGGTCCTCGATCAGGTATTTCGCGACTCGATCCTTGACCGACCCCGTCGGGTTCATGAACTCGAGCTTGGCGAGCAGCCGCACCTTCGGGTTGGGGGACATGCACGCGATCTCGACGAGCGGCGTGTTGCCGATCGCGTCGACGATCGAGGCGTAGCGACGGCCGTGTGCCGCCGGCTCTCCGCCAACCACAAGACGAAGCCGATCCGCGTCGGCCACCTTCATGCCGGGCAGCCTCAGCCGCCGGCCATGGCCGGCAGCAGGATCACGGTGTCCGTCCCCGTGACCGGCGTCGCGAGCTCCTGTTCGTAGCGGACGTCACGCCCGTTGACGTAGACGTTGACGAACCGGTTGAGTGCACCTTCAGAGGTCAGCAGCTGGTCGCGGAGACCAGGGTACTCGCCGATCAGCGCCTGGAGCGCCTCGCCCACGGTCGAGCCCGTCACCTCGACCTGCTTGTTGTTGCCGGCCTGCGCCCGCAGCACCGGCGGAATGCGCACCGCCGTCATGCCGTGGCTCCGACGCTCGCGGGAGCGGGCGTCGCCTCGGAGAGGTCGATCGGCGTGGGGGCCTTCGCCACGGCGGCGTCGCCGCAGGCAGGGCAGTGGGGATCGCGACGCAGCGTCAGCTCCTGGAAGGTCGCGTCAAGGGCGTCGTAGATCAGCAGCCGGCCGGCGAGGCTTTCGCCGATTCCGAGCAGCAGCTTGAGGACCTCGGTGGCCTGGAGCAGACCCATGGTGCCGGGGACCACGCCGAGCACGCCAGCCACCGAGCAGCCGGGTGCGAGCTCCGGCGGCGGAGGCGTCGGGTAGAGGCAGCGGTAGCACGGGCCTTCGAACGGCTGGAAGACGGTCAGCTGCCCCTCGAAGCGATAGACCGAGGCGTGCACCACCGGGATGCGGGCGCGGACCGCGGCGTCGTTGAGGGTGTAGCGCGTCTCGAACGTGTCCGTGCCATCAAGGATCACGTCGTAGCCCTTGATCAGGCGCTCCACGTTCTCCTCGGTGAGCATCTCCTCGTAGGGGATGACCTTCACGTCGGGGTTGAGGGCGTGGATGCTCTCGGCGGCAGACTCGGTCTTCTTGCGCCCGACTCGATCATTGGTGTGGATGACCTGGCGCTGGAGGTTCGAGAGGTCGACAGTGTCGAAGTCGACGATTCCGATGGTGCCGACCCCCGCTGCGGCGAGGTAGAGCATGGCCGGGGCGCCGAGCCCGCCGGCGCCGATCAGCAGCACCTTCGACCCGAGCAGCTTCGCCTGTCCCTCGGCTCCGACCTCCGGCATCAGCAGGTGGCGGCTGTAACGCTGCTTCTGCTCCCTGGAGAGCACGACCGGGCGGACCCACTCGCGGCCCTCGCTCTTCCAGGCCTGGAACCCGCCGGCCATCGAGGCCACGTCCTGGTAGCCCATCTGCTGAAGCGCCTGGGCCGCCAACACCGAGCGCACGCCGCTCGCGCAGTAGAGCACCACCGGAGCGCTTCGGTCGGGCACGGCGGCCTCGATGCGCTGCTCCAGGTAGCTCTTGGGGATGAAGGCCGCGGACGGGATGTGGCCCTCCTCCCATTCGGACGCCTCGCGGACATCGATGAGGTGCGTGCCACGCTCGGCCAGCAGCTTGGCCTCGTCCGTCGAAACCTCGCGGGTCGTGGCGCGGGCCTGGCGCAGCAGGTCGGCAAAGGTCTTGCTCATTGTCTTGAAAGGGCTCCAGCTGGCGGTTCGGATGGTGTCGCGGACGCTTGACGGGCGTCGCGAGAGAGTTGGGCGAGGGGTTCTGCCAGCCCTGCTTAGGCCGGCCCGGGACAGATGCGCGTGCTCGAAATGGTCATGAGCGTGCCTCCGAGGGTGTCCAGGCGACGTCCATTCCGGCCAGGGCGCGCCGCAGCGTGTCGACCGACAGGAGCGCGCACTTGAGCCGGGCGGGGCTGATGTCGATGCCCAGCGCGTCCAGCACGTCCTGGTTGCCAACCTTCGCGAGGTCCGTGAGCGACTTGCCTCGGATCTCGTCCGTGAGCAGCGACGCCGACGCCTGGCTGATGGCGCAACCGCGGCCGGTGAAGGCCACGTCGCTGACGGTGCCGTCGCCTCCGATCTCGAGCATCAGCGTGATGCGGTCGCCGCACAGCGGGTTCGAGCCCTCGTAGGACGCATCGGGGTTCAGCAGCGTGCCGAAGTTGTGCGGCCGCCGGTAGTGCTCGAGGATCTCGTCGCGGTACAGGTCATCCATCTCAGTGAAAGCCTAGCGGAAGTGCCGTGCCGCCCGGTCAGTGACCGGTCACGGCGGCTGGCTCGGGCACCGACGCACCGGGCGCGGTCGTGGAGCCGGGCCGAGCCGAACGCCCGGCGGCCGACCCGGCACCCTCGTCGAAGATGCGCTGCACCTTCTGGAGCCCGACCACCAGCCGGTCGATGTCGTCGCGGCCGCTGTAGACGTTGAAGCTGGCGCGCGCGGTGGCCGTCTCGCCGAGTCGCTCGTGGAGCGGCTGCGTGCAGTGGTGCCCCGCACGGATGGCGACCGCCTCCCGGTCGAGGAGCGTGGCCACGTCATGCGGGTGGACGCCCGGCAGATTGAACGTCACGATCCCGGCGCGCTCCGTCGCCGAGCGGGGTCCGAGGATGCGGATGCCGGGCACGTCGCGCGGCAGCACCTCGAGGGCGTACTCGGTGAGCTCGCGCTCATGGGCACGAACGTTGTCCATGCCGATCTCCGTCAGGTAGTCGAGCGCCGCGCCGAGGCCGATCGCTGCGGCGATGTCGGGCGTACCGGCCTCGAACTTCCAGGGGACCTCATTGAAGGTGGTGCGACGCAGGTGCACCTCGCGGATCATCTCGCCGCCGCCCAGGAAGGGAGGCATCTCGTCGAGCAGCTCGCGGCGCGCCCAGAGTGCCCCGGACCCGGTCGGGCCGAGCACCTTGTGGCCCGAGAAGACGTAGAAGTCAGCCCCGAGGTCGGTCAAATCCACCGGGCCGTGCGGCACGGCCTGTGCGCCGTCGATCAGCACGAGCGCGCCGGCCGCGTGGGCCGCCGCGATCATCTCCCTGGCAGGGTTGATCGTGCCGAGGCCATTCGAGACCTGGGTGAACGCCACGAGCTTCGGCCGGGTCCGCAGCAGGACCTCGAAGCTCTGCTGATTGAGCCGCCCGTCGTCGTCGATCGCCACGAACTCCAGGTCGGCGTCCTTCTCCTGGCTGAGAAGCTGCCAGGGAACGAGGTTGGCATGGTGTTCGAGCTCGGTCAGGACGATCGTGTCCGCCTGGCGGATGTTGCGGCGGCCCCAGCTGTAGGCGACGAGGTTGATGGCCTCGGTGGCGTTGCGGACCATCACGATCTCGTGTTCGTCGGGCGCGTTGAGGAAGCGGGCGATCGTCGCGCGTGCCTTCTCGTATGAGGCCGTGGCCTCCTCGCCCGTGGTGTAGATCCCGCGGTGGACGTTGGCCGTGTAGCGGGTGTTGTAGCCCTCGACCGCGTCCAGGACGGCGCGGGGCTTCAGGGACGTCGAGGCCGAGTCGAGGTAGGCCAGCGACCGTCCGCCGAAGTCGCGCTCGAACAGCGGGAAGTCGCGGCGGATGGCTACGGGGTCGATGGGAAGGTGGCTGCCCATGGCGTTCTCCGGCTGGCTGGCGTTCAGTGGGTCGCCACTTCGGCGGTGTCGGCGGGCTCGGGGCCCTCGTCCTCGGTGATTTCGAGTCCCGCCTCGCGCAGGATCGGCGCGTAGCCCTCGGCTTCGAGCTGGAGCGCGAGGTCGCGGCCTCCCGACTTGATGATGCGGCCCGCTGCCAGGACGTGGACGTGGTCCGGTGTGATGTAGTTGAGCAGGCGCTGGTAGTGCGTGATCAGCAGCACCCCGAGGTCGGGATTGAGCTGGGCGTTGACACCTTCCGCCACGATGCGCAGCGCGTCGATGTCGAGGCCCGAGTCGGTCTCGTCGAGGACGGCGAACTCGGGCTGGAGCACGGCCATCTGGAGCATCTCCAGGCGCTTCTTCTCCCCGCCGGAGAAGCCCTCGTTCACGTAGCGGCCGGCGAAGGCGTCGTCCAGGCGCAGGAGCGCCATTTTGGAGCGCAGCAGGTTGCGGAATTCGCCCATCTTGATGCCGCCGCGCGTCGGGTCGGAGGGATCGATCTCCTCGTTCGGGGCCTCGAGGCCCCGCCGCCGGGCGTTGAGCGCGGTTCGCAGGAAGCTAGCGACCGAGAGCCCGGGGATCGCGGTCGGGTACTGGAAGGCGAGGAAGAGGCCGAGGCGCGCCCGCTTGTCCGGCGACAGCTTGAGGACGTTGTAGCCCTTCCACAGGACCTCGCCGCTGGTGACGGTGTACGCCGGGTGGCCCATCAGCGCGTAGGCGAGGGTCGTCTTGCCCGAGCCGTTGCGGCCCATGATCGCGTGCACTTCGCCCTTGCCGACGGTCAGGTCGATGCCGGCCAGGATCTCGCGCGACGGGTCCGCGACGGGCACGACGTGGAGGTCGCGGATCACCAGCTGGCGATCGTCGACGGGATGGGTCGGGATGAGGCTGGATGGCGGCGAAGGCGCCTGGACGGCGGCCTCGTCGGTCGTTGCGGTTGCGGTATCGGACTGTGTCATGCGGTGGTAACTGGCTCCGCTGTCTGGGGCTGATCCGTCGTCGCGGCCGTCGACGGGTGGAGGGGCCGCGAGTGGAACGGATGCAGTGCACGCGGTCGGGCAAGGTCGGCGAGAGTCAACGAGTCGAGTGCGCCCACGGCGGCGTCGCGAACGCGCACCCACAGCAGGTTCACGTTGCAGAAGCCGGTGCGTTCGCAGGCTCCCGCGTGGAGCGGATCCTCGCTGGCGCAGATCATCGGTGCGATCGGGCCTTCGAGCGCCTGGAGCACCTGGCTCATGCGGATCTCGGAGGCATCGCGCGCGAGCTCGTAGCCGCCGCGGGCACCGCGGGTGCTTGTCACGAGTCCCGCCTCACGGAGGCTGACCACCAGCTGCTCGAGGTAGGGCCGCGGCAGATCCTCGTGGCCGGCCATCTCCGTGAGGCTCACCGGGCCGGTCCCGTAGTGACGCGCGAGCTCCACCATCAGCCGCACGCCGTACTCGCCCCGCGTCGAGAAATGCAGGGCGCCGTTGGTCGGGAATGTGGTTCGCACGGAAGGAGGCTCCAGGGTCAGGGCCGGTCCCTGTCGGCGCACCCGCGCCACAGGAGTAATTCCGACCTTCTAAGTCAGGATTGAAGTCTAGCCTGTCGTTTCTGGAGCCGTCAACGGTGGGACTCTTGCGCCCAAAAGGGTCGCGGTGTGTTGGCCGTGCGGTTCTGCCTGCGTCGCGTGCAGCTTGCCGGCGCCCCACCGACAGGGAATCGACGGGGCGCCACCCATCAGCTCGTCATCCTGCGCCGATCTGCGGAAGGACCCGTAGCTTGTAGATGCGGTTCCCGAAGTAATCGCTCACATACACGATGCCCTTTGTGCCGAGCGTGATGAAGGTGATCTCGTCATCCGCGGCAGGCTTGGCCCAGGCCGCAATTGGCCTTCGCTGCGAGTCGAATACCTGGACCCGAGCCTTCGTTTCGAGAACGAAGAGATTCCCGGCTCCGTCGACCGCGATGTCGTTCGGCAGGGACAGGTTGCCAGGAGCGGAGCCGTACTCTCCCTGCGTCCAGAGGAGGGAACCCTTGCTGTCCCATGCCTGGATGCGGCTGTTGTTGAAGTCAGTGGCGAACAGCGTCCCCGCCGCATCCACCCAGAGACCCCCGGCACCGTCGAGTTGGCCCGGCGCGCTTCCGTGCCCACCCAGTGTGGTCACGAATTTCCCGTCGGTCGTGAACTTCTGGATGTCGTCGCGCACCTCATCGGCCACATAGACGCTGTCATCGGGGCCGACTGCGATGTCGTACGCGCCAAGAAATTGACCGTCGCCCTGCCCGTAGCTTCCCCATTGCCGGACGAACTTGCCTTTGCCGGTGAACTTCTCGATGCGGTTGTTCACGTAGTCGGCCACGTATACGAAGCCACCCTTGTCGAGCGCGACCGCGCCCGTGCTGTCATTTCCGCGGTTTCGCTGGAAGTCGAAGTCGCCAGCGCCAGTGCCGTGTTGCCCCCATCGTCGGACGATGTCGCCGGTGGGGTCGAGCACGAGGATCTCGTCTCGCAGAGCGTTCGCTACATAGAGGTTGCCGTCCGGTCCCACGTCGAGTCCAGCCGGATCGTCGAGACCACTTGTCGTGGCGTCGAATGTCTTGACGAGCTCGAAAGCTTCTGGGAGCGGAGTTGGGGCCGGCGTTTCACTGGGACTTGGTGACGGGACAACGCCAGAGGCATCGCCGAACGCGCGCACCGTCCCGTCACGATTGCCCTGGAAGATCAGACCGCCAGTGACGGCAGCACCCCAGTCGGCCCCGGTTGCAATCGGGACCCGCCATAACTCCGTGCCGTCCGACTTGTTGACGGCAATGAGGTTGCCTTCGGCCGAGGTCAT
>JBBRYO010000060.1:0-15852 GCA_038237595.1 Candidatus Limnocylindrales bacterium | reverse complement strand
GGGTCGCCACGAACAGGAACCCGGGACCCTCCTGGTAGTGGTTCCGACGTGGCAGCCGTCGCGGGTCGGACTTGATCGGCACTGGACCCTCCCTCATGGAGGGCACGGTAGCCAGTCTCATTTGCCCCGGGGAACTTCACTTAGTCCCCAAGAGTGCGTCACACCGCTCATGGTCGTGCGGGCGGAAGCTGGCGAACCTGCGCCGGCCTCTGCGCTGTCGATCTCGGTTCGCTGGCGTGGCCTCCGCGCCCTGGCCTCCGCGGTAGGTGCCCCTGCTGGTGCATCCGTCGACCTGCGCCGGAAGGCCGGCGACCCGTCGACGACGGTGGCAGGGTCAGGGGCGGCGCTCGGTGGCGACACGACCGCCAAACTGCTCGTTGAAGACGAAGACTTGATCGGGACCACGGTGTTCGCCGTCGTCCTCGACGCGGCCGACACGGTGATCGCCCAGAGCGTGATCGAAGTGGGAGCGGACGCATGAGTGAGTTGGACGAGCTCGACCAGATCGCGGCCGAGGCGTTCGACGGCTTCATTGTCCGCAAGGACCTGGCCCTGAAGTTCAAGGGCCAGTATCCGGTCCCGACCTACGTCGGTGAGTTCCTCCTCGGCCGCTACTGCGCCAGCACGGACCCGGACGAGATCGCCGAGGGCCTGAAGATCGTCGAGCGCCAACTGCGGGATCGCACCGTCCGCGCCGGCGCTCATGAGCTGTTCAAGTCGCGAGCTCGGGAGCTGGGCTCGATCAAGCTGATCGACCTGATCACTGCGCGCCTGGATGTCGGCAGCGACTCCTATTTCGTGACGCTGCCGAGCCTGCAATTGAAGGACGTGCGGATCGCGGATCAAGTGGTTCGCGATCACCAGCGGATGCTGACCGGCGGCTTCTACGCTGAGGTCGAGCTCGAATACCACGCGGCTTTGGACGAGGGGGCTAACAGTCGCCCGTTCTCGATCGCCAACCTGCGACCGATCCAGCTTTCCAAGGGGGACATCCTCAAGGTGGTGGCCCGCGGTCGGCAGGCCTTTACGGTGCCGCAATGGCGGTCGTTCTTGTTGCGGAGCGTCGGCTTCGAGCCCGATCGATTGAGCGCCCGCGCGCAGGATCTGTTGCTCCTGCGGATGGTCCCGTTCGCGGAGCACAACTACAACCTAGTGGAGCTCGGCCCGCGCGGCACCGGCAAGTCGCATCTCTTCCAGCAGGTCTCGCCCTACTCCCACCTCGTATCCGGCGGCAAGGCGACCGTCGCCCGGATGTTCGTCGACATGCGGACCGGGCAGAAGGGTCTCGTCGCGCAGTACGACGTCGTCTGCTTTGACGAGGTCAGCGGCATCAACTTTGATCAGAAGGATGGCGTGAACATCCTCAAGGGCTACATGGAGTCCGGCGAGTTCAGCCGCGGCAAGGAAAGCATCCGCGCGTTCGGCGGTGTTGTTCTTGTCGGCAACTTCGATGTCGACGTCTCCCATCAGCAGCGCGTTGGGCACCTCTTCAGCCCGTTCCCCAAGGAGATGCGCGACGACACGGCGTTCATGGACCGGATCCATGCCTATCTGCCCGGCTGGGACATTCCCAAGATGGATCCCACGCTGTTCACGAACCACTTCGGGCTGGTCAGCGACTTCTTGGCCGAAGCCTGGACGCACCTGCGCGACGAGACTCGCCTGCCGGCGCTCCAGGGCCGAGTCACGTACGGGTCGGCGCTCAGCGGTCGCGATACTTGGGCCGTCAACCGAACGGTGTCCGGATTGCTCAAGCTGCTCTATCCGGACTCTGCCGCCTCCATCCCCGACGACGATGTCGCCTGGGCAGTTCGGCTGGCGATGGAGGTTCGCCGCCGCGTGAAGGAGCAGCAGAGGCGGATCGGGCGCGACGAGTTCCGGAAGACCGACTTCACCTTTGTGGTGAGCGACGCGGGCGAACAGTTGGTGGTCACCCCAGAGATGGTGGAGCCGGAGGAGTCTCCAGCGCCGGCCGCGTCTCCCCTTGCTCAGGTGACCTCCGCGGACAGCCCTGCAACCGCCCAAACGCTCGGCGCGACCGCGGCGGACGTGAAGCGGGTGATCGCTGGCGGCGAGTCCGCGACCGTCGAGTTCAAGGCGACTCTCCGCTGGGACGTGCGCGAGGAGCGCGACAACCCGGGGCTTCAGAAAAGCACCACGAAGACCGTCGCCGCGTTCCTCAACTCGAATGGCGGGCGCATTGTGGTGGGCGTGGACGACGACGGCACTCTCCGTGGTCTCGGGCCTGATTACCGGGCACTCGGTCGTTCGGGTTCCGAGGGCCGCGATCGCTTCCTGCAAGCGCTGGCCAATGTCATCAACCAGCACCTGGGTCTTGGCGTCACACCGCTGGTCAGGATAGAGATCGTCGAGTTGAATGGGGCCGACGTCTGTCTGATCGATGTTCGCCGGAGCCCTACGCCCGTCTATTTCCAGGAAGCCAATGACAAGGACGAGTTCTACGTTCGCTTGGGGAGTTCATCGCGGACGCTGAACCACAATGAGGCACTCACCTACGTGCGTGCCAACTGGGGGTGAATCAACGCCCTCTCACACGCCGCGCGGTGGCCTCCTCGGGGTAAGGCATCGCTAGGTACGAGATCGTTGACTCGAGCACCGTGCGCGATCCTGACGGTCGCGAGTATTCGGTGGCCGCGGCGATCGATGCTCTGCCGTGGGTCAGTCAGCTGTGCCCACAGATCCCGCACCAGTACGCCGTGCACGCGAAGTCGCCGGACGGGGCGTGGGACGTCCTCGACGCGATGGTGAGCAGCAGAAACACGGAGGCTTATCGCGCCTATTTCCGTGGCTACCGACTCCGAACCGCTACTGGGAATCGCCCGAGGGACTCCGTTACTGGCGCACGAGAGAACTCAATCGGTGCAGACCTGATAGCGTCGAGCCGCTGCGTAGGGTCGACGAAGGCGCCAAGCGGATCAGGGACTGGGCTGGCCCACCTTGGGCGCCCAATGGTGTTGGCCTCTACGAGCTCGACGAGAAGGGCCGCTGGTGGCCGACGCAGCCTGCTCTTCAGGCCGGCTATCAGCCGTGCCGGTCATGCCAGCGCCGGCGAACATGGATCGGCCTGAACGGTGACTGATGCAAATCAACACAGAGAGCAGGTCAGCGGTATGGAATTCCAGACCAACGTTTTATTGGGGGGAGGAGGCGCAGGAGATTTCGTATTGACACGTCGCATCGGCGAACCGACAGAGGCGATGAAACGGTTGCAAGCGACACGTACGCGGCGCACGCTCGATCTCGTCGCAAAAGCCGTGGCCCAGCTGATGATTTCGCCCGCTGAAAGCCCGATCGCGCTAACGGCACCCGCGGGCACGTGGGACGGTCAAGACTCAGCGTCCCCGACCTGAATCGTTGACATGGCTGTCACCGCAAGCGTGACATGCTCGTGTCCCCCCACACGGGAAGGTCAGGATGTAGATCGCGGTGGAAGCTGTCAGCAGCGTGATCACCGAGGTTGGCCTCGATGCCCCGGATGGCGGGGTTCATTCGGCCCAGACGCCAGGTCGTGGCCGTCGACTCCTGACCGTAGATCGAGACGTCTGATCGATGGCCGCCGTGGGCGGCCACGAACTCCGCAGACTGGACGAACATGCCACCCGAGCCGCAGCAGGGGTCGAAGACCCGCCCCTTGAAGGGCTCCAGCATCTCCACGAGCAGACGGACCACCGAGCGAGGCGTGTAGAAAGCGCCGGCCTTCTGGCCCTCCGCCTTCGCGAACTGGCCAAGAAAGTACTCGTATACGCGGCCAAGCACATCATCCGAGCCGTGGTTCACGCTCGTGAAACCGATGGACCCGATCAGGTCGACCAGCTCTCCTAGGAACCGCTTGTCGATGTCCGCACGGGCGTACGTCTTGGGCAAGACGCCTTGAGACTAGGGTTGTCCCGCTCAATGGCGTCCATGGCCGCATCGATGAGATCGCCGATATTCGGTTGCTTTGCATGCTCCTGGAGAAACAGCCAGCGGGCCTCTGGGGGCACTCAGAAGACCGCCTCCGAGGTGTACTCGTCCCGTGATTCGGAGATGAGACGCCTGCGCGACGCGTCGGGGACGTAGTAGTCGCTGTCCGGGTCAGCGGTAGCAGCGCCCAGATATGAGTGGCGCTGCTCGAATGCGTCCGAGATGTACTTAAGGAACACCAAGCCGAGCGCGACGTGCTTGTACTCGGACGCTTCAAGGTTGCCGCGCATCTTGTCGGCCGCATCCCAGAGGGTCGCCTCGAGGGAGCGCTGAGGTGCAGCCGCCAGGCGTCGTCTGTCCGTCGGGACGGCGTTTCCTGCACGTCTTACCAACCGATCCCCTCCCTGTCTGACCGCGCCTCGCCCATCGCGATTGCGCTCACGGTACCGGAACGCTCATTGCAGCTGTGGAGTGACCCGCTCTCGTTCGTGGAGGACCTTACGGGGCCGAAGGCGGGCCAGCCTAAACGCTGGTCGAATCCCCAAGCCCGTAGCTACTTCGCCGGAGCCCTCTTGAGCCTGCTGCAATGCGCGACTGCAGGATCTGTCTCGCCAAGGATCGGGTCTACTTGAGGCGCATTGGGAGGGAGCCTGAGTTCGCACCCTGGGCCAAAGGCCAAAGTTGGCAGTCGTCTTGTGGACCGCCTGGGCTGGTCGCAAGCGGTCGTCGTGTGCGTGGGCGATTCCCATCCGATACACATCGGCTTCCAGAACGTCAAGACGACGTCTATCGTCGATGTCGTTCGGGTCGACAACCAGGACGACATCGGCAACCCGTATTCGCTGGCTGTGGCCGCGAGCGTGTAGCACTTTCGTCGCCGCCAGAACTGACAGTTCATGCGGCGCTTTGGACCAAAGGTGACACATTATCCGCTCGCGCCGGGGCGGAGATGGCCTCCCCCCTCAAGTGCAGGCGTGACTACATGTGGGGATCTGAACTTGCCAAGTCATGCGGTTTTGGACAATGCGCCTCCGGGCTTTTGTGTGTCCGCAGACGCGTTACCTGTCGAGCTACTCCTGGGCGCGCAAGATGACGATGCGGCGCTGCGGCTCCTCGCCGATGGACTGCGTGGCGACGCCGGGGACGCCCCGAAGAGCGAGGTGCACCCAGCGGCGTTCGAGGGCGGGCATGGGCTCGAGCTGGAGCATGGTGCCCGACTCGATCACCTTCTCCGCCGCGCGGTGGGCGATCTCGGTGAGCTGGCGCTCGCGCCGGCCGCGGTAGTCCTCCACGTCGACCAGCACGCGCGTCCAGGCGCCCATGCGACGGGATAGCATGAGGTTGACGAGGTGCTGGAGCGCTGAGAGGCGTTCGCCCTTGCGCCCGATGAGGGCACCGAGGGCCTCCTTCTCCTCGTCGTCGACGCCGGCGACGTCGATCTTGGAGGTCTGGCCCGCGTGCACGGTCACGGTCGCGCGGTAGCCCATCAGCTCGATGAGCCGCTGGAGGATCTCCTTGCCCGCCTCGAGCGCCTCGGGGGACGCCTCGGCGGCCTGGATCTCCTCGCGCTCGACGGTCACCGAGGCGCGTGCGTTGGCGACCTCGGCAGCCTCGAGCTGGGAGAGGCCGCTGCCACGGCGATCTTCGCGCGGCGGGGGCGCGGCAGCAGCCGGACGCTCACGACCTGCCTCGTGAGGGCCGCGATCCGCACGATCGCGGTTGAACGATCCGCCACGGTCGCGGTCCGTCGGTGGCCGGCGCGGCGGCATCGACGGCTCCTGCGTCCGGGGAGGTCCGGCGGGAGCTGCGGGCCGATCCGTGCGCTCGGGGCGATCGGGACGATCGGGACGGCGCTCGAAGGAGCCGGTTCGCTCGCGATCGCGCGGCCCGCGATCTCGATCCCGGTCGCGCGGACCACGATCGCGGTCACGATCCTCGTGGTCGCGCGGCGGCGGAGCGGGGAGCGGCTTCGATGCCGCGGCCTCACGGCGAGGTGCCGCGCCACCCAGCGCCGATCGCGGCGCAGCGATGATCCGTGCCGGTTCGGCGCCCATGCCGAGCACCCCGCGGCTGCCGGGGGTCAGGATCTCGAAATCGAGATCGTCAAGACCCCCAACCCCGAACGTCTCGCGTGCGTTGCGCAGCGCCTCTTCAACGGTCTTGCCTGTGAATTCCTGGTATTCGCTCATCGACGTCTCCCTCGCCGGCTTGTACGCGCCTTGGTACGGACCGGCCTGATGGTTCCTGCCGCATTGTCGGTGGCTTTCCGGCGATTCGGGGCCGCACCCCCGTTGCCGGTCGTCTTTTCATCGACGCGCGGAGCAAAGGACGGGACTGGGTAGCGCGGCTGGTGGTTCCTCGCGAACGCGGGCTCCCACCCGAAGATCGGGAAGAGCCCGCCCCAGCCGGCCAGAACATATTGCTGCACGATCCCGAAGATCGTGGTCGTGATCCAGTAGATGAAGAGGCCCGCCGGCAGGAAGCCGCCGTACACCAGCGAGAAGAGCGGCAGCAGCAGGAAGATCCGCTGCTGGCTGCGTGCCTGCGGGTCGTCGCTCAAGGTGGTCGCCATGCGCGTCTGGATCAACTGAAGGATCGCGGACACGATGGCAAGGGCGCTGATGCCGAAGCCGAAGACCGCGAACAGCACCTGTGCGTGGTGCGCATCGAGGTTGAAGAGCCACGGCACGATGGGGTTGATGCACGGCACGTTGGGATTGCCGGGCTGCTGGCAATGCACGGTTATGACGGGGTTGCCGAAGACCTGGAGCATCGAGCTGATGTCCGGCGCCGAAAGGCCCTGGCTGAATACCTGGTACATGGCCGAGAGCGGGACGAGCGTGATGATGGCCGGCAGGCATCCTGCAACCGGGTTGATGCCACGCTCCTTGTAGAGCTTCATCGTCTCTTCGCTGATCTTCCCGCGATTGCCCTTGTACTTGGCCTGGATCGACTTGATCTCCGGCTGGAGCATCTGCATCCGGCGTTGCGAGACGATCTGGCGCTTGAAGAAGGGGTAGAGGAGCAGGCGGATGACGATCGTCACGAGCACGATCGCGATACCGATGTCGCCGATGAGGCTGTAGAAGAGCGCCAGCGTCATGAAGATGATCTGGAAGAGCGGCGTGAAGATCCAGGCGATGATGCTGAAGGGGTCGGTACCCTTGGGAACCGCGGGGCACAGGTTGTGCGGCGCCTGGGTCGGCACCGGAGCGGTTGGCGTGGGCTGCCCGGAAGGGATCGGCGTGATCTCCGGGATCGGGCAGGGAGCCGAGGCCGACGGAGCAGGGGACGGTCCGACGTCGCCTGCGGCAGCCGGCGAGGCCGACGCAAGCGGCGCGGTCGTGGTTTGGACAGTGGCCGCGGGGCTCGGCGCGAGGCTGGCTCCAAGAGTGGCACCAGGGCTGACGGTCGGATCCACCGCCAGGACCGGCCCGACGACCGCGCAGATGGCCAGCAGCGCGATGACGGCCGCGACGCCGAAGTCGAAGCGCGCCAGCCGCCGGAGGCGGCCCCGAGCACCCGATGACGCCGGCGTCAGCATGTCAGCGGACCGGGTCATAGCCGCCCGGGTTCCAGGGATGGCAATGTGCAATGCGCTTCGCGCCCATCAGGCTGCCCCGCAGCAGGCCGTACTTCATGATTGCCTGCTCGGCGTAGCGAGAGCAGCTCGGCTCGAAGCGGCAGCTCGAAGGGAGCCACGCGAAGACGACGCGGTACAGCTTGATGAGCCCCACGCCGATCTGTTTCACGATCCGGCTGTTCCTTCCATGGTCCGCAGTGCCTTCATGAGCCGCTGGAGCGCATCCCGCAGCTCCGTGTAGGTGGCCGTTGCGCTCGCCGGTCTGGCCACCACCAGAACGTCCCAACCGCTTGTCGGTCCGGCCATCGCCCGAAGCGTTTCGCGGATCCGTCTCCGGACCCGGTTGCGGACGACTGCACCGCCGAGCCGTTTCCCGGTGGAGATGCCGAACCGGTCACGGCCCAGTTCGTTGCGGCGGAACCGGAGGATGAGCAGCGGGTGTGCCCGGCTCCAACTCGCGCCCTGGAGTGCCGCGAAGTCGCGCTTCGAGCGGAGCATGTCGAGCGAGCCGCCCACCGGAGCGGATCCCCTCTCCGCCCTCAGACGGTCAGCTTCCGGCGTCCCTTTGCTCGCCGGGCGGCGAGGACCTTGCGGCCGCCCTGCGACTTCATGCGCGCCCGAAAGCCGTGCTCCTTGGCGCGGTGTCGCTTCTTGGGCTGATAAGTCTGCTTGGTCATGCTGGGCCTGACGGGCTCCTCTGGACGAGCGATCGGAGGAAGGGAAGAAGGCCGGCTCGTCCGGACGACCCACTTGCGAAAGAAAACGCGCCGGGCGCTGAAAGCGCGGATATGGTCCGCGCGGGTGCGCCGTGGCGCGTCCACGTCCGGCGGATTATAACCACAGAAGGGAGGGCCAGTGTCCGATCAGCTTCCGTTCCTGCCTCCGGGCAGTGCGACGATCGACGATTTTACGAAGCTCGACCTGCGCGTTGGACGGGTCCTGGAGGTCCGGCCGTTTCCGGAAGCGCGAAAGCCCGCCTGGCAGCTGGTGATCGATTTCGGTGCCGCCGGGCAGCGGCAGTCATCGGCGCAGCTGCCGGCGACGTACCCGGACCCGGCGGCCCTCGTGGGGCGCCTGGTGGTCGCCGTCGTCAACTTCCCGCCGCGGCGCGTTGCCTCATTCACCAGCGAGGTGCTCGTCCTTGGCGCTCTGCCGGCTGACGGCTCGATCCCCCTGCTCTCCGTCGACGCCGGAGCTTCCCCTGGCGATCGTATCGGCTGACGACCCCGCCGAGCGTGGCTCCGCACGATACTCCGGGGGAGTATGCACGAATACCGTTGCGGGCTTCCCGTCGGCGCGCTAACGTATGCCGCCCCGGGTCCCCCAGGGTACCGAGGACGCCCGAACCGGAGCCCACCGGACGCGGCTTGTGAGCCGTCATCACCAGGGACTTCGACGTGGCGGATGAATGCGCAGCCTCGCCCGAACGGGGCCGGTCTCGAGAGGGCTGCGTGCAGGGACAACAACCTCATCAGGGGCAGTGCCATCGATGGATGCGAAGCAGGTCTGGCGTGCCGCCCTCGGTGAGCTGCAGGTCTCGCTGTCGCCTGCCAACTACGAAACCTGGCTCAAGGACACCGCCCTCGTGGCCGTCGACGACAACCGCTTCCGCGTCGCGGTCCCGAATGGCTTCGCCAAGGACTGGCTCGAGACCCGCTACCGCTCGCTGATCTGCCAGACACTGGCGCGGGTCGTCGGCTACAGCGTCAACGTCGACTTCGAGGTGCGCGAGGTCGCGCCTTCGGAGCGGATCACCGACGATCCCGCGGAGACGGACGTCACAGAAGCGCCGGCCAGGATCTCGTCCGCGGCGGCGGCACCGGAGAAGGTGCGCCTCGAGCCTGGTCGCGTCGGTGGTCCGGAGGGCACGAGCGTTGCGCTCAACGCCCGCTACACCTTCCGCAATTTCATCGTCGGGTCGGCCAACCGTCTGGCGCATGCGGCCAGCCTGTCGGTGGCGGAGCGACCGGGGCACGCCTACAACCCGCTCTTCCTGTACGGCGGCGTGGGGCTCGGCAAGACCCACCTGATGCACGCCATCGGGAACTCGGTGATCGGCCGCTTCCCGCGCAAGCGCGTCGTCTACGCCACCAGCGAGAAGTTCACCAACGAGTTCATCACCAGCATCCAGCAGGGCCGCATCGACGATTTCCGTGCGCGCTACCGGCGCATCGACCTCCTGCTCATCGACGACATCCAGTTCATCGCTGACAAGGAGCGCACCCAGGAGGAGTTCTTCCACACCTTCAATGCGATCCACGAGGACGGCAAGCAGATCGTCCTGTCGTCCGACCGGCCGCCAAAGCAGATCACGACCCTCGAGGAGCGCCTGCGCAGCCGCTTCGAGTGGGGCCTCATCGCGGATCTCACGGCTCCGGACCTCGAGACACGCATCGCGATCCTGCGCGCCAAGGCCGAGGAGCAGAGCGTGCCCATCGGCTCGGAGGCGCTGGAGTTCATCGCCCGCAAGGTCGTGTCCAACATCCGCGAGCTCGAGGGCGCCCTCAACCGCATCGTGGCCTATGCCACGATGCAGGGCATGCCCATCACCGTCGACCTCGCGCAGGCCGTCCTGTCGAACGTGCTGTACAACCCCAAGCGCCGCATGGTCACGCCGGAGAAGATCGCCCAGGCCGTCTCGGACTACTACGGCGTCGACATGGACACACTCAAGAGCCAGAAGCGCGACCGCGCCATCGTCATGCCGCGCCAGATCGCGATGTTCCTGATGCGCGCCGAGACCGATGTCTCATTGCTGCGAATCGGAGCCGAGCTTGGCGGCCGCGACCACTCCACGGTGCTCCACGCCTGTGACAAGATCGACCGCGAGAGCCAGGAGAACGAGGAGCTGCGCCGCGAGCTCGCCGCCGTCCGGGAGCTCATCTACTCGGAGTAGGTCTGCGAGAGGCCCCACCCAGAGTGGAGGCCGCTGGCCGCGGCCGTCGGCGCGGTGGAGAACTCGTCGGATCGTGTGGGCGGAAAATGCCGCCGCCCCACCCGGCCCTCGGCAGCCGAGGTGGACAAAGGAGGGTCACCCGGCTGCGCGGCCGGGCCACGGCCGACTTCATCCACCAACTTCAGCGTTTCGTCCGCCGTTCACCCACCGGGAGGGGCCCCTCGTCCACCGCTCCGGGAAGGCTTCGCCACGCAGGTGATCAGCGCAACGCCGTCGGGCTTTTCCCCCGTATCCACAGCATGATGATGATAACGGGGTGAGAAGATACGAATCACAAACCCAGAATCCCGTCGGATCAGCCTGTGGACGGCAAGGACCGCGGTGCCGGACGCATGAGGGAGCCCTACTGACGTGAAGCTTTCGGTGATGCAGGAGAACCTCGCGCGCGGCCTGTCGGTGGTCAGCCGCGCAGTCAGCAGCCGCAGCACCCTGCCGGTGCTCGCCAACGTGCTGCTCCGGACCCAGGACGCCGGGTTGAAGCTGACGGCCACAAACCTCGAGATCGGCGTCACCTCGTGGGTGCCCGGCAAGATCGACTCGGAAGGTTCGCTGACCGTGCCCGCGCGGCTCATCACGGACGTCGTGGCCGGCCTCCCGCCCGGCGAGCGCGTCGACCTGGAGGTGGAGGGCGGTACCACGCTGCACATCCGTGCGGGCCGCTACCAGACCCACCTGCGCGGCATCGACGCCGACGAGTTTCCCGTGATCCCATCCGCCGGCGAGCGGCCCACCACCCACCTCAAGCAACGCGACCTGCGAAAGGCACTCTCCGAGGTTGCTTTCGCCGCCGCCAGCGACGAGGCGCGCCCAATCCTGACGGGCGTGCTGACCAGGTTCGTGGGGGACAAGCTGACCCTCGCCGCTGCCGACAACTACCGCATCGCGGTCAAGACGCTGGACGTGCTCTCACCCGTCGAGGAGACGGTCTTCGTGGTGCCGGCGCGCTCATACACCGAGCTGATGCGGATCCTCGGCGACACGGACGATCCGGTCGACGTGATGCTGGCGCAGGCCAAGAGCCAGGTGATCTTCCACGTCGAGGGCACGGAGCTCGTAAGCCGCCTCATAGATGGGCAGTTCCCCAACTACCAGCAGGTGCTTCCGACCAGCCACTCGAGCCGCGCGGTCGTGGAGCGCGAGGATCTCCTGAAGGCGGTGCGGCTCTCCGCGCTGATCGCCAGCTCGGCGGCCAACGTCGTCCGGCTGAAGCTGGGCGAGGACGGCTCGAACGGAATCGTCATCGCTGCCGCAGCGGACGTCGGCGACGCAGAGGGTGAGGTCGAGGCCACCATCGAGGGCGACCCGGTCACCATCGCCTTCAACGCGCGCTACCTGACTGAAGCCCTCCAGAACCTGAGCGGCCATCAGCTGGCGCTGGAATTCAGTGGCCCGCTCTCGCCCGGCGTGCTCAAGCCGGTTGACGACCATGAGTACATCCACGTCATCATGCCGGTCCGCACGCCCTCTTAGAGGGGGCACAGCGGTCGCCGCCTGCCGCCAGACCTTGCTGGTCAGCCACCTCTCGCTGCGCAACTTCCGGAGCTACGCCGAACTCGAGGTCGACTTTCCCGGCGGCCCCCAGGTCGTGGTCGGGCAGAACGCGGCCGGCAAGACCAACCTGCTCGAGGCGCTCGTGGTGCTCGCCCAGGGCCACTCACACCGGACGTCGACCGACACGGAGCTGATCCGCTGGGGCGCCGAGTTAGCACGCATGGAGGCGGCCGTGAGCGCAGGGGGCGGCAGCGATCAGTTGGAGGTGGTGCTGCTTCCCACTGGCGTGCCGGGCGCCCGGAAACGGGTCAAGGTCAACGGGGTTCCGCGGCGCCCATCGGCACTGGCCTCGGCCCTCCGGGCGGTGCTGTTCGCGCCGGAGGACATGCTGTTGGTCGTCGGCTCACCAGGTCTTCGTCGCTCGGTGCTGGACCATCTGGTCGTGCAGCGGGTGCCGGCCGCGGCCGCGAGCCTGAGCACGTACACGCGTGCGTTGACCCAGCGCAACAACCTTTTGCGACGCATCCGCGAGGAGGTCGCGGCACCGGACGAGCTGCGCTACTGGGACGAGGTCGTTTGCGTGGAGGGCGGGCGCATCGTGAGCTGGCGGCTGGAGACCCTTGACGCCCTGGCGGGCCCGCTCGAGGCCTCGCACGCGGAGATAGCTCCGGCCGAGGAGCGCCTCTCGCTGCGCTACCTGAGCAACGCTGCCCCGACCAGCGACGAGGACCCGGAGCTTGCCCTTCGACGGCGCCTCCGCGAGACCGCCGAGAAGGAGGTCTGGAACGGGCAGACGCTGGTCGGGCCGCACCGCGACGACCTCGGCTTCGAGCTCGGCGCCCGCGAGCTGTCCTCGTTCGCATCGCGCGGCCAGCAGCGCACCGCCATCCTTGCCCTGAAGCTTGCCCAGCTCGACCTGCTCGCGCAGATCGACGGGCGGCCTCCGCTGCTGCTGCTGGACGACGTCTTCAGCGAGCTCGATCCCCAGCGCCGTGCGCATCTCGTGCGCCGGATCGGCGGGCTGCCGCAGGCCTTCGTGACGACCACCACCCTCGACGACCTGGACCCGGCCCTGGTGGCTGCCTCGACCGCGTGGCGGGTCGAACCCGGGCGGCTCGAGCGAACCGCCTGAAGCGATGAGGTCGACAAACTGGTGACGACTCCCAGGAAACGACCCATGCGACGCCTCTCCGACCTGTTGCCCGAGGTTGCCCTCCAGCTCGGCCTCGACGAGGAGCTGCGGCTGTCGCGCGCCATGGCCAGTTGGGAACGCCTGGTCCAGGAGCTGGTTCCGGCCGCCGCCGGAGCCACGTCGGTCATCGAGATTCGGCCTCCCACCCTGGTGGTCAGCGCGAGCCATCCGATCGTGGCCCAGGAGCTGCGGTTGCGAGCGGAGGACCTGTTGGCGGCCTTCGCAACGGCACCCGGGGGACTCCGGCTCCTGGAGCTGCGGCCGGTGGTGGGCCATCGCCAGGCGGGACCCCGGGCACCCGGCGGTGGGCGCGGAGGCGAACCCGGGAACGGGTAGACTACGGCCCCCATGGCTTCCCGTCTCCAGCTCAAGTACGGCCTCGTCGCTGAGCAGGACCGCCTTTCGACCTCGGCTGACACCCTGCTGGTAAACGAGCCGGCCACGGGTTCCAAGTCGCGGACGAAGGGCAACCTGTATCTCGTCGTGAGCTCCGCCAGCGTCGGTGGGCGCTCGCGCGACGCCACGGCCCTCGTCGCCGAAACCATCCGGCGCGAGTACTACTACGACGAATCGGCGGGCATTCCCGCCTGCCTCGAGAAGACCCTGCGGAGCGCCAACCGCAAGCTGCGCGGCAGTCGCGAGGGCAACGGACTGGCGCCCGGCTCGATCGGCGTGGCCATCGCGGTGATCCGCACGACCGAGCTCTACGTGGCGACGGTCGGCGACATCGAGACGTACCTGGTGCGCGCCGCCCGCCTGCTGATGCCGGAGCACGCATCGGTGCCGGGCATCCCGGCCGGGGACCCGGTGCGCGTGGACGTCTGGCGCGGTGAGTTCGCGATCGGCGACTCGCTCCTGCTCGTCTCGCGCAACCTGACCGAGGTGGTCGGCACCGAAGAGCTGAAGAACGCCGTCGTCACGCTCCACCCCCAGTCGGCGGTCGAGCACCTCCACCACCTCTTCGTGGCGGCCGGAGGAGAGGGCTCGGACGCCGTCCTCGCCATCGAGGCCACCGAGGTTGCCTCGGGACGCCAGGAGAGCCGCCTGGTGCCGGCTGCGGGCGTCGGAGACGCCTATGGCGACCTGCCGTCGGGCGGCCCGATCCCCCTGGCGCAGCCGATCGCCGGCGCGGCAAGCGCGGTCGGCGGTGGCGCCCGCAGCATGGCGGGCTCCGTGACGGGCGCGTTCGGCTCGGCCATCGACCGTGTCTTCGACCTCATGCCGCGGCGCCGAACGTCCACGCGGCGGATCACTCCACAGGTCTCGCGGCGCGAGGCGCAGCGCCGGGCGGCGATCGCGCTGCTGGGGTTTCTCGGCGTGATCCTGGCGCTCGGCGTGCTGATCACGTTCTGGCCGAGGGGCAGCGAGGCGCCGGTACAGCTGGTGGTACAGGGCCAGGCCGCCTTCGACGATGCCGTCGCGAAGCTGCACCAGGTCATCGGCGCCGGCGGGAACGTCACGATCGACAAGGCCACAGCGCTCAAGCTCCTCCAGGAGGCCTTCCACGATCTCGACAACGCTGCAAATTCGGGCGTGCCCGCAACCAGCATCAACTCCGTCCTTGCGCAGGTCACGGCCACCCTGGACGGGCCGTGCTGTTACAACGTCCAGCATTCATCGGCGAAGACCCTCTTCCGGCTGCCCGACGGCGCCGATCCCGGAGGCCTCGCTCGCGGTCCCGACGGCGCCGAGTACCTCATCGACCGATCCGGCAAGGGCACGGTCACGCGGGTCGACCAGAAGTCAGGCGACAGCTCGCCGGTCGTGATCAGCGCGGGGGACGGGCCGGGACAGGGGATCGGAGCGCCCAAGCTGATCGGCAGCGGCGGCCTCGACCTGCTGGTCGTCGACGCGCGCGGCGGCCTCTGGTACTGGCGGCCCTCCGATGCCAGCGGCGCCGGGACGCTCGGCCAGGTGCACCTCGGGGGTGACCCGCCCGGCAGCGACGTGAACGCCATGGGGACGTTCCTGCTGTCGCTCGCGACGGGCGAGTACAACCTCTACCTCGGCGACCCGTCGGCCTCGCAGATCCTGAGCTACCGGCCGCAGGGCGGAGGAAACGCGTTCTCGGCGCCCACGGACTGGCTGGCGAGCACCACGGAGACGGTCGATACGTTCCTCCAGCTCTACATCGACGGCGACATCTACGCGCTCACCTCGGACAACGTCATCAAGCACCACGGCGGGAAGGTGCAGCAGTTCGCGCTCCAGACCCCGCCCGACAACGGCGACATGCGGCCCGGCCACGACTATCGGTTGCTCGCGGGGTCGGGCGACGCGGGCAGCGGCCGCCTGTACGTCTACGACGCCAAATGGGACCGCGTGGTCGTCTTCGACAAGGCCAACGGCAGCTACGTCGAGCAGTGGCAGAGCGTCTCGGCCAGGCCCGCGATGAAGGACGTGCGTGGCATGGTCCTGGTGGTGCCGCCGGCGCCGGGTGGGGGCGCAACTCCCCCGTCGCCCAGCCTCTTCTGGCTCAGCCCGACCGCGCTCGAGCAGAGCGAGCTCGTCGACATCCCGACGTCGCCGTCGGCAAGCCCGTCGCCGGGGACGAGCGGCTCCCCGTCGCCGGGGACGAGCGGCTCCCCGTCGCCGAGGCCGACCAAGACGCCCAAGCCCACCAAGTAGCCCCGGGACCCGAAGGTAGAATCGCGTCATGCCCTCGGGGATGAGCGAAATGGTGGTGGAGAGCGTCCGCGTCCATAT
>JBBRYO010000059.1:0-15876 GCA_038237595.1 Candidatus Limnocylindrales bacterium | reverse complement strand
GTGCCCGACCTGACCGCCGCCATCGATGAGTTCCTGGCCGTCTACAACGAGGAGCCTCGGCCCTTTGTCTGGACGGCCTCGGCCGCTGCCATCATCGCGAAGGTCAGCCGTTGTCGAGCCATTCTTGAGACGGTGCACTAGTGATCGTCGGCAGCCCGCAGGGCCTTGACGTGCCGACCGGGCTCCCTCGGAGGCCTGCGGCCGAAATCGCGCGACGGCGAAGCAAGGGAGAGGTGCCAGAAATGGTCGATCGCCTCGGGACCGCGTTCGTTCTTCGGCCGGGCGAAGGACGGTCCATCGACCTCGGCAACTTCGAGATGTCGCTAAAAGCCTCCGGCGAGGAAACCGGTGCAGCCTTCGCGCTTCTCGAGTCCGCCGAACCACCCAACTTCGGGCCCCCAACGCACATTCACAGCAACGCCGCAGAGGCCTTCTACGTGCTCGAGGGCGAGTACCACATCCTTCTTGACGAACGGGAGTACGTCTGCCCGGCGGGTTCGTTCATCTTCATCCCGGCAGGCATCCGGCACGGCTTTCGAGTGGGCACCGCGCCGAGCCGAAAGCTCAACCTCTACACCCCGGCAGCAATGGTCGGCTACTTCGATCAACTGAGCGCAGCGATCAAGAGCGGCGATGCCGACCCGAATCGGCTCGACGAGATCGCCCGACGGCACGGCATGGAGGTAATCGGTCCGGTTCCCGAGGGCTATCTGTAGTTCGGGGGCCTAGTGTCTCAGCCCGCCAATGTCTGGCGGGTTCCTTTCATGTGCAGTCCGTACGTCGGGGAATGGTCGGCCCTGAAGATCTACCTCGGGCAGAACTACCGCGTCGACTCCTCGGACGTGACCGGCACGCGCTGGGACACCAACGAGACAGGATTTCGAGGCGAAGAGGAACTCGCCTTCGACGCCCGTCCGGCCGTGTTCGCCGGCGCCTTGCGGAAGGTCACGACCGCCGTTCCGTAAATCCCGGCTCCGGACGTTCCGCGCTCGGGTGTCCGGGGCCTTTTCCGTTCCCTCATGATGCGACCCTGGCGAGACGGCAAGGATTCGTTTGCACGGAGGATTGGGCGATGGCTGATTGCGGAGCTGAGAGCCGGGACACGACGGTCCGATTCGATATCGCGACCCTTCTGCGGGATCGCAGCGTTGTTATGGACGATGACATCCGTCGCCGCATGGCTGAATCACGGGCGGAGCTCGTCCGCCTCAGGGAATATGCCGTGACGCTTGAGGCGCGGCTGAAGGATCTCGAGGCGCAGGACAAGCTTGGAAACTTCGAGATCCAGGACCTCATGTCCACCTACAACCAATCGGAGACCCTGGCTTCAAGCATCCTGAAGAAGAAGGATTGCGTCGCGAACTCCATCATCTCCAAGATCTGATCGAGCCTCTAATCGTTCCGTGGCATGGGCAGAACATCCGCGCGCCATGACGACGAGCATCTCGGACCCTACTCGCCGGCAGGAGCCGTCATCCGCAATGCTGTCGAGCTGGCGACGGACCTACGGGGCCTCGAGCTGGTCCTCAACTCGACGGTGGGCGATCGCTACATGATCGCTGTGGCGCAGTGCGGAGAGGGCGTCGTGGTGGCGCTGCGCAGACGGCAAACGCCACTTGGTCTCGGGCACTGATGGCCTTGGGCACGCACTTGTCAGGACCCTTGCTCGAGGAGGCCGAAGCCGCTGCTGCAAACTCTCGGGCGGCCCGCTCAGCGGGTGATCTTGGCGCGGAGCTCGGGCCTCCTTGGTGGCGGTTCTCTGCGCATCGGCGGCCTTGGAGGCCGCAGTGAACCGAGCTGCCCGATGAGCTCGATCGGGCGTGGTTCGCAGCGAGCGAGAAGCTACCCCTCGAGGCGAAGTGGGCGTGGGTCCTGACCAAACGAACCGGCTCGACCGCGCCCTTGGGCGGAAAAGTCGGCCAGCAGCTCAAGCAGCTCGTCGCGGACCGCAACCTGATCGCCCACTTCAAGGGCGTGCCGCAACCTGGTGGAGGTCTCGCTGTTACGGTTCCACCAGTCGTGGCCGCGGGCGGGATATCGACTGTTCGCGCTCCTGACGCCTGAGGACGTTGCGCGGATGCTGTCGGGCCTGACGGCGCGAGGAACGCTTTCTGCAACCACGACCCGGTACGCGTATAGCGTGCTGAGGATTGCCCTCGGCCGCGCGCTGAAAGCGGGGCGGGTGACGCGCAACGTCTGCGTCCTGGTCGACGCTCCATCGAAAGCGCGCCACGAGATCACGCCGCTGAGCGCCGATCAGGCGCAGGCATTCCTCGCGGCGTCAGCCACCGATCGCCTCGGGCCTCTCTACACGCTCGCGATTGCCACCCGACTGCGACAGGGCGAGCTGCTCGCCCTTCGATGGGAGGATCTCGACCTCGAGGCCGGGATCCTCGCCGTCAGCCACAGCCTCACCCGCGGCACGCGCCAGCTCGCTGAGCCCAAGACCGACCGTGCCCGTCGGACCCTGCGGCTCGGCGTCGAAGCAATGGCGGCGCTCCGCGAGCAGCGATTGCGTCAGCTCGAGGAACGCCTCGCGGCCGGACCGCGATGGCAGGACGCCGGACTCGCGTTCACGACGCCAGCCGGTCGACCGCTCGACTCGACGAACGTGCTCCGCGCCTTCCAGGCCGCGCTGGCACGTGCCGACCTCCCCAAGCAGCGGTTTCACGATCTCAGGCACCTGAGGGCGACGCTGCTCATCGAATCCGGCGAGGAGCTCGGCGTGGTCTCCAGGATCCTCGGCCATTCCAACTTCGGGACGACTGCCGACGTGTACGCGAACCTGACGCCGGCCATGTCGCAGCGGGTCGCAGAGCGGCTCGACAGCATCCTCCGCAGGCCTGCCGCGGCTAGGTGGTAGAGCGGGTGGTACGGCCTGAACCAGAAGGCCCCTCGGATCGCTCCGGGGGGCCTCATTCGTGCTCAGAATCTTGGTCGGGGCGGAGCGATTCGAACGCTCGACCTCCTGAACCCCATTCAGGTGCGCTACCAGGCTGCGCCACGCCCCGACAAGGGGGCGAGTCTAGCAGAGGGGTCCGCTCAGGAGGCCTGGGCAGGCTCGGTCGCGCGGTCGGCGAAGAGGGCCTCGAAGCCAGCCAGCTCGTCCTTGGATTCGCGCGACAACAGGTCGATCAGGCAGCGCTGCACGCTCTTGCCCTCGAACAGCGCGTTGTGCACCTCCTGGGCGATCGGGAGCTCGACGCCGAGCCCGGACGCCATCGCCAGCGCCGAGTCGACGGTGTAGGCCCCCTCCGCCACACCGGGCAGCGTCGGCTCGATCTCGGTCCAGCTGCGTCCTTTGGCCAGCTCGACCCCGAGGCGGTGGTTGCGCGACAGGTTGGACGAGCAGGTCGCCATCACGTCGCCGATCCCCGCGAGGCCGGCGAAGGTCATGGGGTTTGCTCCCGCCGCCATGCCCAGGCGCGTCATCTCGGCCAGGCCGCGCGTGATGATCGCGGACTTGCCGTTGTCTCCGAAGCCGAGGCCGTCAACGGCGCCGGCCGCGATCGCGATGATGTTCTTGAGGGCGCCGCACAGCTCAACGCCGATGACGTCGCGGTTGCGGTAGAGCCGAAACGACCTGGTTCCCAGCAACTCGACCACGCGCCCGCTCACCTCTTCGTCGACTGCACCGACGACCGAGCTCGCCGGAAGCCCCTTCACGATCTCGAGCGCGAGGTTCGGGCCGGAGAGGGCGGCCAGGCGCTCCGAGGACGCCGGGATCTCGTCGGCAAGCACCTCGGTCATGCGCGCCAGCGAGCCGTGCTCGATCCCCTTCGCGACGGAGAGCAGGACGGTATCGGGATGGATGTGAGCCGCGATCCCACGTGCCGTCGCCCGCATCGCTGCGGCGGGCACGGCCATGACCACCAGCTCCGACGCCGACGACAGCAGCGTCGGATCGGCGGAGATCTCGATCTCCGTGGGGAGCAGCACGCCCGGGAGGTAGCGGCTGTTCTCGCGGGTCGCGGCCAATGCACTGGCATGGTCCTCGTCGCGCGCCAGCAGCGTGACTGGCCCGGATTTCGCGAGGTGGAGCGCCAGCGTCGTGCCCCAGGTCCCGGCACCGACGACTGCCCGAGTGGCAGCGGCGGCCATCAGCGCTTTCCTTTCCCCTTCGAGGCCGGCGCCGATCGCGCGGGCCGCGCCCACCGGGCCGCTCCCTTCCGGGTGGGTCCCCGCCGTACGGCCTTTGAGGATCGCGTTCCGCGCTTCGATTCGAGCTGCACCCGCGAGCGCTCCCGGAAGATCAGCCGCATGGGGGTGCCGCCGAAGCCGAACGCCTCGCGCAGCCGGTTCTCGAGGTAGCGCTTGTAGCTGAAGTGGACGTTCGCGGCTTCGCTGGCGAAGAGCACGAAGGTCGGCGGCTCGATGGCGGCCTGCGTCGCGTAGTAGAACCGCGGTCGGCGACCACGCACCGAAGGAGCGGGGTGCCGGTACGCCGCCTCAACCAGGACGCGATTGAGGGCCGGGGTCGGGACCCGCTTGCGACGTGCGCTGGCGATGTCCAGCGCGGCATCGAGAACTCGCCCGACCCGCTGCCCGGTCTTGGCGCTGATGGCGACGATCGGCGCGAAATCGAGGAACGGCGCCTCCTGGCGGATCCTCGCCGCGTACTCGTCGAACGTCTTGTCGTCCTTCTCAACGAGATCCCACTTGTTGAGCGCGAGAACCAGCCCGGTCCCCTCCTCCGTCACGTAGCCGGCCACGTGCGCATCCTGCGCGGTCAGCCCGTCGATTGAATCGATCACCAGCACGGCGACGTCGGCCCGGCCGACGGCACGGATCGCACGCAGCGCCGAGAAGCGCTCGGCGGCCGGGCCGCTCGCGGTCTTGCCGCGACGCCGCATCCCGGCCGTGTCCACCAGCCGGACCGGGACGCCGTTCCAGTCGAGCGAGGTGTCGATCACATCGCGGGTCGTGCCGGGGATGTCGCTGACGATGGCGCGCTCCTCGCCGAGCAGCATGTTCAGCAGCGAGCTCTTGCCGACGTTGGGACGCCCGACGATCGCCACGCGCGTCAGTTGCATGTCCGGCCCGAGAGGAACCTCGACGGCGGCCAGTGCAGCGTCGCCGGCGATCGCCTCATGCGCCTCCTCGGAGACCTCGCCGTCCAGCTCGTCATCCAGGTCCGCGATGTCCACCTCGTCCTCGAGGTCGCGCAGGTCGAGCGGCATCTCGAAGCCCTCGGCCATGAGCTCGGCCTCCTCTTCGGCGTCGGCCTCCCGCTCCTTGCGCTCGAGCTCGGCCTCCGACTCGGGTGGCAGCGCCCAGACCAGCGCGTCGAGGAGATCCGCGACGCCGCGTCCGTGGAGCGCGCTGATCGGATACGTCTCGTCCCAGCCCATGCGGTGGAACTCCGCCCCGTCGAGCTCACGCTTCTCGTTGTCAGCCTTGTTGATCGCGACCAGGACGCCGCCCCGCGCGGATCGGAGCACCTCCGCGGCCTCGGAGTCGGACGGGGTCTGACCGGTCTCCGCGTCCACCACGAACAGAATCACGTCCGCCTCGCCGATCGCCAGCCGGGCCTGCTCCTGGACCTTGATCTCGATCTGGTCGCCGGGCCGCGTCTCGAGCCCGCCCGTGTCGACCACAACGAACCTGCGGCCGTTCCATTCGACCGCGGCGTAGAGCCGGTCGCGCGTCGTGCGGGCCTTGTCCTCCACGATCGCCTGCCGCTCGCCGACGATCCGGTTGTAGAGGGTGCTCTTGCCCACGTTCGGGCGGCCGACGATGGCGACGATGGGCAGGCCTTCGATCGGGAGGTCGCCCGACGGACGCCTGTACTGGCGTCGGGCAGCGCGGCGAGGCGCCACCTAGGCGGCGCCGGCGACCGGTGACCCTGCCGGGTGGCTTCCGGTCTCGCGTCCCAGCGAGGTGCTGCGGTAGGCCGGCTCGGCAACGGCGGTGACGGCCTGGTGTGCGAGCTGCGTGGCGTTGGGGCGGGCGGCGTCGGTACCCGCGAGCTCGTAGATGCGTTGGGCCACCGTCTCCAGGTCCTCGATCGGCGTCGAGGTTCCGCCGGTGACGCCGACCACGCGGCGACCGTCGAAGACTTCGGGATCGGTCAGGTCGCGGGCGTTCTCCACCTGGAGTGCCGGGCGGTTCGCGATCCCAACGAGGCGCGTCAGCTCGCGGGTGTTGGCGCTGTTCCGACCGCCGACCACGACGACGAGGTCGACGCTGCCGGCGAGCTCGAGCGTGTCCTGCTGGCGGCGGATGGTGACCGGGCAGACTGTGTTGACGATCTTGAGCTCGTGGGCTCGGCTGACCATGAAGGCGGCCAGCTTCTCGAACTTCCAGGGCGGCTGCGTGCTCTGGCAGATGAGCGCCATGCGCTTGCGCCGCGGGATGCGGTCCCAGTCATCTTCCTCGTCGACGAGGATCGCGTCCGGCGCGAAGCCAAGCAGCCCAACGACTTCGGGGTGGTTCGGCGTGCCCAGCAGCACGATGGTGTAGCCGTCCTCGACGAGCCTGGCCAGCTCCTTCTGTTCCTGGAGGACCCACGTGCAGGTCCCGTCGATGACTTCCAGGCCGCGGTCTTCCGCGCGGTGCATGACCTCGGGGGTGACGCCATGGGCGCGGATCACCACCGCGGCGCCGCTCGCGACGTCGTCGAGCGTGTCGACGGTCCGGATGCCCTGGGCCTCGAGCTCGGAGATCACGCCCTCGTTATGGACGACCTGGCCCAGCGTATGGGTGGGCTTGCCCTGCGCCGCGGCAAGCTTGGCGTAGTCGATCGCCTCGCGAACGCCGTAGCAGAAGCCGGTTCGGCGCGCGATTCGAACTTCGTCGACGGTTCCCATATCGAACCAAGTATGGCACCGGGGCCGTGATCGACCGCTCGGCTCGTCGGGTGGCCGGGCTCAGGACACGGGTTCGTACCGGCCGCGATGGCGCTCGTCCACGAGCGCGGCGATACGGCCCATCAGCTCCTCGTTGGCCTTCTCGAGGGCGGCGCGTCGCGGCAGCGCCGGGTCCGCGACGAGCTGGAACGGCCGCCCGACGTGGACGGTGATCCGGGTGCCGATTCGCGGAAAGCGAGCGCCGCGACCCAGGAAGCGGTCCGTGCCGGAGATGCCGACGGGGAGCACCGGGACCCCGGTCCGCGTCGCGAGAAGCGCAACGCCGGGCATGGCCTTGCCGAGTGTGCCGTCTTGGCTGCGGGTGCCCTCGGGGAAGATGATCAGCGGCTCACCCGCGTCGAGGAGCTTGCGGCACACCCGGTACGCATCCGCGTCGCTGCCACCGGCCCTGACCTTGATGGCGCCCTGCCACTCCAGGAAGCTCCCGACAGGGCCGACGAAGATCTGCTCCTTCGCCAGGAAGCGGGGGCGCCGTCCGAGGGCCGGCGCGAGCCAGCCCGCCACGAGCGGCGGATCGGCGTTGCTCATGTGGTTGGGCGCGACGATCAGGGGACCAGACTGCGGCAGCTTCTCGGCGCCTTCCACGTGGATCCGGGCAACCGACGACAGGACGGCGCGGGCGAGAAACGCGAGGGCGCGCGGCACGGCCGGCAGCGTTCCCGGGGAATCGCTCACGATCGTCGGCGCGTGCGGGATGGCCCGGCCTGCCCCTCCGCCCGGCGGATGACCTCGACCACCTCCGCCACGCTGTCCTCGACGCGGTTCTGGTCGGTCCGGATGATCACCGCTCCCTCCGGGATTCGCAGCGGCGCCGTGGCACGGGTGCTGTCGATGGTGTCGCGGCGGCGCAGCTCGGCCTCGATCTCGCGCGATTCGGGAGTTTCCGGGGCCAGTCCGCGTTCCTCCGCGCGGCGCCTGGCACGTTCCGCCACGGAGACCTCAAGGTAGAGCTTCACGTCGGCGTCCGGCAGCACGACGGTTCCGATGTCGCGGCCGGCCATGATGATGCGGCTCTCGGCGGCGATGGCCCGTTGCACCGGCAGCAGCGCGGCACGCACCTGCGGATGGCGCGACACGGCGCTCACCCGGCCATCGACCGCGCCGGAGTGGAGCTGATCGGTGACGTCGCGGTCGCGTACCCGGACCCGACGGAGACGACCGGAATAGTCCGCCACGAGCTCCAGCTCCGGAACGAGGCCAACGAGGGCGACCGAATTCTCCGGGTCGATCCCGCGCTCGGCCGACAGCCAGGCCAGCGCCCGGTAGAGCAGGCCCGTGTCGCAGAAGCGATAGCCGAGCTCGAGCGCAGCCCGGGCGCCGACGGTGCTCTTGCCGCTCGACGCGGGGCCGTCGAGGCTCACGATGAGGCCTCTGCCGCGGGGGTCCGCCTCGCGCCGGGCGTCTGCCTCGCGCCCCCCCGACTGGGCAAGGGCGTCGAGGCGGTTGCGCTCCGCCGTAGTCAGCATCCGGACCTCGCCCGGTCCCAGGCCGTCGACCCGCAGCGTCCCGACGCGGACCCGGATCAGCCGCTGCACGGGCGCGCCGACGGCCGTGAACATCCGGCGGATCTGTCGTCGCCACCCCTGGGTCAGCACCGCCCGATACCACTGCAGGCGCACCGGGGAGCGCCCCGCCAGTGCTTCGAGCCGGACGATCTCCGAGCTGGTGGCCGGCCGTAGCCCGGCCAGCCGACCGATCCCCTCCTCCAGCTCGACCCCGGCCTCGAGCTCCCTCGCCTGGTCGACTGTCAGGCTCTCGGCCAGGCCGACCGCGTACTCGCGCTCGATGCGGTAACGCGGATGCAGCATGCGCTGCGCCCAGTCTCCGTCGTTGGTCAGGAGCAGGAGCCCCTCCGAGTCGCGGTCGAGCCGGCCGACGGGATAGACACGGCCCGCAGCGCGGCGCACCTCGTCGGGCACGAGCGAGACCACCGTCCGCTCGGCGTGGCGATCGGAGACCGTGCTGGTCACGCCCGCTGGTTTGAACATGGCGAGGTAGACGGCCGGCGGCCGGGCGACGACGAGCCTGCCGTTCACCGCGATCTGGTCCACGCCAGGCTCTACGCGCTGCCCGATGACCGCCGGCACGCCGTTCACCGTTACTCGGCCCTGCGAAACCAGCTGCTCGGCCGCACGCCGGGAGGCGACCCCGGCATCCGCCAGCGCCTTCTGGATCCGAAGGCTCTCAGCCATCCGTGGGCAAATCGCCGGTGGCCTTGTCCTCGGTGACCTCTTCCGCCGTGGCCGCATCGTCCGGCGCCAGCGGCGAACCACCTTCCTCAGCCAGGCGCGCAGCGACGTCCGCATCCAGCGAGGGCAGATCGTCGAGCGAGGTCAGTCCGAAGCGCTCCATGAATTCAAAGCCGGTGCCGTAGAGGATCGGACGTCCCGGCGTGTCCGCGCGACCCTGCTCCGCGATCAGGCGGCGATGCAGCAGGCTGCGCAGGACGTAGTCCGAATCGACGCCACGGATGCGCTCTATGGCACCGCGCGTGATCGGCTGGCGGTAGGCCACGATGGCGAGCGTCTCCAGCGACGCCGGCGAGAGGCGGATCGCGTCCGCTCCGATGTAGCGCGCGATCAACCGTCCGGCTTCGGGAGCCGTCGCAAGCTCGACCCGCTCCCCCGACACGACGACGCGAACGCCGCGCTCGCGGAGCGAAACCTCCAGGTCCCCCAGGCGCCCGTCGACGGATTCGGTGGTGATGCCGCAGAGGCCCGCGATCTCGCGGCGCGTCAGGGGCCGCTCGGCGACGAAGAGCAGAGCTTCCAGTTCGGCGACGCTCAGCTCACCGACCGGTGCGCCAGCTCCGGAGCCAGCGGGATCCGAATCGTCCCGGGCGCCGGCAAACGTTTTCCCGGCCCCTGCCTCAGGCTCGATCACGGCATCGCCTCGCCCGAATCCATCGACCTGGCGGCCAGCGCGCGCCCCGCCGGGTCGGTCGCGCGGCAGAAGATCGGTCCCCAGGGCTCGCGCTGCTCGACCACGAGCTCACGGCCTTTCACGAGCTCCAGCATCGCCATGAAGGTGACCGCCACCACGACCCGGTCGCGCACGCCGGCCAGCAGGTCCTGGAGCACCACCTCAGGCGCGCGGCGGAGAGCGCGGCGGATGATCGCGGCGCGCTCCTCGAGCGTGACGCCGCGCGGCACGATCTGGGCCGGTTGCTCGGGCGGCGGTGCGAGCAGCATGGTCCGCTCGAGCGCGGCAACGAGAATCTCCGCGTCAAGCGGCTCGCGAACCTCGGGGCGCGATCCCGCCTGCGCCGCCGCTCCGGCCGCGGTTGCATCGCGGTGGAACAGCCCGTTCCCGGCGGCCAGCCTGGCAGCCAGGAGGCCGGCTGCGTCGCGGTACCGACGGTAGAGAAGCAGGCGAGCTCGGAGCTCGGCCTCGGGGTCCATGCCATCGTCCCCCGGGACGGCCGCCATTGGCACCCTCGGCAGCATCGCGCGGCTCTTGATGAGGATGAGCTGCGAACAGACGGTCACAAAGGCGCTGATGTGCGGCATCTGCGCCTCCGAGATGTTCGCCACGGCCTCCAGGTAGGCGCCGGCGAGATCGCCCAGCGGCACGTCGAGGACGTCGAGCTGGCGCTGCTCGATGAGCGACAGCAGCAGGGCCAATGGCCCTTCAAAGGTCGGTACCTGCACGCGGGCGGCGCGCTCGGGCCGCTCGCCCACGTCAATGGTGACGCTCGCGGCGGGCGGCCCGCCGAATGTCCCCATCAGTCCGGAGCCGCGCACCCGCGTGGCTCGCGCGACGGGCGCGCCCGCTCCTGCCACCGTCAGTTCGCCTCGTCGGCGAGCCGCAATGCCTCGCCCGCGCCAGCGTCGAGCGGCGCCGCTTGGTGGCGAATCAGCTCCGCCGTCTCGACGGAGCAGCCCGCTGCCAGCGCCAGCTCGGCCGATCGTTCCGCGTGATCGCGCAGCCGTTCAAGGGCTGAGCGGAATCCGGGTAGATGGCCAGCCGCAGCGTGGATCCACGTGCCGTAGCGCTCGCCCAGCGACCATGCGACCCTGGGGCAGATGCGGACGCTCGGGCCCTTCGATGCGTCATGGAAGAGGCCCGCCAGCAGCAGATCGGGGTCGCGATGACCCTCCGATCGCAGCGACGCGACCACGTCGAGGCCGTGGCGCTGGTCTGCCCGGTGCATGGAACGGAAGAGTTCGACCTGGCGCGGCGTCAGCCATCCCTCGATCTCGGCTCGTTCGGCCACGCTCACGGTTCCGGTGACGTGGCGCCGGAACTGGCGGATCCTGCCGGCCCACCAGCCACTCAAACCATCACCCCACGCCCACCAGCACCCGGATGACGACGTCCGCGATGGGTCCGACCACGCGCGGGGCAATGAAGATGAACGCAACGAGGAAGACGAGCGGGATCATCGCTCCGTACTGGGCCTCGATCTGGCGGAGCCTCCAGGCCGTACGAGGGGGAACGAGTCCGAGCAGCACGCGCCAGCCGTCCAGCGGCGGCACGGGGAGCAGGTTGAAGATGAACAGGAAGACGTTGATCACGACGAAGAAGTACGCGACTTCGAAGACGCCTTTTCCGATGGTGCTGGAGAAGACCTGCTGGAACAGGTCGGGCGAGGTGAAGATGATCCGCAGCGGGATCGAGACGATCGCGGCCATGATCAGGTTCGAAACCGGGCCGGCCGCCGAGACGATCGCTTCGCCATGCCGGCCGCCCCGGAGGTTCATCGGGTTGACCGGCGTGGGCTTGGCAAAGCCGAAGAACGCTGATCCGCTGGTGAGGAGGGCGCTGAGGATCAGCATGCCTCCGCCGATCGGGTCGAAGTGCACCAGCGGGTTGAGGGTCAGCCTCCCCAGGTAGCGCGCCGTCGAGTCACCCAGGCGGTGGGCCGCGAAGGCGTGCGAGAACTCGTGGACGGGGAAGCCCACGGCCAGCATGATCACGCACGCCAGCAACGCGTAGACGAGTTGCTGGCTCACCGCTTGCTCAAGGGTGCATCCATTCCGGGAAGGGCCGGATTAGAGGCGACCCAGCAGGTCGGCCTTCTTGGCTTCGTAATCTGCCGGCGAGATCGCGCCCTGGTCGCGCAGATCGGCGAGGTGTGACAGGGCCGCGGTGACCTCCTCCGGGGTATCGATCTCCGGGGTGGCGGTCGACGACGCTGCGGATCCTGTCGGGGCGCCGGTCGCATAGGCCGGTTGCTGCACCGCGGCAGGCGGGGCAGGCGGCGGAGGAGCCTGCGGCGGCGGAGCGAGCGGAGCAGCCTGCGGCGGCGCGTTCTGTGCCACGTCTGGCGTGGCTCTCAGCGGCGGGCTGGGCATCGCCACGTACGACATCTCGTGCTCGAGCGTGTGCTTCGCGTTGAGCATCTCGATCTTGAAGGCCTTGGCATGGTTGAGCATGTGGTAGCGATCGACCGAGACCTCGGCCGCCGTCATGATCTCGAGGTCGCCGTAGTCGAACATGCGGGCAAACAGGTTCTGTTGCAGAACCGCGTCGTTGATCTTCTCCAGCGAGCTGTCGGCCGATTCCTTGTTGACGATCCCTGAGACCTTCATCAGCCGGCGGTTGGTGACGAGGTACTCCTCACTCCGCCAGTGCCACCAGTTCCAGATGAAGATCACGATGCCCAGCACGATCGCGATCAGCGCGGCACCAGCCACGACCGTCTGGGCGGTGTTGGGCTGCTTGAAGAAGACGGCGACCGCGATCAGCAGCAGGATGCCCACGATCCACAGGCCGACCGCTGAGCGTGCATCGGAGAAGAGCGACAGCGGATGCTGCCGCTGGCGCATGACGACGACCTCGCCGTCCGAGAGCAGTGATTCCGCGTAGGTTCCCATCGCTCGGTCGTACCCTCCTGTGGTGCCTCAGGCCCTGGGGTGGGCCCGCGCGTAGATCTGCCTCATCCGTTCCCCGGTCAGATGTGTGTACAGCTGCGTCGTTGTGATGCTCGCATGCCCGAGCAACTCCTGTACCACGCGCAGATCGGCCCCTCCCTCGAGCAGATGCGTGGCGAAACTATGGCGCAATGTGTGCGGGGTCACACGGGCGTTGAGACCCGCATCCTGCGCGGCACGGTGCAGCATCCGCCAGGCGTCCATTCGGCCGAGGCGCCGGCCGCGCATGGAGAGGAAGAGCGGTCCCCCACGCGAAGTGGCTTCGGCGCTGGCCCTGCCGCGTTCCCGGGCCGCGGCAAACAACGTTTCCCTGACCTCCACGAGGTAGCGCGAGAGCGCCGCCAGCGCGACGTCGCCCACCGGCACCAGCCGTTCGCGGTCGCCCTTGCCGATGACGCGGACGAACCCGCCGTCGAGCGAGAGGTCCTGGCGATCGAGCCGCAGCGCCTCGCTGATGCGCAGGCCGGAGGCGTACAGCAGCTCCAGCAGCGCGCGATCGCGGATGCCCGCCGGCTGCGACGCATCCGGAGCTGCGAGCAATGCCTCGACCTGCCCCTGGTCGAGCGTGTCGGGCAGCTGGCGGGCCTGGCGCGGCAGGTCCAGCAGCCCGCCGATGTCCCGGTCGATGAGCTCCTCGGCAAAGCAGAAGCGATAAAAGGCGCGGATGGACGCGGCTTTGCGCCTGTGCGAAGCCGGCCGCAGCGGGCGCGGCGGACGACTCAAGCTGGCGAGGTAGCCGAGTGCCGAGGCAGGCTCCCTGGCCCAGGCGTCGATGCCGGGCGCGAGGCGCGCGAACTGGCGCAGGTCGCTGTCATAGGCGCCGATGGTCGCCGCCGAGAGGCCGCGTTCCACGCGCAGGTAGTCGAGATAGGCGTCGAGGGCGGTCGAGAGCTCGTGCGGAACCGTCACGTGCTTCCCACAGACTCGGCCCGCGACACGGCTGCGCGCTCCAGCAACGTTCGTGCGGCCGCGTCGGTGCCCGCGTCGCCTGGGCGCCCCCCGAGCATGGCCGCCAGCTCCGCCACGCGTTCCTCCGCGTCCAGCTCGCGCACCTCGGTCACGGTACGGCCATCGCGGACCCCCTTCGCGATGTGGAGATGCGCGTCGGCATGCGCGGCGATCTGCGGCAGGTGCGTCACGCACAGGACCTGGTGGGCACGGCCCAGGCGCCAGAGTCGAGCGCCCACTGGATCCGCCGAGCGGCCCCCGATGCCCGCGTCCACCTCGTCGAAGACCAGCGTCGGCGTCGTGTCCGCCCCCGCAAGCACGCCCTTCAGCGCCAGCGCCACCCTCGAGAGCTCCCCGCCCGACGCGATACGTGCCAAGGGCCGCGGTGGCTCCCCCGGGTTCGGCGCCAGGACGAAGCTGACGGCATCCGCGCCGGTCGCGTCCAGGTCGGCCGGGGCGAGCTCGATCCGGAACGCCGCATCGGGGAAGCCCAGGTCGCGAAGCCCTTCTGTGACCGCGGGACCGAGCCGCTGGGCGGAGGCGTACCGCGCCCGGGTCAACGCCGCCGCGGCCATGGTGGCCCCTTCCAGGAGTCGTGCGGCCGCCGCCTCCCGCCTGGCGTGCTCCGCCTCAAGTCCCCGCAGCCGCTCACCTTCGGCGCGGCTGCACTCCGCGTGCGCCAGCACCGCTGCCTCGTCGTCGCCGTACTTGCGCAGCAGAGAGTAGAGCGCCCCGAGCCGCTCCTCCAGCTGCGCCGACGCGGCAAGATCCGCCTCCGACTCGTCGACGCCATGCCGGAGCTCGGCGGCAACGTCCTGCACCTCGGCCTCGAGCCCGGCCAGCCGGGTTTCCAGCCCGGACAGCCGCGAATCGAGCCGTGCAAGCTCGCCGGCGTCACGCGCCGCGAATGCGAGCTGGTCGCGTGCTCCGCTCCCCTCGCCCGCCAGCCGCTCGTGGATCTGCGCGGAGAGTCGCACCAGCCGTTCGGCGTTGCTCGCTGCGGCGAGTCGCACCCGCAACGCATCCACCTCCCCGGGCTGCGGCGCCAGCGCCTCGATCTCGGCTGCGGCGTGCTCGGCCAGCTCCAGGCGGTGCGCCAGCTCGCCCGGATCGAGTTCGAGCTCACGCAGCGCGGCGTCGTTCGCGCGCCACGCAGCGACCGCCTCCGACACGGCATCGCGGAGCGCTTCGTGACCTCCGTACGCGTCGAGCAGCTCACGCTGGGTGCTCGCCGAGAGAAGCCGCTGCTGCTCGTGCTGGCCGTGGATCTCCACGAGCGGGGCAACCACGGCCGCGAGCCGGGCAACGGTGACCGTTTCGTCGTCGATACGCGCGATCGTGCGGCCGCCCGCGTTGAGCTCCCGGACGCAGATCATCGGTTCGGGATCGCGATCGAAGAGGGCCTCGACGCGTGCCATCTCGGCGCCGGCCCGGACGAGCGTCGCGTCGGACCGGCCGCCGAGCACCAGCGACAGCGCGTCGATCAGCAGCGACTTGCCGGCGCCGGTCTCGCCGGTGATCACCGTGAAGCCCGGCCGGAGGGGCACGCGGACGCGCTCGATGAGCGCCAGATCCGTGACGGCCAGCTCCAGCAGGCCCATCGGTCAGGAAGGCAGCAGCTCGGCCTTGTGCCGCAGCAGCTCCCAGAACGGCATGGCGCCGTGCGGCTCGATGAAGTGGATCGGCCGTTCGCGGGCGCGCACCCGCACCACGTCCCCGATGGCGAGGGGCACGTCCTCGCGGCCGTCGATGCTCACGAGGCAGTCAACCGCGTCGACCACGCGGACCGTCACGGTATGGCGCGCCCCGACCACGATCGAGCGGATCGCCGAGAGGTAGGCGGCGATCGGCGTGACCACGAGGTTGCGCGCGGTCGGGTCGAGAATCGGGCCGCCGGCGCTGAAGGAGTAGCCGGTCGAACCCGTCGGACTGGCCACCACGATGCCGTCGGCGATGTAAGTGGCCACGTGGGAGCCGTCGACCTGGAGCTCGAGCCGCACCACGCGCGCCTGCGATCCCCGGACGATCGCGGCCTCGTTGAGCGCCACGTGCACCGAGCCGCCCTTCTCCTGTCCCGACGGAAGCAGCCGCGCCTCGAGCACCATGCGCGGCTCGAGCGTGTAGTCCTTCCGCGCCAGCTGGTCGAGCACAGTCTCCAGGCCGTCGGACTCCGCCTTCGACAG
>JBBRYO010000058.1:0-15941 GCA_038237595.1 Candidatus Limnocylindrales bacterium | reverse complement strand
GGTGCCCCGCCGCCACCGCCCAAGCCCCCGATATGGGCGTGGCCGAGCATCGTCCTTGGCCTGGCGTACCCGGCGCTGGCCAGCTCTGCGCGTCGCGACGCCGAGATGATCGAGCGCCTGCCCGAGCCGAAGGGTGAGCGCCTCCAGGTCCTGGCGCGACTGCCGAACTTCTGGACGCTGGTGGTCGTCGGGGCGGCCATCCTGCTCGCCGTCGTCTTCGGCCTGATGAGATTCGAGATCACGAACGTCTGGAGCGAATCTCTCGGGTTCATGATCCTGGCACTGGCGCTGGGCATCTTCTCGCCATCGGCCGCGCTGCTCATGCTGCTGTTCTTCATCCCCTTCGACATCTACACGAACTACCAGGCCGGGCTCCTCGAGCCGTTCTTCCCGGCGCTGGCGGGCCGCGCCGTCTCGTGGTGGTTACTGTGGCTCCTCGCGGTTGCGCTGCCGCTCATGGCTCGCGCACTCCCCGGTGCCAGCCTCGCCACGGGCACGCCGAAGGACCCGATCCTCCGCAAGGTGATCGCCTATGGTGCGGGCGCCCTCGCGGCCGGTTTCCTGCTGCTCATGTGGATCGGCGCCGCGCCGTTCCTGCTGCGGCCGGTCTTCGTATGGAGCGAGGTCCTCGGCACACCGACGGACCAGGCGATCCAACCCGTGCAGGCCTCGGGGCTGGTCCTCGTGGCGGTCGGAGTCATCCTCGTGGTCGCCGTGACCCTGTTGCGCGACCTGCTCAACGTGCTGGATGAGGAAGCCGTCGCGCTGAATGCGCCGCAGGACATCGGCGTCTCCGACGAGCCGCTCGTCTCCGATCAGCTCGCCTTCTTCGCACACCTCATCACCGACGCCTTCGCCGTCGCGGCGCTTGGCGGCCTGATCACGGGCGCGCTCGACGTGGCAATCCTGTTCGGCACGCTGATCATCGCCAAGCCGGTCGCGGATCGACTCCTCAAGCGAGCCCCCGTCGCGCTCGAGCTGTTGAGTCGTGTGCCGTGGGTGCTGCGCTTCCTTGGCGGCTTTGCCTTCACCTACATCGCCGGCCTGGTCATCAATGGTGCCTTCGCCGACACGTCCGGGGTGCCCTTCAGCGGGGAGTTCTTCTCGCTCGTCGTCACGGTGGCCATCGGGTTGTTCTTCCTCCAGATCCTACTCGAGGCCGACTCGATGGCCAACGAGGTGGCCGAGGAACGCGAGGAACGGGATGCCCTGCCGCCGGCGCCGGGTGCTCCGAACGCGCCTGTCTCTGCCGGTGGCGCGACCGTCACGGTCATTGCCGCCGCTCTGCTCCTCTCCGCCTTCGCCATCTTCGCGGTCCCAGCCGGTGTCCAGGCCAACAACTGCTCGTCCAGGAGCGACTGCCCCAACGCCGCGGACGCGGAAGCTGGCGCCGCTGCCGGAGCCGCTGCCGTGGTCGCGGTCACTGCCATCCTGGCCGGCCTCAGGGTCTCGGACCATCGCGGCCGGCGCCAGAAGGTCCGCCGCCGCAGGCACAAGCCAGCGGACACGGACCTCCCGGGGACAACCCTGACTCCGCCGCCCCCGCCCCCGACTTCCGTCACGCAGCGCGTCCGGCAACGCATGCTGGGCAACTACTACCGCGACTGACGAAGCGTGCCCACCGTCCTTCGGGTCGAGCTTCAGGTCGAGGTCGACGGTCAACGAGATGGGCTGTTCGAGCTCCTGTCTTCAGCCGACGGATTGAAGCGCTGGCTCGATGGTGCTGACGTCATCGCAAAGGTTGGCGGCGGGGTGCGGCTGCGCCTCCTCCGCGCCTGGGCGGTCGGGAAGGTCCTGGCCATCGATCCCCCACAGCACATCAGCTGGACCTGGGACTGGGAGGCGGAGTCCCTCGGGACCACGACCGTGGTCGCGTTCGACCTGATCGACCACGGCAAGCGGACCCACATGACGCTCCGCCACGTCGGCTTCCGCTCACGGGCGCAGCTCGAGCTCCACGATGCACTGTGGCGCTACTGGTTCGGGCGGCTGGTCGCGGCGACGGAGGTCGCGTCTCCAGCTGTGCCCGAGGCCGCCGCAGCTCAGCGGTAGCGGTCGGCAGCCTCTCGTAGTCGCGCTGCCACCTCGGCTCGCAGCTCCGCCGGCTCGAGCACCTCGGCGTTGGGACCCCAGCCCAGGATCCAGCTCCTGACCTCGTTGAAGCCGGCCACGCGGGCGCTCCAGCGCAGCGATCCATCGGACTCGACCTGGAGTTCCTGGCTCGGGTGCCAACGCGTCTCGGCCACCCGCGTTGCGACGTCCGGCGTGAACCGAACCACGATCCGCGAGGACGGCTCGTCCGAGATCACGTCCCAGGCGCGGAGCATCTCCCTTGCGATCGAGGCGCCCGGATCGAGCTCGAACGTCTGGGGCGTCAGCGTAGCTTCGGTGATGCGCTCGACCTTGAAGGTGCGGCGCGCCTTTCGATCCTCGTCATAGCCGATCAGGTACAGGCCGCGGGTGATGGCAGAAGGCTCGAGCGCCTCGGGTCGCACGCGGGCCCGCCGCGGCGCTTTGCCCGGGTCGTAGACGCCGGCCCCGTACTCGATCTCGACCACCCGCCGGTTGGCCCAGCCCTCGGTGAGCACCCGGAGGACGCGGGTGAAGCGCTCGTTCGCCGGCGTCGTGGAATAGGCGTCCACCGTCTCGCGGATGTGGTCCGCAAGGACGTCGGGCAGCACCTCCGCGAGCTTGACGAACGCCCCGATGAGCTCGGTGTCGTGCTCATCGCTGGCCTTGGCGAGCACGCGCGACGCGAGGAAGAGCGCGGTCGCCTCGTGGAGCGTGAGCGCGAGTGGTGGAAGGAACGCGCCGCTCTCGAGGCCCCACTTGCCGTCGTCCTGCCAGAGCGGCAGCTCCGCATCCATCTCCATGGCGTTGAGGTCGCGGTACACGGTCCGCACCGAGACCCCGATGCTGTCCGCCACGGCCTTGGCGCTGATGCCCTCGGGGTGGCCGTGCAGCACCATCGCGATGCGCAGGTAACGGGCCGCCTTGTCCCATTTGGCACCGCCGCGGTCGCGCCGCTCGATGTTCATGGTGCCATGGCCGCCGACGGCAGCGGACCGACGCTCTGCGGCACGGTTCGGTCGAGCGCCGTCATGCGGGCCGTGATCAAGCCTTGGAGGCCCGCGCTCGGCCACGCCTCGCCCGGGTAGCCGTTGATCGTGACGATCGCCTGCCCCAGCTCGCCATCGGCGAAGACCCACCAGTCGAGGTTGCCCCGCCACGCCTGGAGCTCGTGGGCAGGCGCGACCAGGTCGCCGCCGGCCAGCCAGCGGACCGGCAGGGAGACCTCGATCGCGGTCGGACCGTCCACGGGAGTGCGGCAGTGCCGGGCCTGGGCACCCTCGATCAGCTCGATCCCGAGCTCCTCGGTCACCGGCTTGCCCAAGGCTCCGAGCGCGACGGCCTGGACCGGCTCCTCGATCGTCAGTCCCCGGCCGCCGAGCAGGCCGAAGCCGTGCGGATCGATCGCGCGCCAGTCCTGCGCGCTCTCGTGCAGTCGCGCCTCGGTTCCAACACGGACGTAGCTTGCCGCGCCCTGGGCGAACTGGCCCTGCATGAGGGCCGTCCAGCGCTCGTCGTCGCCGGTCCTTGCGCCCGTGAGCAGGACGTTGCCGATCGTGTCGCCGTCCACGGCCGCGCTGGCGGTGACCTCCAGGACCGCGTTCGGCCCGAGCGTCAGGGGTTCGGTGCAGTGCGTCGGCGGGACCGCGACGTCGGTCGGGCCAAAGCGGGAAGTCGAGTGCGGCTTTGCCCGCAGCGCGAGCTCGTTGGCAATCGCGGCGCCACCGAAGACCAGCGAGCCGATCACCGTCAGCACGCCCGCGAGGGCAAAGGCGCTGATCAGCGAGGCGCGGGTGGTGAGGACGCCTCCCCAGCGGGTGCCGACCAGGCCGAGTGACCCGAAGAGACAGGTCGTGCCGAGCGCGAGGATGCCCGCGTAGGCAACCTCCGCCGATGGGAAGAGCTCCTGGCGGCCGCCCGCGGCGAGCGTCTCGATGATGCCGAGGAGCAACGGACCGACAAGCAGCGCCGAGATGATGCCCAGCCACGCCACGACCGCCGCGGGCCGCCACGCGTCGATCACCGGCGGCCAGATGATGGCCACGACCGCCACGGCAACGGGCAGGAACGCCGCTGTGCCGACCAGCTGGTCGAGAGGCCCACCGGGCCGGTAGGCGACCAGCAGCGCGATCGCCATGCCGCTCCAGAGGCCGGCCAGGAGCGCGGCGAGAAGACGCAGGCCGAGGACACGGATGGGAGTTCGGCCGGAAACCCGCAGATCGGCCTGGGCGGTGGCAGCGTGCTCGGACATCGGCCCGGCAGCATACCTCCGCGGGCAGAGGCGGCCGATTGCCCGCTACCATCCGCACGGCATGGCGCGCTCATACCACCGCTCGATCACAACACCTGCCTCCGCGCGGATGACGCGCGTGGGCACGCGCCCATTCGTGAGCCTCCTCACGGACTTCGGCGCGCGGGACCCGTCGGCCGGGATCTGCAAGGCGGTCGTGCTCGGGATCGCGCCGGACGCGCTGGTCGTGGACATCACCCACGACGTGCGCAAGTTCGCGGTTCGCGACGCCGCGCTGCTGCTGTGGTGCGCGGTGCCGTACCTGCCGATCGGCGCGCATGTCGCGGTCGTGGATCCGGGCGTCGGCACCGAGCGGCGCGGCATTGCCATCGAGACGTCGCGCGGCGACTACCTGGTCGGCCCCGACAACGGGCTGCTGATCCCGGCTGCCTCACGGCTGGGCGGGATCGTCCGGGTCCACACGCTCGAGAACCCGCAGTACCGCCTGCCGGTGATCACCTCCTCCTTCCACGGACGCGACATCTTCTCGCCGGGCGCGGCGCACCTCGCGACCGGCGTGCCGCTCGAGTTCGTCGGCCCCGCCGTGGATCCCCGGACGCTGGTTCTGCTCGACTGGCCCGAGCCGCAGGTCTACGACGGCCTGTTGAGGAGCTCCATCCTCTATCTCGACACGTTCGGCAACGTGAAGCTGTCGGCGCTGGGTGGCCACATGCTCAACGCATTCGGCGGCCTGCGAGAAGGCGAATGGCTCCATCTGCGCATCGAGGACGAGACGTATTCGTGCGACCTGCGCGTGCCGTGGGTGGGCACGTTCGGACGCGTCCCCGTGGGGCAGGTCCTGGTCTACGAGGACTCGTATGGGCGCCTCTGCCTGGCGGTCAACCAGGGGAACGCCGCCGCGACGCTCGGCCTGCGCGAGGACATGAGCGTCACCATCACTCGCCAGCCGCTCCCCGGCTTCAGCCCCGCCAACGAGGGCGTGCCCGTCCCGGTGAGCACGCACGCTGCGCCCAGCGAGGCACGATACGCGCGACCGGAGCCGGCGCCCGAGCCCGAGTCAACCCCCGAGCCCGAGCCCGAGCCCGAGGCCGTGGCCGAATCGGGGGCGGCGCCCGAGCCGGAGCCGGCGCCCGAGCCGGAGCCGGCGCCCGAACCCGAGCCTGAGGCCGGACCGGAGCCCGAGCGTGAGCCCGAGCCGGCGCCCGAACCCGAGCCTGAGGCCGGACCGGGGGCGGCGCCCGAGCCCGAACCGGAGCCGACGCCCGAGCCACCCCTCTGGCCCGCGGCCGATCTCGAGCGCGAGCCGACGGCACAGCCAACCCGGGCCACTGAACCGACCGCCGAGCCCATCCCCGAGGCCAAGCCCACCCCTGAGCCCAAGGCGACGGCGGCCTCGCTCAGGAAGGCGGCAGCGGCCGCAACCCGCCTGCGCCGTCGCTCGAAAGCCAAAGCTGACGACGCTTCGTCCGCCCCAGGCTCCACGGAGCAGAAATAGCCGACCTGGTCATCGCCGCGGACGCAACGCAGATCAGCCTGGACTCGCCACGGACCGGATAGCCGCGGGATCAGCCCTCGCGTGTGGCCTCCACGAATGCCGCGAAGAGCCGCTCGAACTCTTCCGGCGTCGACTCGGTGCGCTCAGGATGGCACTGGACGCCGACGAGGAAACGGTCCTGGTCGGCCGATTCGAGAGCCTCGACCAGGTCGCCGCCGAGATGGGGCGCACTCCCCGCCGCGATCAGGCCACTGGCCAGGTCGGCGGGCCGCACCGCCTGGTGGTGGTAGCTGTTGACGCTCAGCACGACGGCACCCGGCTTTCCTCCGCCCAGGATCCCGGCGAGCCGCGTACCCGGGCGCACCCGAACCGGATGGCAGATCGCCGAACCTGAGCCGTAGCTAGGGCCCTCGTGGCCGTCGATGTGCTGGATCAGCGTCCCGCCGCTGAACACGTTGATGGCCTGAAGGCCGCGGCAGATCCCGAGAATCGGGAGTGACCGCTCGTTGGCCACCTCCCAGGCATCGGCCTCCAGATGATCGCGACCCGGTTGCATGTCGATCGCCCGGGTTGTCTCGCGACCGTAGCGCGACGGGTGGATGTCCGCCCCGCCGCTCAGCAGCAGGCCGTCCATCGCGGCAAACGCGGCGGCGCGCTCGGCGTTCGTGGCGTGCTCGTCGATGCCAATGGGCGTCCCGCCGGCTCTCTCGATGGCCTCGTGGTAGCGAGTGTTCTTGCGAACGGCGGTGGGCGGATCGTCTGTCAGGTCGGGCGCGCCCAGCGTGATCACGATCAACGGCGACCTGGCGTCATGGCTCATGGGGGAATCCTACGACGCCACCCCATGCCCCCACCGGCGTGACGCACGTCGACGAGTCCCCGGACCCCTCGCGACCCGATCAGGCTGCGTTCTGTGCGGGACCCGTCTCGTCGACCGGGGTGGGCGGCTGCGGCAGGATGTCGCCGGCAAGGGCCAGGCCTTCGGCGGCGGTTGCGGACTGGTCGCGGCCGTTGCGTTTGGCCACGTAACAGGCGCGGTCCGCCGCGATCAGCACCAAGACGCGGTCGGTGCCGTCGGTCGGGAAGGTGGCCATGCCCACCGAGCACGTGACGCCGGCGGCCTTGCGCGAGCCGGGCGCCGGCACGCCCCGCACCGAGCGCCCGACCTTGGCCGCGACCTGCATGGCCCCTACCGCGTCGGTATTCGGGAGGATCAGGGCGAACTCGTCGCCTCCGTAGCGGAACACCTCGTCGGAGTCGCGGCACGCCGCCCGGAGCGTTTGCGCAATGGCAGCGAGCAGCACGTTGCCCGCCTCGTGGCCGCGCCGGTCGTTGAAGCCCTTGAAATCGTCGAGGTCCACGATCAGCAGGCTGAATGGCGCGCCTCGGTTGACTGCGACCTGGAGATATTCCTGGAACGTGCCCTGGTTCTTGAGGCCGGTGAGCGCGTCGGTCTGGGCCCGGATCTCCACGGCCTGGTGTGCCAGTGCGTTCATCAAGGCAATGGACACGTGGCCTGCGAACAGCTGGATGAGCTCGAACTCCTGCTCGGTGAAGCTGGCCTCCACGCCCTGCCGCTCGACGACCAGCACGCCTGCCACCCGGTCCCGGGCGCGCAGCGGGGCGACGATCAGTGAATGTGGAGTGGCCTGGCCGTCGAAGTGGGCCACGCGCGGATCCTCGAGCGCATTCTGGACGAGCTGCGCCTCGCCGTGACGGACGACCCAGCCGGCCACGCCCTCGTTGATCGACAGGGTGCGTGCCATGTACTTCTCGGCGGTCAGGCCCTGCGCGAAGGTCGGGCGCAGGATCTGCTCCTCTTCGTCATAGATGGAGATGGCCACGTCGTCGACGCGCAACAGTCCGCCGAGGCGATCGGCGATCTCCTCCACCACCGCGGCTGGATCGAGCGTGGTCAGGATCGACTCGGTGACGCGCATCAGCTCGCGCTGGCTGGCGAGCTGCTGCGCCAGTCGCTCGGACTGCGCCTTGAGCTGCTCGGTCACCTCGGCGTTGGCGATGGCCTGGGCCGCGATCGATGCGTAGATCTCGAGGTAGCGGAGGTCGTCACCCGTGAACTGGTCGACTCCTAGCTTGGAAAGCACGATCACACCGATCACCCGGTCTTCGTAGAGCATCGGCGCAAGGAGCATCGACTCGTCGAGGTCCGGCTCGGTGCCCGGGATCGTCTGGGCGCGGGGGTCGACCGAGGCATTGGGCAGGTATTGCGGGATCCCGTGAAGCGCCACCCAGCCGGTGATTCCTTCGCCGACGGCCAGTCGCAGCTGTTCGCCGTCCTCGTCGGTGTACTCGCCGATCTCTCCGCGCCAGGCGACCGGGTTCAGCTGGTCACCGTCGATCGTGTAGACGCGCACGTTGTGGTAGTCGATCAGGGAGCGGAGCTCCGCGCAGATCGCCTGTCCGATCTCGGAGACCTTGTTCAGGCGATTGAGGCGCGTGCCGAGCTGCTGGATCGACTGGAGCTGCGCCGCCCACGTGGCCATCTGCTCGTAGTTGCGCGCGTTCTTGACCGCTACGCCGGCCTGCGCTCCGATCGCTTCGAGGACATGGAGATCATCAGCGGACCAAGCGTGGTGCTTGTCATGGTAGACGGCCAGCATGCCGACGCTCTCTCCATCCGCGGAGAGGTGCGCAAACGCGATCGTGTCGATGCCCTCCCGGGCCCTGATCGGCTGCAGGGCGCCACTTCGCGGATCGGTCGAGACCCCGTTCACGGCGAGGGCCTTGCCGGTTTCGAGCACCAGCGCGCCCAGCGTGGGCGACGCCAGGACCGCCTCGATGTACTCGCTCGAGAGGTTCCTGGAGAACTCGGCCACGTTGCGCCCATCGGAGGTGCGGCGGTAGACGCAGGCACGATCGGCCGCGAAGAGCTCCATCGCATGCTCGACGAGGCTGGTCATGATCGCCGGGAACTCCAGGCGCGAACTGAGCTCCAGGCTGATGCGGGCCAGCGCGCGGGACCGGGCCTCCTGGTCCCGCACGCGGACGCTGAGACGCTCGCGCTCGACCGCGACGTGAAGTGCGGCCCCGACGGACTGCAGCAGGTCAAGGTCGGCGCGACCGAGGGGACGGTGCTGGGCGCTTTCGACGATGACGACGCCCCAGGCCTGGTCGCCCATGCCGATCGGCGCGAACACCTCGACGCTCGAAGCTCCGCTGCCGGATCCACGGGATGCGGGCGCGGCGGCAGCGGGCGCGGCGATCGGGCGCCCTTCGCGAAGACAGATCTCCACCAACCGGACGTCGACCTGGCTCCACCATGTCCGGGCACGGTGCGCGCCCTCGGTGGCCCGCGGGAGAAGCCGGCCGTCGCGCCGCTCGGCGATGGCGACCATGGCGAAGCGCCCGGTGTCCCGGAGGCCGCGGGCTGCGGCCCGGATGGTGGTGTCGATGTCGAGGTCGCGCAGCTGCTGCGTCCAGAGTCCGGCGAGGATGGCAAGGTCCCGCGTCTCGACGATTTCGGCCCGCGGCGGCTCCGGGGCTGCCTCGAACATGCCGTCCGCGCCTTCCCAGGGCCGGGCTTCCGGGCGAAGGCGGCTGGCGAACGGAGCGAGCGGGGTCACCTGCACGCCGGCGACCGCAAGGAAGGCCCGCAGGTCGGCCACGCGGTAACGGCGGTCGCCGCGCTCGTTGATGCGCAGGCACCGCAACCGCCCGTGGTCAGTCCAGACGCGAACCGTGTTCGGGTGAACTCCCAGCAGCCGGGCAGCACCCGTCACGGACAGGTTTACGGCCTCAGGTCGCGCTTCGATGTTCGTTGCCTCCGGAAGAAGTGGTAAGAGGCGGGACGTCCCGAGCATCGGGTCACCTCACAGCGCCTACCATGGGATGGAAGTACCAATGGGGTCTGGAGTGCAGTCCGGATCAGTCCGGTTGAGTGAGCCTCACATACAGGAGGGTCCCACCGGCCGTCAGGGCCCCGAGCAGGACGACACCGAACGCGACGGCGAACGGCGAGCCCACCAGGCCGGGTCCCTGGCCGTTGCTGCGGGGGTCTCCGGTGACCAGGAATCCGGGACTCGGCGAGGGCTGCGGGGCGGGCGAAGCCACCGGTTCGGACGACGTGGCGGCGGCCGGCAGCGCGACGACCAGCCAGATCGCGGCCGCAAGCAGCAGGGACATGAGCGCGAGGCGCCCGCTGTGCAGCCAGCCGCGTCGCTCGGTTTTCCTGGTCGGTGTCACGCGGCCGAGCCTAGCACCGGTCTCGTGAGCGGGCGGTGGCTCAAACCCGGAGCAGGAACGCGACGATGGCGGCGGCCAGGGATCCGAGGCCGACGACCAGCAGTACGGCCGACGCGATCACGCTCCCGCGACGATCCGCCGCCAGCAGCCGCATGGTGGCTGCAGGCTCGACGCTCGAGAGGATCAGGGGCCTGCCCATGCCCGCAGTGATCTGGAGTGATCCAGCGGTCGACCGCTGGACCACTCCGGAGACCGTGGCGTGCTCCACTGCGGAGAGCTGGTCGATTCGCACCCGTACCGGCGTGGACGGCGCCAGCTGCTCGGCCAGCGCGGCGGCGACGTCCGGGGGCAGCTCCGCGGCCGTGCCGCGCGACTCCCGCGGAAGGACGATCAGGCCGTCACCGAGTGCGTCGAGGTCCACCGCGAGGAACGCGCCGCGCTCCTCGATCCCGAACGGAACGGCCAGGCGCTGCTCGTCGAGCACGTGCCAGTTGCCCCGGCCGTCTCCGCGTTCCAGGCGGCGTCGCCGGTAGACGAGAGGCCGTTGCGCCTCGTCGGGGAACTCCTCGTCGCTGCTGATGCGGCCGTGCGTGCGCACGTAACGGCGTGGAGCGTCGGGCCCGGCGGCGCTGCCAACAAGCTCGGAAAGTGGCACGTCCGGGGCGCCGGCGAGCACCCTTGCCACGCGATACGCGCTGCCGGTCCGGCGGAGGAGCAGGGTGGCCGCTGCGAGGGCGGCAAGGCCTGCGATGGCGAGCGCGATCGGGATCATGCGGAGGGCAAGAAAAGGCCCAGATGAACCTTCACAGGACGTGGGCCTTGATGCAATCTCGGCCGCTAGTCTTGATCCTGGCCCCTCCGGGCTGGTTCGAACTGTAGGGGTGAGCCTCCCGGCGGGTCAAGGAGACTTATCCACCATTTCGGGATGCCGGCGCGGATTCTGACCACCCACCGTCCACATCGCTCGTCAGCGCCCGTCGAGCGAGCGGCCGGTCTCGGGGTCGATGGCCTGGAGCTGCCCGCCGTAGCTCGTGAGGACCAGGCGGCCGCCGACCAGCTCGGCGTCAGTCACCACGTCTGAATGTGCGATGCGCCAGACGGGCTCACCGGCGCGGTCGAGGGCCACCGTCTCGATCTCGCTCTGGACGATGACGTGGTCGAGCCGCGACGAGCCGAGCACGCCGAGGATCGGTGTGCTGCTCGCGTGGGACCACCGCAGGTCCCCGGTCCGGCCCTCGAGCCCGTAGGCCATGAAGCCGTACTTCAGGACCAGCAGCCCCGTCGTGTCCCAGTACGTGCCCTGGGGCGTGTCGAAGATCGCCGAGGCGAACCGCGCCGTCCACGCCCCGAGCGGACCTTCCACGCGGATCTCCGCCCGGCACAGCCGATCCGGCTCTGGCGCGACGAGCTGCCCGTGGTCCGTCAGCGTGCCTCCGGCCTCGGTGAGGGCAAAGATGTCGGCGCCTTTGCCGCTTCCCGTCCAGCGGAAGCGCGCAGCCAGCCCGCCGGGGTACTGGATCGCCACGCGTCCCGGTTCACTGGCGCCCGGACCCGCGGGGACCCTCGGAGTTCCGGACTCCGATTCGTCTCGGGTCACGCCCCTGAGGGAACGCCAGCCGGAGTTGAGCCGCCAGGCAGTCCGCGATCGGGCTCCTTGTCGGGAAGAATCACGCGCGCAGCCACCTCAGCGACCGGAGCGACGGTAGCGTTGGCCAGGATGCGAAGGGTGGCGGGCGGAACGCTGAAGACCGCGTTCGGCGTGCCGGCGGCCGCCCAGACCGTGGTGAAACGACCGAGATCCGGATCCATCACGACGCGCAGAGGCTTGCGATGGCCGAAGGGCGGGATCCCACCGATGACGAAACCGGTCATCTCGCCGGCCTCCTGCGCAGAAGCGCGGCGCAGTCCGGGCATCCCGACGACGGCTGAAAGAACGGCGATGTCCACCCGATTGGCGCCACTCACCAGCGCGACTACCGCCTCGAGCCCGGTTGCGGTGGGCGCAACGAATACGAGGCTCTTGACGATCTGGCCGAGCTCTGCCTCGACCGCGCGCGCCGCTTCCGCCGCGGTGTGCGTCGACTCGTTGAAGACGACGATCTCGAGCTCGACGCCCTTTTTCTGGGCAGCGTCAAGCACGCGCTGATGGGCCGGGTGCTCGGGACTGGCCACGGCCGGAGTCTAGCATCGGGCAGTGGTACCATCGCGGTACAACTCAATAACGGGACAGGGGAGCGCCATTGCGGCGCTGAGAGTGCGGCACCTGCCGCAGACCCTCGGAACCTGATCTGGTTCATACCAGCGAAGGGAGTCCAGCGAACGACCTCCGTCCCGGCGTCCACGGAGGTTTTTCTTTGCCGCAGCTCCGGGTGATCGTCGTCGCCGACGGCGATCCCGATCCCCAGGCGATCGAGCGCGCCGGCACGTCCGACGACGGGACCCGCTCGATGGTCATCGCAGCCGACGGCGGAGCACTCGCCGCCGAGGCCGCCGGTTGGCTTCCTGACCTCATCGTGGGCGATGCCGATTCCCTGTCTGACGCGGACGCCGAGCGCTTCCGCGCCCTCGGGGTGAGCGTGGAGGTGCACCCACCCGAGAAGGACCAGAGCGACACCGAGCTGGCGCTGGACGCGGCACTGGGGCGCGGCGCGGCGGAGATCCGCCTGACAGGGGCGCTGGGAGGGCGGCGCATCGAGCACGCCATCGCGAATCTCCTGTTGCTGGCGGATCCGCGGCTGGATGGCCGTGACGTGACCATCGAGCGCGGCGGCTCGACCATCCGCAGGATCGGCACGTCCGATGGGCCGGGCTCCGTCGAGATCCTCGGCACGGCCGGGGATTACGTGTCCTTGCTGCCGCTCGACGCCGAGGTGGCGGGGATCACGACCGACGGGCTCCAGTACGCGCTCACCGACGAGGTGCTGAGGCTTGGGCCCACGCGCGGCCTGTCCAACGAGCTGCTCGGCCAACGGGCGATGGTGCGCAGCGAGCGCGGGCGCCTCCTGGTGGTGCACACGCCGCGGCCAGCCGCCTCCGGAGGTCGATCGTGAGGGGGCTGCCGGCGCTGTTGGTCGCGTCGCTGCTGGTCGCGTCCTGTGCCGGGCCAGTCTCCTCGCCGTCCGCCGGCCAAACGGCCACGCCGGGGGCCGCAGGCAGCTCAGGCACCGGAGGCGCTTCGCCAAGCGCGGGAACGGCAACGCCCCCCGCGTCGCCGGCCGCGGGAACATCGCCGACGCCCTCGTCGACGCCGGGCGCCCCGACCGAGCTCGTGCTCCTGACCCACGACGCGTTCGCCCTCACCGACACTGTCATCCAGGCCTTCGAGCGCGACCACAACGCAACGCTCAAGGTGCTCAAATCCGGCGACGCGGGCGCGATGGTCAACCAGGCCATTCTCTCCAAGGGGCATCCCCTCGCCGACGTCCTGTATGGGATCGACAACACGTTCCTATCTAGGGCCCTGACCGCCGGCATCTTCGATCCGTACCAGGCGCCGGGCCTGGCGTCGGTGCCGGCAGCCTTCAAGCTCGACTCGCAGGGCCGGGTCACGCCGGTCGACTACGGCGACGTCTGCCTGAACATCGACAAGTCGGCCTTCGGCACCGGGAAGCAGGGCCCGCCGAACGACTTGGCGGAGCTTGCCTTTGAGCCGTTCCGCGGCCTACTCGTCGTCGAGAATCCCGCCACCTCATCAACAGGACTCGCCTTCATGCTCGCGACCGTGGCGCAGTTCGGCGAGTCGGGCTCGTACACCTGGCTCGACTACTGGAAGGACCTGCGCGCCAACGACGTCAAGGTCGACGCCAGCTGGAACGACGCCTACGAGACCGACTTCTCCGCGGGTGCCGGCAAAGGCGACCGCCCGATCGTCGTGTCGTACGCCTCGAGCCCGCCCGCGGAGGTCTACTACGCACCGACGCCGCCTGCCGACGCGCCCACCGCGGCGATCCTCGATGGCTGCTTCCGGCAGGTCGAGTTCGTCGGGGTGCTCGCCGGGACCCCGCAGCCCGAGCTCGCCAGGGAATTCGTCGACTTCATGCTCTCGCCCGCGGTCCAGGCCGACCTCCCGCTCCAGATGTTCGTCTTCCCGGCCGTGCAGGGCACGCCCCTTCCCGCCGTCTTCTCGAAGTACGCGAAGGTGCCCACGAAGCCGTTGACGATCGAGCCTGAGGCGATCGCCGCCAACCGCGACCGCTGGATCGGGGAGTGGACGGCAACTGTCCTGCGTTGAGCCGCCGCGCAGCGATCCTGCTGGCCGTTCCGCCGCTCGCCTTCCTGGTGCTCTTCTTCGTCTGGCCGGTCGTCTCGATCGTGGCCACCGGCCTCGCCCCCGACGGCCGGCTCGACCTCGCGGTGCTGCCCCAGACCTGGTCCCAGCCGTTCGTGCTCCAGCTCGTGGCTTTCACGCTCGGGCTTGCCGTTGCATCGACCCTGCTGACCGTGCTGGTCGGGATGCCGGCCGCCTTCGTCTTCGCCCGTTTCGACTTTCCGGGACGGCGCACGCTCCGGGCACTGGCCACGGTGCCGTTCATCCTGCCGACCGTCGTGGTCGCATCCGCGTTCCTGGCGCTGCTGGGCCCGCGCAGCCCGATCAATGTCGCGCTCGAGAGCCTTTTCGGGCTGACGCGGCCGCCGATCCGCCTCGACGGCACCGTCTGGGCGATTCTCCTCGCGAGCGTCTTCTACAACGTGGCCGTCGTCCTGCGTCTCGTCGGCGGACTGTGGTCCCACCTCGACCCGAGGACGGAGGAAGCAGCGCGCATGCTGGGCGCAACCCCGTGGCGCGCCTTTCGCGAGGTCACCTGGCCACTACTGCGTCCGGCCGTCGCGTCGGCCGCGTCGATCGTGTTCCTGTTCACCGTCACATCCTTCGGTTTGGTGCTGCTGCTCGGTGGTCCGGGGCAGTCCACGCTGGAGGTGGAGATCTACCGGCAGACCGCGCTCCTGCTCGATCTGCCTGTCGCGGCGGCGCTGGCCATCCTCCAGATCGGCGGCGTCTTCGTCCTGCTGCTGCTCTACGCGCGCTACCAGGAGCGCCTGGCCGTCGAGCAGCGCCTGCGGCCGTCCGTCGACACTGCGCGGCCGCCACGCACGCGGGGCGAGCGGGTCCTGGTGGGTGGGGTCCTGGCGGGGCTGTTCCTGTTGCTCGGCGTGCCGCTGATCGTGCTCGTCGAGCGGTCGCTGGCGACGCCCGGGGGCTACAGCCTCGCGTGGTACCAGGGACTCGTGGAGCTGCCGGCGCGCGGTGGTTCGTTCGTGCCGCCGGTCGACGCGATCCGCAACTCGCTCCAGTTCGCGACGGCGACGCTGCTGCTGGCGGGGACGCTCGGGGTGATGGCAGCGCTGGTGGTCGGCTACCGCCGGGGCTGGCTCGCGCGGGGCTTCGACGCGCTGGTGATGCTGCCGCTCGGGACCTCGGCCGTGACGGTGGGCTTCGGGTTCATCGTGGCGCTCGACAGGCCACCGCTGGACCTGCGGACGTCGCCGCTGCTCATCCCCATCGCGCACAGCCTCATCGCCATTCCCTTCGTGATGCGCGCGATCGTGCCGGTTGCCCGCTCGATCGATCCCAGGCTGCGAGAAGCGGCCGCCATGCTGGGCGCCGCGCCGGGCCGGGTCTGGAGAGAGGTGGATGCGCCGATCCTCGCGCGCGCCGTGCTCGTCGGAGCCGGCTTCGCGTTCGCCGTCTCGCTGGGTGAGTTCGGCGCCACGCTCTTCATCGCGCGCCCCGACACGCCCACGGTCCCCGTCGCCGTGGCGCGCCTGCTCAGCCTGCCGGGTGATGTGACTTTCGGCCAGGCGATGGCCATGAGCACCGTGCTGATGCTGCTGACCGCGGCGTCGATCCTCGTGATCGAGCGTCTGCGTGGCGGCGGTCCGGAGCCCTTCTGATGCTCGTGCTCGAAGGTCTCAGCGCCCGCT
>JBBRYO010000057.1:0-15987 GCA_038237595.1 Candidatus Limnocylindrales bacterium | reverse complement strand
TCGTCGAAGCCGCCGAAGGACCGCCTGTCACCTGCGCCAACTGCGGCAAGGAGACGCCGCGCGGCACGTTCTGCGCCGAGTGCGGTGTGTCGCTGAGGGCGCTTCCAAAGGGCAGGGGCGCCGCAACTCCTCCTCCGCCCCGGGCCCCGGCAAGGCCGCCGAGCGCCCCACCCTCGACCCCGGACACGACCGCATGAGCCTGTCCTCCGATCCCCCGGATCCGATGCCCGCCTCCGGAGCCGTCGCCACGCCCCCTCCGCCTCCCGCCGCGCCTCCGATCGCGCCCGCGCCGCACCCACACGGTCCGATGGGCAGCTTCCTGCCGCGCATGACGCACCAGCGCCCGCTGGTGATGTTCGGGATCGCCTTCGCCGTGATCCTCGTCGTGGTGCTGACGGTCGTGATCCTGTTCGCGCCGAAAGCGGCTCCGCCGCGCTGCCCCGATCCGGATCAACCCTGCCTGAAGGTTCTCCAGGGCGGCCAGCTGCTTCCCGCGGGCGCTGGCCTTGCCGTGACCGAGCTGCCGCCACCGGCCACGAGCACGACGCCGATCCTGCGCAACAACCCAGCCTGGGTCGACACGGCGTCGACGGTGCAGATCGACTACGACAACACGATCTGGACGCTCGACACCACGACGCCCGCGGGGCTGATGCTGCTCACCGCGGGCCAGGGCTCGATCGTGCAGCGCATCGAGGTCGACAAGGCGACCGACATCGACGCGCCCTCGCTGCTGAGCGCACTCGAGCAGTTCACGGCGGGTATCTTCACCGGCGTGGCGCGCGACAACTCCCCGGCGAACATGCCGCTCCACCCGCTGATCGGATACAAGGACGCTGTGGGTGAGTACCTCGTCGGCACCTCGCGCGAAGGCGGCCAGATCACGAATTACGGCTTCTACCTCGTGGCAGCCAGCGACACGACGACGAATGCAACCATCGGCGTGCTGGTCGCGGTCCCCGAGCCCGACCGGCTGGCGGGCAGTGGAGCGGGAGCGCCACGCATCGTGAAGCTGGTGGCGGGATTGGTGGACGAGACCATGAAGCACGTCTACTGGACGCCGCCGCAGTGATCCAGCCGATGGTCCGGAAGCTGCTTCGCCCTGCCGCGGCGCTGCTCGTGGTTGCGGTTGCGATGATCCTCGTGGCGACCGTCGCCATGCGGCCGCTGTCCCCCGCAGGGCCGGACGTGCCCGGTTCGGGCGGTCAGCAGCCGGCCCCGACCGACAACGCCTGTCACGGCCTCTGCGCCGGCGACGCTCCGGCTGGCGGCACGGCCTCGGGCGCGGGGGAGCCCGCGACCGGCCCGGACGTCACTCTCGGCGCGACCGACCCCGGCACGGCGATGCAGGTCGACTTCGTACTGCGCCAGCCCGGCAAGGCCGCCATCGACGCGTTCCTCGCCGCGCTCAACAACCCGCGCTCACCCGACTATCACCACTACCTGACGCCGGCCCAGTTCGGAGCACGCTTCGGACTGGATGACGCGGCCATCGGGAGGCTGCGATCCGCGCTGCAGGCCGCGGGGCTCCAGGTATCCACCGTGGAGCCGGAGCGGACACTGCTCCACGCGCAGGGAACGGTCGCCGCCGTCGAGCAGCTGGTCGGCATCTCCATGCAGGACCGCCAGACGGCCGACGGCACGCGCTTCCACGCCCCGAGCGGTGAGCCGCAGATCCCGGCGTCACTTCGCGCGGACGTCAGCGGGGTCACGGGCCTGAGCGACCGCCCCAACGTGCATCCGCTCTTCCATCCCCCCGTCCATGCGGACGTGCGGCCCGGCGGCATGCTGCCCGAGGATGTGCGGCGCGCCTACGACCTCCAGCAACTGGCGGATGCGGGCATGGATGGCACGGGCCAGACCATCGCCATCGTCTCGTTCGACTCGTTCCTCGACTCTGATGTGACTGCCTGGGAGACCCTCACCGGGGTCCACGGCCCGCCCGTGCAGCACATGGCGATCGCCGGGCCGGTCCAGGTCGGTTCCGGCACCAACGAGGTCAACCTCGACATCGACGCGATCCGCTCGATCGCGCCGCAGGCCCAGCTCCTCGACTTCGAGATGAACCGCAAGGGCGGCAGCTTCGCGACGATGATCAGCGCGATCCTCAAGGACGGCCGCGCGGACATCATCAGCATCAGCTGGGGGCACTGCGAGGCGGAGTTGACCGCCGCCGCACGAACGGCCGCCGATGCCGAGTTCCAGGCTGCCAACGCCGCCGGCGTCTCGATCTACGTCGCCAGCGGCGACCAGGGCGCCTACGATTGCAACGGCGGCACGGTGGAGGGCGATCTGACCCTGAGCGTCGACTATCCGTCCGGCTCGCCCTACGTCATGTCGGTCGGCGGCACCACGCTCTTCGTCCGCCAGGACGGCACGTACTACAGCGAGGCGGCCTGGGCGGATCCACTGCGCGGCGACGGTACAGGTGGGGGCGAGAGCCAGATCTATGCGCGGCCGGCCTGGCAGCAGGCGACGGGCATCGATCCGAGCACGACCCACCGGCTCGTTCCGGATCTTGCCGGTCCCGCAGATCCGGGCACGGGAATCCTGATCGCCTACTCCCCCGACGGCACCGGTCCGCCGGTCCAGGCGTCGGGCGGGGGCACCAGCCAGGCGGCGCCCTTCTGGGCCGGCACCACCGCGCTCATTCGCCAGTTCGCCGATTCGCAGGGTGTGCTGCCAATGGTCAACGGCGTGAAGCGCATCGGCGCCCTGGCGCAGCCGCTCTACGAGCTGGCCGCCAGTTCCACGACCACGCCGATCTTCCACGACGTCACGCTCGGGACCAACCTCAAGGATGTCGCCGGTCCCGGCTTTGACACCTCGACGGGTCTCGGCACGCCGATCGGCACGTCCCTCGCGAATGCCCTGGTCGCGCGCTTCGCGGCCGGCGGGACGCCGTAGCGGCGGCGCTCCGGCGGTTAGACTCCGAACGTGAGTCGCCTGCTCGAACCCAGCCAGACAGACCAGGTCCCGGCAGGCGCGGTTGACGCGCCGCTGACCTGGGGCAACTTCATCGACGGGGAGTGGCGCCCTGCCGTCGGCGGCGAGACGTTCGTCTCCCGCAACCCGGCCGACAGCCGTGAGGTCATCGGCCATTTCCAGGTTTCCGGCGCGGCCGACGTGGCCGCCGCCGTACGAGCCGCGGAAACCGCGTACCCGTCCTGGCGCGCGACGCCGGCCCCGCAGCGCGGCGAGGTCATGTACGCGTTCGCGGCGCTGCTCGCGCAGCACAAGGAGCGCCTCGCCCGCGCCATGACGCGCGAGATGGGCAAGGTCCTCGCCGAGGCGCGCGGCGACGTCCAGGAGGGCATCGACATCGCGTTCCTGATGGCAGGGGAGGGCCGCCGCATGTTCGGCGACACGGTCCCGTCAGAGCTGCCGAACAAGTGGGCGATGAGCGTCCGCGAGCCGATCGGCGTGGCGGGCCTGATCACGCCCTGGAACTTCCCCATGGCCATCCCCTGCTGGAAGATGATGCCCGCGCTGGTCAGCGGAAACACGGTCGTGCTGAAGCCGGCGTCTGACACGCCACTCTGCGCGGCGCTCCTGGTGGAGCTGCTCCACGAGGCCGGCTTTCCCGCCGGTACCGTGAACCTGGTCACCGGCCCTGGCGAGGCCGCGGGCATGGCGCTCGTGGAGAGTCCGGACGTGCCGGTGCTCAGCTTCACGGGCAGCAACGACACCGGGCGCCGCATCGCGACCACCGCCGCGAAACGCATCAAGCGCCTCTCCCTCGAGCTCGGCGGCAAGAACGGCATCGTGGTCATGCCCGACGCTGACCTGGATCTCGCAACCGAGGCCATCCTGTGGTCCGCCTTCGGGACGAGCGGCCAGCGATGCACCGCCTGTAGCCGGGTCATCGTCGACGAAGCCGTCGCCGACGCCCTGGTCGATCGACTGGTGGACGGCGCTCGGAACCTGCGCCTGGGCCCGGGCCTCGACGAATCGACCCGGGTCGGCCCGCTCATCAACGGCCGCGCGGTCGAAAAGGTCGAGCGCTACGTGAAGGTCGGCCTCGAGGAGGGTGGGGAGCTGCTCGTCGGCGGCGAGCGTGCGACCGGAGAGGGCCTCGATCACGGGCACTTCTTCCGGCCGACCATCTTCGACGGCGTGAAGCCGATGGACCGACTGGGCCAGGAGGAGATCTTCGGGCCGCTGCTATCGATCATCCACGTGAGTGGCTACGACGCGGCGGTCACGGCTCTCAACCAGGTGCCCTACGGCCTCTCGTCGAGCATCTTCACGCGCGACACGAACCTGGCCTTCCAGGCGATGCACGATTTCGAGACCGGCATCGTCTACATCAACGCCGGCACCATCGGCGCCGAGACGCACCTGCCGTTCGGAGGCACGAAGGGGACCGGCAACGGTCACCGCGAGGCAGGCCACGCCGCACTCGACACCTTCACCGAGTGGAAGGCCATCTACGTCGACTATTCGGGACACCTTCAGCGCGCGCAGATCGACAACCAGCCGGACTGAGCGTCCGGCCGAGGAGGGGCAATGAACGCCGGCGAGACAACAGGCCACTCGATGGGCACCGAGCTCGACGACGCCGTCGGGAAACTGATGGAGTCCGCGGCGCGGATGGGCGTCGAGATCGATCGCCACGAGGCGGAGCAGTGGATCGGCACCATGTCCGCCGAGGCGCACGGCGGCGAGATCTCGGTCGACGTCGATTCGGGCGTATACGGGCATCGGGTCACGATGCTCGACTACTCCTCCGTGGACCTGGCGCGCTTCCGCGACATGGCGAAGGTGGTCGGCTTCGAGGACAAGCCGCCGACTGTCATGACCGCGCTGTCGCTTTCCGGATCGGCGGCGCAGAGCAAGATCCAGCGCTTCCCGGGCGACTGCGACTTCTTCGAGCGCATCCACATCAAGGCCGACACGCGCGAGGCCGCCTGCCAGATCCTGGCCGACATCATCCGCGAGAAGGCGATGGACACGATGTCGGGGCCCGGCCATCGCCTGTACGAAGTCAAGTTCGGGACGCATCACGGGCAGGTCGTCTACCGGGGAAAGACGCTCAAGGCGGGCTCGCCGTGCTCGTGGAAGCCCGAAGAGGTCAAGGCGGGCCAGCTCGAGGTGACCGACCCGGATGGAACGACGCGCGTGATCACGTGGGCGGAGTCGCAACGCGAGCCGGGCTGGTGCAAGCTCGACTGGGTCATCAGCGACCAGAAGCGCGGCATCCTCGCGAACGCGTCGAACGTGCTGGATCCGACGTGGGAGTCGCCGGAAGGCAAGATCGTGCCGCTCGACGGGTTCCTGGATCCGTACTTCCAGGAGGTCTACCTCGACGCCGACTCGATTCCACTCTTCTCGCGGCTGGTCAAGGAGCTTGGCGCGGATGCGGTCGACGACTATGTCGAGCAGCTCGAGCACGAGGTCTGGAAGTACACGGTCCAGGAGCCGAACTACGGCAAGGCCGCGCGGCGCATGTACAACATCTTCCGGCTGACGGGCCGCTACACCGACGCCGCGTACCTGCGCGAGCTCTTCGACGAGCCGGTCACCGCGCTCTACCAGGTGGCCGCGCTGCTGCGGACCCTCGACGATGCCGCGGATGGGGGCGACGCCTTCGAGGCGGAGACCATGGTCGCCCAGACCGACCAGTTGATCATGTCCGCGATCGGGGCGCTCCAGGGTCCGGCCGAGGCCGAAATGGTTGCGCACCTGCTCAAGCTGCGCGACTCGCTGCGCGCCCGCGCCGAGCGTGCCGAGCGCGACGCCGACATCGACCAGGTCCGCGACGCCGCCATGGGCGCCGTGAACGACTACTTCCTGCGCATGCTCACGTCGATGCCCGACATCAAGGCCTACCTCGACGAGGTCGCTGCGAAGGCTCCGTAGGAGCTACTTGCGGTTGCTCTCCACTGTCGCTCGTGTCTCCGCAGCCCCGGCGCGCGCCGCGCGTTCGAAGAGCGAGCCCTCGGACGAGATGCTGAACACGGTGTAGCCGAGCTCGGCGTATCGGGCCGCGTCCTCCGCCTTCCAGACGAGCACGCCGGCCGCCTTGCCGTGTGCTTTGGCGGCTGCGCCGACCTTCGCGATCGCGTTCTGGAAGGTGGGATGGTCGAGCTCGCCCGGGATGCCCAGGGCGTGCGAGAGGTCGCTGGGGCCCACGAAGAGCACGTCGACGCCGTCGACCGCGGCGATCGCGTCGGCCGCCTCGACGGCGGCTCCGGACTCGATCTGGAGCAGTCCGACCACCTCCTCGTTCCGGATCCGCACAGCCGCGTGACCGCCACTCCCGAAGTCCATGCCACGCGTGAAGAGGGCGACGCCGCGCTTGCCGACGGGCTGGAAGCGCAGCCAGCTGACGATTTCGCGCGCCTCGACCGCGCTCGAAACCTGCGGGATCATCACGCCTTCGGCCCCGAGGTCGAGCGCCCGGCCCACCCGGAGGCGCGTGCCCTGCTCGACTCGCACGAGGCCGGCCACGCCGGTCCCCTTGAGAGCCTGGAGGTTCGACACCAGTTCCGCCTCGGTGACCATGCCGTGCTCGAGATCGACCAGGAGCCAGTCGAAGCCGGCGCGGGCGGCGACCTCGGTGACGGTCGGCGAGCCGAAGACCAGGAACGTGCCGATCAGCGTCTCGCGTGCCAGCACCCGCTCGCGAAGGCCCGGGGCTGCGTTGGCCATGGATGGACCTCCTGCGTGGCCTGAACCGCTAGCTCAATGGTAGCGCCGCGCCCGCAAGCCCCCACCCGGAGAACACCTGGGGAGCCAATCACTCACTGGGCAGAGCGGCCCCTGAGCTGGACCGTCTGCATCCCGTCTCGCGGGGTGGGCCCATCTCCGGACCTGGCACTGCGCCGGCGCTTTGCAACGCGACTGTCGCCTGGTCTCCACGGCCCGACGCGCCAACCCTGGCGCCTCGATGAAATCCTCCCTAGGCGGCCAGGGCAACTCATCCGGGACGACCGAGGGATGACGCCTGAGTTTGCTGCACCTTCGGGGTGCGCATCTCGGTGCCGGAAGTTGCGGCGCAGCGATCGCCTGGATGGAATGTGGGAGATGGGCACGGCAATGGCATGACCACGGCACCGGATGAGGCCATGAACGCCTTCGTTCTGCACGATCGCGACATGATCGTCGGTCTTGTTCAACTTACGCTGAACCACGGCCTCTTTGTGGTCCACGCGGCAGACAACATGGCCGCGGCCGACGCACTCCTGGCCCGATGGCAGCCGAACATGGCGATCGTTGACATGGACCACGCCGACAGTTCCGAGCTTCTGCAGCGCCTCGGGGCCTCGAACACGATGAAGCCCAGCAACGTCCCGGTGCTTGGGCTCACGCGCCGCGGCGACCTGAAGATGAAGCTCCGGGCGTTCGAGCTCGGCGTGGATGACATCCTGACGGTGCCATTCTCTCCCGAGGAGTTGCTCGCGCGGGCAATCGTCGTGGCGCGCCGATCGTCAGGCAGCGACCGTCCGATTATTCCCACCATCAGGCTTGGCGAAATCGAAATTGACATCCTCAAACGCGAGGTTCGAACCGGGGCGTCCGTCATTTACCTTACCGGGCTTGAGCAGAACCTTCTGTACCTCCTTGCGAGCCGCGCGGGACGGGTCCTTTCAAGGGAAGAGATCCTCGATGGTGTGTGGGGTACCGACTTCGTTGCCGATAGCAACGTCGTGGATCGCCACATATGGAGTCTGAGGATCAAGCTGCAGGACAGCTACCACAATCCGCGGTTCATTGCCACCATACCGGGTAAGGGGTACCGGTTCATTCCGGTCTTCTCCAACGACGGATGGACGCCAGGCGCACCCTGACTCGCGCCCGGCAGGGCCCATTACCAGCCGTCATGACAATGGACCCCGGCCGCAACAGACTCCCGGATCGATGGTCCCTGTTCGAAATGGGCGCCCAGGCGAGTTGACGCTCGCCGGGTTCGACCACGCCGGATCCAGCGACCGCGGCATGCTCGTCCACTCGCGCCGCCAACGTGAGTTGGCGACGCAGGCGGATGGTGGACAAGGAGACGTCTGTATTGCTGACCGCTTCCCGCGATCTCGACGCGGCGACCCTGCAACCGCCCGGCGGGCCTCGAGCTGCGCTGAGACGCGTTGCCGTCCGGCTGATGCCCGATGACCGTGTCCTCGAGCTCGTGTCGAAGGGGGACGTCGCGGCATTCGGCCTCCTCTACGACAGAATGTCGGGAAGCGCATACGGCGTGGCCCTGCAGTTGCTCCGCAGTTCAGCCGATGCGGACGACGTTGTTCAGGACGCCTTTGTGCCGTTTGGCGCAAGGCCGCGTCGTTTGACGCGAGGCGCGGCACTGCCAGGACCTGGGTCGCCACCATTGTCCGGCGCCGGGCGATTGATACCATCCGTTCGCGACGGGCACGGGCTGCGGATTCACTCCCCGACCCGGAATTACCGGCGCCGCCGGAACTCGTTGAGCCCGACATCTGGCCCAGCGTCGCGGCGTCCCTTGAGAGAGAGGCAATCGGTGTTGCGCTCAGCGCGCTTCCGGCGGCCCAACGCGAAGTCATCGAGCTTGCATACTTCCGTGGCATGAACCAGCACGAGATCGCGCGCCAGACGAATGCTCCTCTCGGCACGGTGAAGAGTCGGGCCCGCCTGGGGTTGCTGGCACTTCGCCACTCGATGCTGCACCCATGACGACCGTGTCCACGTCTCGTCCCTCTCCGACGGCTGATCCTCGTGGCACCGGGTCCACGATCTCGAGCGAGGATGCCGAGAGCGGTCCCTCATCGCTGCGTGACCGCGGAAATGCTCTCTCCGGCCCTGCGCTCAGATCGGCCATTCGAGGGTTCGCCGCCGACGAGATCAGCCCGATCGCGGTGGAGTGCGACGAAGAGCGACGATCGCCGTTGGACGTCTACCGCTCGTTCTTGGCGAAGGGGTTCGGCGATCGGTTCAGTCCTGCGCCCGGGGACGAGGCTCGTCCTTTCCTCGGGGAGGGCTGCGTGATCGCCGAGGAGCTTGCCTACGGCTGCGCCGCCATCGCCAGCCTGATCATGCTCCCGCTCTTTCTCAATCGGATGGTCCTGCGATACCTCGACGAGCCGTATCGGTCCGCGTTCCACGCCCGAACGAAGGATGAGCCGCTCGTGACTGCCTTCGCGGCCTCGGAGCGTGCCGCGGGAAGCGATCTGCTGGCGGTTGAAACGACGGCGCGGCTCGCTGGTGACACCTACCTGCTCACCGGGCGGAAGGAGTACAGCTCAAACCTCCGTCTGGCCCGATTCGCCATAGTCGTTGCGCGAACCGGCCCACCCTCAGCCCGATCCACAGACTCGTTGAGCTGGTTCCTGGTGCCCACGAACGCGCCCGGGGTCAAGGTGGGCGAACGCTGGGACACGCTCGGCCTGAGGGGCATGGATCTGTCCCCTCTGGATCTGGATGAGGCGGCAGTGCCGAGCGCCTACCGGCTCGGCGAAGAAGGCCGTGGACTCCCGATGATGCTGGAGAGTCTGAGTCAGTCGAGAACAGGGATTGCTGCGATGGCTGTCGGAATTGCACGCCGCGCGAGAGACGAAGTCCTTGCCTACGGATCGAGGCGAAGGCTCTACGGCGACAAACTCCTGAAGCTCCAGGATTACCGGTTCCGAATCGCGGAGATGGAGGTGGATATCGCCGCGGCGCGCGCGCTGGTCCAGGCTTCGGCGGACCGATTCGACAGCGGCCTCGATCACGCGAAGGAGGCGAGCATCGCGAAGCTCTACGCGGGCAAGATGGTGATGCGGGTGACAGAAGCCGCATCAGTGATGCTGGGAACCGTGGGATACACGGGTCAGAGTCTCCTCGAGAAGCTGTTCCGGGACGCGAGGCATACCGCGATCGTCGAAGGAACAGAGCCGATCCACAAGGAGCTCGTCTTTGCGAGTGTCCTCCGCAGAGGGGGATATTGAGAGTCCTCGCGACGAGGCGTCAAAGCCAGCCGCGGAGCCGCGCAAATAGCAGGGTCACTACCGCCAGTGCCACCATGATCGCGACGACGATGAAAAAGAACGAGGGTTCGTCGAAGAAGGTGGGATGGAAGTTCATCCCCATCACGCCCCCGACGACAACCGCCGGCAGGAGAACGGGTGAAACGACGGTGAGCACTCGCATGATGTCGTTCGTGCGTTGCCCTGTTCGTGTCATGACGATGTCGAAAGAGCCCAGCACCGAGTCGCGAGTGCTGTCGACCGCGTCAAGGGCTCGCTCCAGCCGGCTCACGAGCTCGGGCCATGGCGTCCCGGTGGGAGAGTCTTCCTGCTCGACGGGTCGCGCAAGAGCGGCATAGACCTCGCGCTGTGGCGCCAGTGTCCTCCGGAGGACCGCAATGCGGTGCCGCGCCGACACCAGGTCGTTCAGCAGCGCGTCAGAGGGCTCCTTGCCAAGAGCTCGTTCGTCAATCTCGTCGAGCCCTTGCTCGATATCTTCCAGTTCCACGTAGAAGCCGCTGAGCATGCCCTCGAGCAGAAGGCCCGCAAAGGTGCCGGCGTTGAGGTGCCCGAAACGGGGGTCGCCCACAACGGCGGCCACGGGGTCCTCCAGGCCGCGAACGGCCTTGTCGTGCGCACTCACGACCGCATTGGGCGCCGCCACGATGTGTACGAGGACCGGCTTCGGGCGCCCGGACTTCTGGTGCGCCTCCAGTCCAGCTACGGTGAGACGGATGATGCCGTCCCCGAAATTGACACCCACCTTGGGCTTGTCCGCCAACGAGCGCACGACCCCGCCAAGGCCGAGCGCGTCGTCCACCTCGCCGAGCTCACCTTGGTCGAGGCCGCAGTCGACCCACAGGACCTGCTGGTCGTCAAGCTCGCTGTCGATGCCGGGGCTGAGTTCGACGCTCTCGGTGTCGCTGGCCCCGACCGCATAGCGCCGAGCGGTGATGGTCAAGGCATTACTACGAATGGGCACTCGCGTGAATCGTCGCGCGCATCCGCGCCAACCGCGAGTGCGTGCGTGTCCTTGTCCATGCCCGAGATCTTCCGAGAATCGACCCGCCGGCCACTCGCCGTTTCTGGCATTCGGCGCTCCAAGCTCGTGACAGTCTCGGCTCGTGCGGCTCTCGGGTTGTCCGCGCGGCGGTGCGGGTGAAGGACTCGGGGTTGGTGTGGACGGCGTCGACTGGGGTAAGATCGGGGGGCGTCGAGCACGAAACACGTGGGCCGCTAGCTCAATGGTAGAGCAGCTGACTCTTAATCAGCTGGTTGAAGGTTCGAGTCCTTCGCGGCTCACCACATTTTCGAGCACGAACTGGGGCCTCGGAACGCGTTCCGGGGCTCTTTTCAATGGGGATCGCGGCACAGATCTCGGGGCCCGGCCCGTGGTCCGGGGCCAGAGAAGCCCTCTCAGTTCGGTCTTCCGGACGAGAAGAAGTACCCGATGCCCGACAAGTCGCACGCGGGCAACGCAAAGGCCCGAGCGTCGCAGCAGGAAGAGAAGGGCAATCTCTCGGCCGCTGACAAGAAGAAGATCGACGCCAAGGCGGACCGCGTTCTCGACAAGTAGCACGGGCGGATCGCCGTCGCGGCGTCAAGATGGCCGCGGCGCTCCAGCGAACCATCGGCGGGCGAGCCAGGAGAGCTGGGTCCGGTACCTGCGGGGCTACGCAGTAGGTTCCGGACGCTAGCCTATGCCGATGAGCGAAGAGCGGCGTCTGGTCACGATCCTGTTCGCGGACGTCACCGGTTCGACGGCGCTCGGCGAGTCACTCGACGCCGAGGACCTTCGCGCCTTGCTGGCGCGTTTCTACACGACCGCGAGCGAGGTCGTCGAGGCGCACGGCGGGACGCTGGAGAAGTTCATCGGCGATGCCGTGATGGCCGTATTCGGATTACCGAAGGCCCACGGTGACGACGCCTCGCGTGCCCTCGCCGCGGCCCTCGAGATTCGCGACCGGGTCCGCGCCGATCCCCGGCTCGGCGAGCGCCTGCCGATCCGCCTGGGCCTGGAGACAGGAGAGGTCATCGCCAGCGCGGGGGCCAAGGCGGGCTCCGACTTCCTGGTCACCGGCGACGCCGTCAACGTCGCGGCACGTCTCCAGCAATCGGCCCAGCCGTGGAGCATCGTTGCCGGCGACCGCACCGCCAGATCGGCGCCGGGCTTCCGGTTCGGCGACCCGTCGGCGGTCGAGGCAAAGGGCAAGTCGGCGCCCATCGACGCCGTCGAGTTGCTCGGCACGGCCCCCGTCGAGCGCCCGCGCCTCCCGCTTCTCGGCAGGGACGCAGACCTGGCGCAGCTGGAGCTCGTCGCCAACCGGGCATTCAGCGAGCGCCGGCCATTCCTCGCCACGCTGATCGCGCCGCCCGGGACCGGCAAGACCCGGTTGCTCGAGGAGTTCCTCGACCGGCTCCCCGAGCTCGGGCCGTCGGCCAGCGTTGCAATCGCGCAGTGCCTGCCGTATGGACAGCGACTGACGTACTGGCCGCTCCGCGCGGTGCTCCACCAGCTGGTCGGACTGCCGGAGGACGCCGCTCCCGAGGTCGTGCGCAACGCGACCCTCGCCTGGCTGACGCAGGTCGGTGTGGAGGACACGGCCCGGGTCGCGTCCCTCCTTGCAGCCACGGTCGGCGCCGGAGAGGCCGAAGGCGCCGACCCCAGCCAGCTCTTCGCCGCCTGGCTCACGCTGCTGGAGGCTGCGGCCTCGCGCGCGCCACTCGTCATCGTGTTCGAGGACCTGCACTGGTCCAGTGACAGCCTGCTGGATCTGGTCGAGCACGTGCTTCAGCCGCGGCCGGATGTGCCACTGCTGATGGTGGTCCTGACGCGGCCCGAGCTGCTGGATCGCCGGCCGTCATGGGGTGGCGGGCGTCGCAACCAGGTCGTGCTCGCCCTCGAGCCGCTCGACGACCGCTCCGTGGCCGAGCTCGTGCGCAACCTGCTCGAGTCGGCCGATCCGGAGGTGGTCAATGCCGTCGTCGCCCGCGCAGAGGGCAACCCGTTCTACGCGGGCGAGCTCGTGCGTTCGCTGGTCGACCAGGGCGCAGGAAGCCACGGCCTGGATCCCGTCCAGCTTATCGCTCGCCTGCCTGACAGCGTCCAGTCGACCGTGCTCGCCCGGCTCGATCTCCTGCCGCCAGTCGAGCGCCGAGCGCTGCAATTGGGGGCGGTCTTCGGCCGCACCTTCTCGATTGGCGGGCTGGGCGCGCTCGACGACCCGGGAACCGCGGAGATGGAGTCCGCAATCGGCACCCTGCTGGATCGCGACATGATCCGCCCCGCGGGCGGCGATCGCTACGCGTTCCGGCACATCCTCATCCGCGAGGTCGCCTACGGAACGCTGCCGCGGACGGAGCGGGCGAGGCTTCACGCGGCTGCCGGGGGCTGGCTCGAGGACCGTGCGGGCGACCAGGTGGAGGCATTCGCGGAGCTGATCGCCTATCACTACGGAGAGGCCGCCTCGCTGATGCGCGCACTCGGCCTCGACGCCGCGGACGAGACCCGCCGCCGGGCGCTGCACTGGCTCATCCGAGCGTCGGACATAGCCATGGCGGCAGCCGCGACAGGCGAGGCAGCGCGCCACCTTCGATCGGCAATCGACCTGGCCGAGGCCGAGAGCCTCCCCGAGCTGCACGAGCGACTTGGCGACACGCAGGTTTCGGGAGACCTGACCATCGAGGAGTACTCCACGGCGTACTCATTGCTGGTCGCGTCCGGCGCCCCGTCCAATGAGCGTCTGCATGTGTTGGCCAAGCTCCTCGAATACGAGACCAGGTTCACAGGTTCGATCGGTGGGCGGCGCAGCAACGAGGCGATGGATGCGCTCTTCGCGGAGGGCCAGGCGCTGATGGATGAGGCCACCGACGGCTGGACCCGAGCGCGGTTTCTGGTTGCCAGGTCATTCCTGCCGTTCTGGGGAGAAGCGACGTCGTCCAAGAAGGACCTTGCCGCTCTCGAACGCGCCCTCGAAGCGGGCGAAGCGGGATTGCGCCTCGCAGAGGAGCTTGGCGACGTCCAGCTCATCAGTGCCGCGCTTGACGGCTTGGCCGTCTATTCCGCCCAGCGTGGCGACTGGGCCGGATTCCGGGGGCTCGCCGAGCGTCGCCTCGCGATGGGGGACCGTCTGCCGCTGTCGGAGCGCATCGATGCATACGGTGTCCAGATCTGGTCCTGCGCGTTCACCGGTGACCTCGCCGCGGGGGAGGCGCTCTCGACCCGGGCCCTGGCGCTGGTGCAACCGGGGCAGGTAAATGCGTGGACGCTCAGCGTGTCCGTGTGGCGGGCGTACGTGCTGCTGCTACAAGGGCAATGGCGCGAGGTCCTTGCCGAGGTCGAACGCGCGCACCGGCTGTGGGTGGACACGGGGCGCAGCGCTGCCGGATACGCGATGCGCGGTTTCGTTGCAGGCAGCGATGTCGCACGAGCGCAGCGAGACGAGGCCGCGGCCGAGCGCTGGCGTGACGCGATCCGCACAATCATCGGCCAGTCGTGGGAGGGAGACCCCTCGAAGATTCGCGTGCGCTCGTACATCGCACTCGACCTTGACGCGATCTCGGAGCGTCTCGATCGGACCGGCATGGGCGATGTCACGCGCGTCGAGACCACCGAGCGTGAGCTGTGCCTCCTGGTAGACCACCGCCGGCCGATCTCGGAAGAGGCATGCCGGAGCATCCTCGACTCGGCGATCGCGCACGGCACCCGGCCGCTGGAGGGCCAGGCGCGACGGATGCTGGCACTCATCACGGGCGATGCTGTGGAAGCCGCTCGTGCCGCCAAAGTCTTCGACGCCTGCCAGGCCGTGCCCTACGCGGCGCGCGCTCGTGCGGAGGCCTCCCTGATCTCCCGCGACCATGCCGGCTACGCAGCCGCGCTGGCCGTGCTGGAGAAGCTCGGCGACGAGGACCAGATCATGCGCTACGCCGCGTGGGCGACCTCGTCCGTTTCCGGCTGATTGCATTGGTGCGCGGTGGCATCGAGCCTGGCGACCGTCTGTATTCGGGATTTCCGGGGAAGCGCCGGTGCTCCGCCACCGGTCCGAGCTGCCATGGGAACGTCTTTGTGGCCTCGGCACTGAGCAGGGGCATCGACCCCGTGACGCTTGTTCGCGGCCTGCGCGAACGATCAGAACTCCTGGACTGACGCGGCCAATCGGCCGGGCGCACTACTGGAACTACCGCACCGAGAAGCCGAACCTGTCGCCGGTCTCCGCCGTCTCGCCGATGCCGGGCGAGCTCTGGGTCCAGAAGTCGTCGTTTGCCGTCGACAGCGGCTGGCTGGGGCTGACACCATAGAGCACGGCCACCGCTCCCGCGTCGGCGATGCCGCCCAGGTTTTCCTTCGGGACGCCGATGGCCACGTCGACTCCGCCCTTGTGATCGAAGTTACCGAGCGCAAGCGACGAGCCGAAGGCGTCCCCGGTCTGGGCAACGTCGAGGATGCCGGGCGTGTTCTGGTTCCAGCCGTGGTGGCCCACGTCGGCGCGCACCGTCCAGACGCTGCCGGCGCCGCTCATGGAACCTCCGTGGTCGCCCGGGGCGCCGATCGCGATCAGGTTCCAGTTCGTGCCGACCCGCGCGCCCGCCGCAACGGAAGTGCCGAAGTGCGCGCCTGCCACGTTGGCGCCTCCCAGCGACCCGGGCGTGAAGTCCGCCGACGGCAGGTCGAACGTGCTGCGATCAGCGTGGCGAAGAGCGATACCGACCTTGCCGGCGTCCGCCTTGCTGCCGATGTCCTCGCCCGGAGCGCCCGCCAGGACGTCGTCGATGCCGTCGCCGTTGACGTCGCCGGCCGCGACGGATGTGCCGAGCCGGTCGCCGCTCTCCGGAACGTCGAGGAAGCCCGGACCAGGGCATCCAGCGCGTCGGGCTCGCGCCTGGCTTGACCAATCGGAGTGCGGTCGCGCCAGGATGAGTGCGTACTCGGCGCGCGGCCGCAAGGACCGCCGCGCCTCACCGATCACTGTGATCGCAACCGCTGGGCGGCATCGGCGTAGCCCTGGACGCGCGGCCGCACCCCATCGAGCGCCGATTCGAGGTCCAGGAAGACCCGTTGGCGACCCGTCGC
>JBBRYO010000056.1:0-16138 GCA_038237595.1 Candidatus Limnocylindrales bacterium | reverse complement strand
TTGCGACCAGAGGCGTTCTGAACGGCGAGCCCTCAAGCATCGGGCAGCCCCGTTCAGTATTCGGCCCGTCTCACTTGTCTCATTCAGCGGGGCGCGCCTCGTAGCCGCTCGAAGTGGGTGAGGACTCGGCGTACGGTCATGAGGAGGCTCACGCGCTCGGCGCCCTGGGTGCGGAAGTCGCTGTCGTCGCCGTAGCGGTCGCGGAGGCACTCGATGTCGTGGAAGTCGGGGTCGTCGCGCAGGGTGACGGTGCCTTCGAGCGTGAGGTACTCGTAGCCGTCCTCGAAGCAGAGGCTGACGCGCGGGTCGCGCAGCACGTCGAAGTACTTGCGGCGGCCCTTGGCCGTGTTCATGAGCACGCTGCCGTCCGGCTCGACGATGACCCACATCACCGACAGGCTTGGCATCCCGTCTTCGCCGATGCTGGCGAACACGGGGTACCGGACCTTGTTCGTCAGCCAGGCATACAGCTGCGGCGTCAGGCGACCGCCGCTCACGAGCGGAAGATCGGGCCGCGGTCGATCACGGATTGCAGCAGTTCCTCGTCAGACGCGTCGAGCGACGGCTCCGGGATCGGCACCGCCTCCTGCCCCGGGTAGGCAAGCCGCTCGCGGATCGCGGGGTTCAGGTAGTAGGCGCCCGGGACCACCGTGGCGAGGACCGCGAAGTCGGCGCCGTCGGACGCCTCGGCAAGGGAACGCAGCAATGCCGCAGGATCCTGGCCGGCGGCCGCATCCAGGATTCGTTCGAGGTCCTCCCCAAGGTCCGGTCGGGACGCCAACAGGACGTCCAGCCACTCTCCGGCCACGCCGGCCTCGCTCGCGGCCGGCATGCCGCCTCCCGCGGGGATCAGCCTGTCGGCGAGCGCCGCCAGCGTGGTTCGCTGCGCGCCGGACAGGCTCAAACCGGCACCTTCTGGCCGCGGTGCTCCTCGATCAGGTGGTCGACAAACCGGAGCGCCAGTGCCGCGATCGTCGCGGTCGGGTTCATGCCCGCGGACGTCGGCCAGACGCTGCCGTCGATGATGTACAGGTTTGGCACGTCGTGCGACCGGCCCCAGCGATCTACCACCGACGTGGCAGGGTCGTCGCCCATCATGGCCGTGCCAAGCAGGTGCCAGCCCGTGGCCCGGATCAGCGGCGCGACCACGGTCGCATAGGCGCCCGCCGCCTCCAGCGATTCCTTCGCCCGCGCCTGGTGGAAGTCGATGATGTGGCTCGAATTCACGGAGAGCTTGTAGATCAGCTTCGGCGCCGGGATGCCGTCCGAGTCCTTCAGCGTCGCGTCCAGCACGACGCGGTTGCTCTCCTCGGGCAGGTCCTCCGCGATGATTCCCCACATCGCCGAGTGGCCGAGCCGCTTGCGCACCGTCTCGTGGAAGCCCGAGCCCCAGATCGGGTCGTAGCCCCACGGGTAGGAGCGCGTCGTCGAGACGGGGCCGCCCGTTGGCTGAAGGCCCCACTTGGCACCGCGCACGAAGCCCCGCCGTGCGTCCGTCTCGTAGAACTCCAGCGAGTGGATGTGCTGTCCCCACGGACCCTGCCAGCTGCCCAGGTCCTCCTCGAACAGCCCGACTACCGTGCCGAACGGATGCATCATCAGCCGCTTCCCGACCAGCCCGGACGAATTCGCGAGCCCCTCGGGATGCCGGTCGTTGGCGGAAAGCAGCAGCAGCCGCGGCGTGCCGATGCCGTTGGCGCCAAGCAGGGTCACCGACGCCTCCGCGAGGTGCTCGACGCCATCTCGATCGACGTACTCCGCTCCACGCACCAGGCCGTCGTCTCCTACCACCAGGCGACGGACGCGGGCGCCGAGGACGAGCTTGACGCCCGATTCGATTGCATCAGGCCAGTGCGTCTTGTCGAACGAGCCCTTGGCGCCGTCGACGCAGCCCCACAGGCAGGTCGCGCGCTGGACACAGGCGTTGAGATGCCGGTAGGGGCGCGTGGCGATCGCGTTCGGGCCGGGCCACCAGTGCCAGCCGAGCTCGTTGTGAGCCCTCGCGACGCGCTTTCCCATGCGGCCGAGCGGCATCGGCGGCAGCGGGAACCCGTCGCCGGCCACGGCCGGAAACGCGGTGTCTCCACCGAGACCGGAGACGCCGACGTCGCGCTCGACCCGCTGGTAGTAGGGGAGCAGCTCCGCGTAGGTCATCGGCCAATCATCGGCGACGCCGTCGAGGGTCCGGACCTTGAAATCGGACGGCAGGTTGCGCTGCCAGTGAGCGGCGTAGATGACCGTTCCGCCCCCGACGCCGTTGTACATCAGCGCGGTGATGTCCGATTCGGAGTCGTCGACCGGGTAGTCGCCCGGCGCCCTGCGAACGTTCGGGTCCCAGGCCCAGTCGCGCCCGGCTGTCAGCTCGAAGTCGGGCTTGTCACCTCGGGCTCGGGAGTAGTCGGCCCAGTCGCCCTGCTCGAGGCAGAGGACGTCGAAGCCCGCTTCTCCAAGCCGCTTGGCCGCCACGGCACCGGACGCGCCCGCGCCGATGATCAGCACGTCGGCCGGCGGGGACGTTGGAGATGCCACGCTCGATCGGCCTCCGGCTCAGGCGGCGCTGCCGGCCCGCTGCCGGGTCGCGAGAGCTGCGCGAGCGGCGCGTCGGCCAAAGACGAGCCCCAGGACGAGACCGCCGCCGTACCCGACGTGGTAGACGCCGCCCGCGTCGGCGCCGGCGGCAAAGAGGCCGGGGATCGCCGCACCGTCTCGGGTCAGTACGTGCCCGTCGGGGTCCGTGCGGATGCCGCCGAGCGTGAACGTGATCGCGGGCTGCACTTCGAGCGCGTGGAAGGGCGGCGTCTCGAGGAGTGCCGGGCGGGCGGGAAGCGGCGCATCCAGGGCAACGTCCTCGCCGGCGGTCGCGCTCCGGTAGTCGTCGAGCGTCTTCCGGAGGGCCGCGGCCGGCACCCCCCAGGCGGCGACCTGCTCGATCAGGGCGGGAACCGTGTCCGCGATGACGTAGCGCGCTCCCGCCCGGGCAGCTTCGGCGAAACGGTCGACGACCTCGCCGCGAGGATACGGAGCGGTGATCACGTAGCGCTGCCGCATCGCGTCGTCCGCCAGCAGGACAGCGCGCTGGTCCGGCTGACTCACCAGGGCCTGGTTGCTGTACTCGTCCCCGCGAGACTCGTCGATGAAGCGGCGCCCGTACCGGTTCACCAGCAGCAGGTAGATGCTGTGGTACTGCGTCAGCGGGAGGAAGTGGCGCTCGCCAAAGTCCTCGATCGGGCTCGAGAGCAGGTGGCCGTAGAAACCGCTGAGGGAGCGGCTGGCGCCGGCGCCCACCTCACCGGCCATGCGGAACCCGTCGCCAACCGAGCCGGGATTCGAGCGCACCAGCACGCGGTCCGCATTCGGACCGATGAATGACGCCACCAGCGCAGGATCCCCCTGGAAGCCGCCGGTTGCCAGGAGCACAGCGTCGGCCTCGACCTCGTCCGTGCCCTCGGGGCTGCGAGTCTCGACGCCGCGGACGCGGCCGTCCCCGTCGGTGAGGAGCCGCCGCGCGGCCGTGTCGCGCACGACCCAGCCGCTGGCACCCTCGATCGTGCGAACGCAGTGGCGGAGGAGGCCGCCAACGTCGATCTGCCAGCCACGACCGAAGCCGAAGTAAGGGCCGTCGATCGGGCCCGAGATCTCCGTGCCGGTGCCGCGCACCCAGTCGACGGCAGCGTCAAACCCTCCGATGAGTGCCCGTCCCAGGTCCGGGTCGGCCTCCGGCATCCGGCCGTGCAGCTCCGCGAAGTCGCAGGCCGTCCACAGGATCCCAGCCGAAAGCGCCGCGGAGCCGCCGATCTCATGGCTCTTCTCGATGACCCCGACGACCGCGCCGGCCTCGGCCGCGGCCGCCCCGGCGCACAGCCCGGCCATGCCCCCGCCGACCGCGAGCAGGTCGACGCGAAGCCGCTCGGCCGTCACGCGGTCACGCCTCGATTCCGGGATGCGTGGCGATCAGTACGGGTAGTGGACGGGAGTCCGCTGGACGCTGATCCAGCGCCGCTCGGTGAACTCCTCGAGGTTCGCTTCGCCGCCGGACCGGCCGCCCAGCCCGGATGCACCCATGCCGCCGAAGGGCACGTGCGCCTCGTCGAGGGCGGTCGAGTCGTTGACGTGCACCATGCCGGACCGGACGCGCTCGGCGAAGCGGAGGCCGCGGTCGAGGTCACCCGTATAGAGCGCGTTGGCAAGGCCGTACGGCGTGTCGTTGGTCAGCGCCAGCGCCTCCTCCTCGGTGTCCACCACCGTGATCGGCGCGACCGGCGCGAAGATCTCGTGGTCGTAGATGGGCATGCCCGGGCGTACAGCATCGACCACCGTGGGCCGGTAGAAGAGCCCTTCGTACGTGCCACCCTCGAGGATGCGCGCGCCCTGCTTCACGGAGTCGTCGAGCAGTGCCTGGGCCCGGTCGCGCTGGCCCACGCTGATCATCGGGCCGATGCTCACGTTGTCCCCGGACGGGTCCCCCACGGTCATGCGCCTGGCACGCTCCGCCAGCGCCTCGCGGTATTTGTCGGCGACGGCCCGCATCACGATGTGGCGGTTCGCCGTGATGCACGTCTGGCCCTGGTAATGGAAGCTCGACCAGGCGCCGACCATGCTGGCCATCTCGATGTCCGCGTCGTCCAGGACCACGAAGGCAGCGTTTCCGCCGAGCTCCAGTGACAGCTTCTTCAGGCCTCGGCCGCCGATCTCGGCAAGCTGCCGCCCGACCTCGCTCGAGCCGGTGAAGTGGATCATGTCCACGCCCGGATGCGTAGCCAGCGGCACGCCGACCTCGGTGCCGGAACCGGTCACGAGGTTGATGATCCCCGCCGGGGCGCCGGCCGACTCGAACATATCTGCGAGCAGCTGGCCGCCGCTGATCGGCGTCAGGGAGGCGGGCTTCAGGACGACCGTGTTGCCGAGCCCCAGCGCCGGCGCGATGGCGCGCATGCCGAGCACGAGCGGGAAGTTCCACGGTGTGATGACCGCCACGACCCCGACGGGAACGCGCTGGATGATGTTGAGCTTCCCGGTGTTGGCAGAGGGGAGGATCTCGGCGGTGGAGCGACTGCCGAGCGCGGCGGCTTCGTACAGTTCGTTCTGCGCGGCATGGACCTCGTATTGCGCCTTTCCACGGATCGAGCCTGTCTCGCGGACGATCAGGTCGGCGTACTCGTCGGCACGATCCTCGAGGGCACGCGCCACCTTCCGCAGTAGCGTGGCACGGTCTTCGTAGCTGGCGGCGGCCCATTCCGGCTGTGCGCGCCGTGCCGCCGCGACCGCCCGATCGAGGTCCGCACGCGAGGCCGACGCATAGCGCCCGAGCTCGTGTCCGGTCGCCTTTTCGTCGACTCGCTGGGGCGCTCCGCCCTGCCCATCGGAGAAGGCGCCGTCGATGTAGAGCTTGCCGTCCCAACGCCGAAGCTGGGTCTCGATGACCATCGCGCCTACCTCCAGGGGCGTCCCGCGAGCCGCCCGCCGCTCAGCTGGTGAAACGTTTGCCATAGACTGCGCCGGGCGGCTCGGCTTTGTCAAAGCCGTTTCGCAGGAAGCCCATTCCGACCGGTGTTGCAGCAGGAGGAATCCCGTGGCAGGCTCTCTGGCGGACGTCGCGAGGCGCGCCGGGGTCTCCATCGCGACGGCGTCGCGCGCCCTCAACGGCTCGCGCCACCCGGTGTCTACCGTGGTCCGCGAGCGCGTCCTCGAGGCCGCCACGGAGATCGGCTATGCGCCGAGCGCCCTCGCCCGTGCCCTGGTCACCCGCCGGAGCCGGATCATGGGCGTGATCGTCGGCGACATCGTCGACCCGTACTTCGCGGAGATCACGCGGGGCGCCGAGGACGTAGCGCGGCGCGAGGGCTACCTGACGATCGTCTGCAACACGGACCGCGCGCCAGCGACCGAGCTGGCCTACCTGCGGCTGCTGCGCGACTACCAGGCGGAGGGCGTGATCTTCGCCGGAGGCGGCTTCGTAGGCGAGGGAGACGCGTCGGTCCTGGTCGACGCGGTGGAGCGCGCCCGAGCAGATGGGGTGCGCGTCGTGAGCATCGCCACGCGGCCCTTTGAGTCGATGCGAGTGAGCGTGGACAATCGCGCGGCCGCCCATGACATCACGAGCTACGTGATCTCCCTTGGCCACCGGCGCATCGCCTTCGTTGAGGGGCCTGCGGGCCTTACCACCACGGCCGACCGGGTGTCCGGCTTCGTCCAGGCCATGACTGCCGCGGGCCTCGACGCGACGCTCGTCCATCCCGGCAACTTCGACTACGAGTCTGGACAGGCGGCCGCGCTGCGGATGGTGGGGCGGCCGCTTCCGGACGCGATCATCGGAGCCAACGACGAGAGTGCCATCGGGGTCCTCATGACGCTCCGGCAAGCCGGGGTCACGGTCCCCGAGGAGGTGTCGGTGGCGGGCATCGACGACACGCGCGCCTCGCGGTTCGTCGACCTGACCACGGTCAGCGTCCCGATGTACGAGCTCGGCGCCATTGCCGCGCGGCGCATCCTCGAACCACCACCCGGTGGCGCCGGGCGCACCGTCCTGCCGCACCGCGTGGTGCCGCGCAGTACGACAATGCGCCACAGGAACGCCTGACGCGGAAAGGGCCGCTGGGCCGCTCGAAACGGCTTGACCGGGCCGCCACGTCTCGCTAGGCTGACCGGCACGGCAAACGCTTGCCGCCCGAGGGGCGGGTTCCCGGCAGGGCCCGGAGGAGGGCAGGAACCGGATGGTGGCGCTGCGATTGGACGGAATCATTCCAGCCGTCTCGCTGCCCATGACCGCGGACGCGGCCCCGGACCTGGCGGCGTTCGCGCACTACCTGCGCTGGGTCGTCGAGCAGGGCGTGGTGGCCATCGCTGTCAACGCGGACACGGGCGAGGGGCCGCACCTTTCCCAGGCCGAGCGGCTCGCGGTGATCGAGGCGGCCGTGGACGCGGTGGGGGATCGCGTGCCGGTGATCGCGGGTCTCCCCGGGCCGTATACCGCACAGGCCGCCGCCGAGGCGCGGCAGTCGGCCCGGAGCGGGGCATCGGCTCTGCTGGTCTTCCCTATCCCCGCCTACGCCGGCACGCCGCTCGACCCCGAGGTACCCTACTCGTACCACGCCGCCATCGCCGACGCGACGCCGACGCCGATCGTGCTCTTCCAGCTCCAGCCCGCACTCGGCGGCGTGCTGTTCGACGACGAGGCACTCGAGCGATTGGTGGGCATTCCCAGCGTGGTGGCCATCAAGGAGGCCTCCTTCGACGCGTTCCGTTTCGTGCGGCTGCGCGACCAGTTGCGCCGCCTGCGGCGGATCACTCTTCTCACCGGCAACGACAACTTCATCCTCGAGTCCTTCGTGCTAGGAGCGACCGGGGCGCTGATCGGCCTCTCGGCGATCGCCACTCGAGAGCAGGTCGCGATGTTCGACGCTCACCGGCACGGGCACCGGGAGGAGGCGCAGGACTGGTCGGACCGGCTCGCGCCGCTGATCTACGCAACCTTCGGACGGCCGCCGGTAGGTAACTATCGCGCCCGGATCAAGGAGGGGCTGGTGATGCAGGGCGTGATCCCGCGAGCCACGGTACGGCCACCCTTGCTGGCGGTCTCCGACGACGAGCGGGCGCTCGTTCGCGCGGCGCTCGTCAGGCTGAAGCTGCTGGGCCCGGTGGGCGTCCCGACCGGGGCACGCGGATGAACGATCAGGCGACGGTCCCCGGGGACGCCTCGCGCTTCGGGGTCTTCCTGCCGTCCTACGTCTGGGAGGGCGACGGGGCCGACCGCGTGCGCGGGCTGCTCGACTTCGCGCGGGAGGTCGAGCGCCTGGGCTTCGATTCGATCTTCATCACGGATCACGTGATCGCAGCGAAGCATTTCTACGACGTCTCGTGGCTGGACCCGCTGACCACGCTCGCGTTCGTTGCCGCGGTCACGCAGCGCGTCCGCCTGGGGACAAGCATCCTGATCCTGCCGCTCCGGCACCCGGTGGTGCTGGCCAAGCAGATCGCAACGCTGGAGTACCTTTCGCGCGAGCGCTACGTCATCGGAGGCGGCGTGGGCTGGTACGAACCGGAGTTCGAGGCAGTTGGCACTCACAAGAGCGAGCGCGGCCGTCGCACCGACGAGGTCCTGGCGGTCCTCCGCGGTCTGCTGGCACGCGAGGACTACAGCTTCGAGGGCGAGTTCTACAAGGTACGAGACGTCACGATCGACCCGCGGCCGTCGCAGATGCCGCCGGTCTGGATCGGCGGGGGGAGCCAGCTGGCCAGCGAGAAGTCGCCTGAGCCGCCCCGCTTCGCGCCGGGCGTCATGGCGCGCATCGCCCTGAGCGACGGGTGGATCCCCAGGCCGACGTCGCCACCCGAGCAGATTGCCGAGGACTGGCGGCAGCTCTCGGCGTATCTTCATGAGCGCGGACGCCATCCCTCGGAGATTGCGGTGGTCCATGAGAACTTCCTGCACTTTGTCCCGTCAACCGATCGAGCGAAGGTCCTCCGGGAGCAGCACGCGGCCTACTCGCGCGTGATGAGCGAGGCCCGCGGAGATGAGTACCTCGAGACCGTGTACCTCTTCGGGACTCCGGACGAGATCGTCGCCAAGCTCCAGGCACGGGTGGACGCCGGGGTCGAGTACTTCGTGCTCCACACCATGACGCCCGATCCGGCGCAGCTCGAAGACTGGCTGCGACACATCGTGCCCAACGTCCGCTTCCCGGCGCGAAGCAGCCCGGAGGCGCGCCTTGCAGTCGCCGCCGATGGCTGACCCGCTGCCCGCGTCCTCGGGCGCCTCGCCCCCCGCGCCGGCCACGAGCGAGGCCGAGGCTGCGGCCGGTCCTGCTGCGCCGCCCGGGCCGGGCGCGGAGCCTCTGCTCCGCATGCAGGGGATCTCCAAGAGCTTCTTCGGCGTGCCGGTCCTCCAGGACGTCGACTTCGACCTGCGCCGCGGCGAGGTCCATGCCGTTCTCGGGGAGAACGGAGCCGGCAAGTCAACGCTGATGAAGATCCTGTCGGGTGCCTACCACCCAGACGCGGGCACGATCCAGCTAGACGGCGTCCAGGTGACGTTCGGGCATCCGCGCGATGCGCAGCGAACCGGCATCAGCATCATCTACCAGGAGTTCAACCTGCTGCCGGAGCGGACGGTCGCGCAGAACATCTTCCTCGGCCGCGAGCCGCTGCGCGGCCCGCTGGTCGACGAGGGCGCCATGGAGCGGGACACGGCTGCGCTCATCGCCCAGGTGGATCCCAAGGGCGTCATCCGTCCCGACCAGCTCGTCAAGCGCCTCTCGCTCGCGCAGCAGCAGACCGTCGAGATCGCGAAGGCGCTGTCCTTCGACGCGCGGGTGCTGGTCATGGATGAGCCGACCGCGGCCCTCTCCCCACATGAAGTTGCCGCGCTATTCGAGCGTGTCCGCTTCCTCAGAAAGCAGGGCCTCGGCATCATCTATATCTCGCACCGGTTGCGCGAGATCTTCGAGCTGGCGCAGCGCGTCACTGTCCTGAAGGACGGCCGCCGCGTGACGACGCTCGACGTCGAGGGCAGCACGACCGGGCAGCTCGTGCGCCTGATGGTCGGGCGCGAGCTGGAGCACTACTTTCCAGCGCACGCGACGCCGGCGGAGCTGGGCGATGTTCGCCTCCGCGTTCGGGACGGGTCCGTCACCAACCGCCTGACCGGAATCGACCTCGAGGTGCGCGCCGGCGAGATCGTGGGCATCGGCGGCCTCGCGGGATCGGGGCGCACGGGCCTGGCGCAGGCGCTCTTCGGCGTCCGGCCATTCAATGGCGGCAGCGTCGAGGTGGATGGCAAGCCGGTGCGCATTGGCGGCCCGCGCACGGCCGTTCGTCGCTCGATGGGCTTCCTCACCGAGGATCGCAAGGCGGAGGGCCTCGTCCTCACGCTGTCGGTCCAGGACAACAGCCTCCTGGCGTTGCGCGGACTCGGCCGGCTGTTACGTGGCCGGCCTCCGGTCCCGATCTCCGTGCACGACCTCGTGCGCGGCGTGGACCTGCGCGCCGCGAGCCTGGAGCAGGAGGTGCGATATCTGTCTGGCGGCAATCAGCAGAAGGTGGTGCTGGCGAAGTGGCTAGCCGTCCGCAGCCGTGTCCTCATCTTCGACGAGCCAACGCGAGGCATTGACGTCGGTGCCAAGGCGGGCATCCATGAACTGATGCGGGAGCTGGCACGCCAGGGTGCCGCGATCCTGATGATCTCCTCCGAATTGCCGGAGCTGATCGGCATGAGCGATCGGATCGTCGTGATGCGCAATGGCAGCATCGCCGGGGAGCTTCCAGCGAGCGCGACCGAGGCCCAGGTCATGTTCGTCGCCACCGGCGAGAAGGAAACGGCGGCCGCGGCATGACTGCTCCGGGCGTGCCTGCGCCTCGACCATTCGCCCGCCTCGAGCGCACGGCGCGCGGCTTGCTATCCGCCAACGCCGCACCCGTCTTCGTCGTCCTGATCGTGATCTACGCGGTGGCCTCACTCATGCTGTCGCGCACAGGTCAGGGCATCGACGTCAGCAGCGTTCTCGTGCGCTCGGTCGGGCTGGGCATCGTCGCCGCCGGCCAGACGCTGGTCATCCTGGCAGGATCGATCGACCTGTCGGTCGCCTTCCTGATCAGCGTCTCGGCCACGTACGCCTCATTCATCATGCAGGGCGACCCCACCAAGCAGGTCCTCGGCGTCGGCGTGGTCGTCGTGATCGGGCTCCTGGTCGGCCTCGTGAATGGCCTGGTGATCACGAAGCTGCACGTCAACGCCTTCATCGCCACCCTGGGCATGGGCTTTATCCTGAGCGGCGTCCTCAACGCCTCCTTCAACGATTTCGCGGGCGCCGTGCCGCCCGAGTTTCAGGACGCAGTTGCATATGGCAGCATCGGTGGAGTCGCGACGCCGATCCTCCTGTTGTTGCTCGTCTTTACGCTGGTCTGGGTGCTGCTGCGCTTCACCCCGCTCGGCCACCACATCTACGCAGTCGGCGGCAGCGCGGAGACCGCGCGCCTGTCAGGCGTCCGATCGGACCGCACCGTCATCGCCGCCCACGTCCTGTGCTCACTCGCGGCCGTGATCGCGGGACTGTTCATCGTGGCGCGCATCCGTGCCGGCGCACCCTGGATTGGCCCTGACAGCCACTACGACCTGGAGTCGATTGCCGCGGTCGTGGTGGGTGGCACCGCGCTGAGTGGCGGGCGGGGCGGTGTCTGGGGCACTCTGGCGGGGGTTGTCATCCTCGCGATCCTCGACAGCATCTTCAACTCGCTCCAGCTCAACGAGTTCCTCCAGAACGTCGCGCGCGGCGTGATCATCATCGGCGCGGTGGGCATCTACGCCTACCGCGAGCGACGGGTGTTGCGATGAGCGCCGCGGCCAGCGAGCCCGCCATGGCCGCGGGATCGGCGCCCACGGTCGTTGATCTCCCTGTTCGTGAACGGTTGTGGCGCTCACTGCGCTCTGCCGGGCCGATCTTTCTGGTGCTTGCCGCGCTGATCGTCGCGATCTATGCCAAGCAACCGCATTACAACTTCGTTAGCATGTTGAAGTCGGGGGCGCCGCTGGCGATCCTGGCCGCGGGGCAGCTGTTCGTGATCGTGTCGGGTGAGGTGGACCTGTCCGTAGGCTCCCTGATCACGGTTACGGTCAGCCTCGCCGCGAGCATCATCAAGGGCGATCCCGGCCTGATGCTGGCGACGATGGGGATCCTCGTCCTGCTGGGCCTGGGAGTCGGTCTCATCAACGGCGTCGTCACCACGCGACTCGGCGTTCCATCCTTCGTAACGACGCTGGGCATGCTGCTCATCCTGGTCGGCGCCATCGGCTACATCACCGGGGGATCGCCGATCGGCAACCTGACCGACAACTTCCGGGTCTTCGGGCGGGAGAGCTTCAACGGCGTCCCGATCATCGGCCAGTTGCCGTTCTCGGTCGTGATCCTGGCCGTCGTCGCCGGCTTGACCTGGTGGCTCATGCATCGCACCAACTACGGGCGCCAACTCTTCGCGGTCGGGGGTAACGCGCGCGCAGCCGAGCTGGCCGGCGTCAACGTTGCCGTGGTGCGAACCATCGCCTTCGTCCTGTCGGCACTTGCCGCGGTTCTGGCCGGGATCCTGCTCGGCGGCTTCGCCGGCGTCTCGGCGCAGGTCGGCAAGGGCTTCGAGTTCCAGGCGATCACCGCGGTCGTGATCGGTGGCGGCGTCCTGGGCGGTGGGCGCGGTTCGGTCGCGACCGCCATCGCCGGGGCCCTGACGCTGCAGGCCCTCTTCGTTCTGCTCAACGTTCTCGGTCAGCCACAGCCGATCCGTGACACGGTCCAGGGATTGATCGTCATCGGCGCCGTGGCCTACGCCTCATACCGCTTACGGAGATCGCGTTAGAAGGAGGAGCAGCCGTCGCAAACAGTCGATTGTCAACCAACCATAGGAGGAGAGGAATGCTCAAATCGAGAACCGTCCCGCGGATGTGGTCGTTCCTGGCGGCAGCCGCACTCGCGGCCACCGCTTGCACCAGCAGCACCCCAACCGTCGCTCCGCCCAGTGTGGCGGTACCCAGCGTGGCCGTACCCAGCGTCGCTCCGCCCAGCGTGTCCGTGCCAAGCGTGTCCGTGCCAAGCGTGGCCGTACCCAGCGTGGCCGTACCCAGCGTGGCTGTGCCGAGCGTGGCCGTACCCAGCGAGCCCGTCCCGAGTGTCGGCCCCAGCGGCGGTACCAACGGCGGCAGCCTGCTCTACACCACCAAGACCTGTGAAGGCGCCATCACGAACTCGTTCTTCGACGAGAAGGAATGCGAGAAGGAACTGGCGCTCCGGACGGTCAAGCCCACCGGGCCAGATGACCAGCCCTGGATCCAGATGCTCAGCCCGACGATGGTGGACACCACCAAGTACAAGAAAGCCGGCCCCTACAACCTGTGCGTCTCGGAGTCCGGCGAGGACAACCCCTGGCGCGTCGTCGGCTGGAACACCATGCAGCACGAGGCCGCGCTCGAGGGCGTGACCATCACCCACGCCATCGCCGGTGGCAAGGACGACAAGCAGATCTCGGACATCGCCGACCAGGTGGCGAGCGGCAAATGCTCGGCGCTCGTGATCTCACCGAACTCAACGGCCGCCCTCACCCCTGCGGTCGAGGCGGCCTGCAAGTCGAATATCCCGGTCGTTGTCTGGGACCGCGGCGTCACGACCCCCTGCCCCGTGACCTTCATTCATCCCATCGGCGGCTACGCCTTCGGCGCTGACGCTGCCGAGTACCTGGCCTCCGTTCTGCCGGCGGGTTCGAGGGTAATCGCCCTCCGGATCCTGCCGGGTGTCGACGTCCTGGAAACCCGCTTCCTGGGCGCCCAGGCTGTCTTTGCACAGCACGGCATCCTGATTGCTGATGCCCAGTTCACCGGCGGCGATCCCGCCAAGACCAAGACCATCGTGGCGGACGACCTGACCCGCTTCGGCGCGATCGACGGGATCTGGGCCGACGCCGGCGCAACGTCCGTGGCCGCAAGCGAGGCGATCGAGGAAGCTGGCGGCGCGATGATTCCGATCATCGGCGAGGACCAGAACGACTTCCTGATCAAATGGAGCGATAAGGGATATCCGTGGTTCTCGTCCACCTATCCCACGTGGCAATGGCGGACCGCGATCATCGCGGCCACCGACATCCTGAAGGGCGAGCAGGTTCCCAGCGAGTGGATCCTCCCGCAGCCCGTCATCACCAGCGACACTCTGTCGCAATGGGTCGCGCCGCAGATGCCCCCTCTGTTCTACGCGGCCTGCGGTTGCCAGAAGATGGACGGTTTCCCGGCCGACTGGCAGCACTAGCTCGAACGGCTGCTGGGGACGGGGCGGTGGCCTCGCCCCCAGCAGCCCTCCACTGCGTTCTACAAGGAGCCGATCCGACATGAATCCGATCGGCGCCAACACCTGGATCTGGGTCTCGCCGCTCACGGATGAGCGGCTGGCCCGGCTCGCGCTGCGCATCCGCGGCTGGGGCTTCGACGTCATCGAGATGCCCATCGAGAACCCTGGCGATTGGGATCCAGGGCGTGCCGCGGAGCTGCTGTCCGGCCTCGGTCTCGGCTCGACACTCTGCGCCGTGATGCCCGAGGACCGCGACCTCTCCACGACCGATTCCGAGACGGTCCGCCGCACGCAGGACTACCTGCGGACGTGCCTGGATCACGCGGCCCGGCTGGGCGCCGGCGTCGTGGCCGGACCGGTGTATGCGCCGGTCGGCCGTGCGCGGTACCTCGACCGCGGAGAGCGCGCCGCCACCATCGCTCGTGTCGTCGAGAACCTGCGGGACATCGCGGAGTACGCTGCGGAACGTGATGTCCGGCTGGCGATCGAGCCACTCAACCGCTACGAGACGAGCCTGGTCAACCTGCTCGAGCAGGCAGTGGAGATCGCGGATGCGGTCGGCGGGCCAGGGATCGGCGTCGCTGCCGACACGTTCCACATGAACATCGAGGAGAAGGACATGGCGGCTGCCCTGCGCGACGCCGGGCCCTGGCTGGCGCACGTCCAGGTCTGCGGCAACGACCGCGGCGCGCCCGGCGACGATCACATCGACTGGCCAGCCGTTGCCACGGCGCTCGGCCAGGCCGGCTACAGTAGACCCATCTGCATCGAGTCCTTCACCTCGGAGAACCGCATCATCGCGAGGGCGGCGTCCATCTGGCGCCCGCTCGCCCCGAGCCAGGACGAGCTCGCGACCAGCGGCCTGGCGTTCCTGCGCGCCACGTTCGGTGCCGCGGCATGAAGCTCGGCGTCTTCACCGTCCTGTTCGGCGACCAACCGCTCGAGAAGGCGCTCGACCGCGTGGCCGAGGCGCGCCTCGACTGCGTTGAGATCGGCACCGGCAACTATCCCGGCAACAAGCATTGCCGGCCGGAAGTGCTGCTCAAGAGCCCGTCCAAGCTCGAGGCATTTCGCACGGCCATCAGCTCGCGCGGTCTCGAGATCAGCGCGCTGTCCTGCCACGGGAACCCGCTTCATCCGCAGGGAGACGTCGCGCTCTCGAGCCACGAAACGTTCGTACGGACTGTGGAGCTCGCCGAGCGACTTGACGTCACGCGCGTCAACCTGTTCTCCGGTTGTCCGGGCGATTCCGATACCGCCTCGTACCCCAACTGGGTGACCTGCGCGTGGCCGACCGACTACAGCGAGCTGCTGGAGTGGCAATGGCGCGTGAAGGTCGTGCCGTACTGGCGCGAGCAGGCGGCATTCGCGGCCAAGCACGGCGTCCGGCTCGGCTTCGAGATGCATCCAGGGTTCGTGGTCTATAACCCCAAGTCGCTGCTGCGGCTGCGCGACGAGTGCGGCGAGAACGTGGGCGCCAACCTCGACCCCAGCCACCTCTTCTGGCAGGGGATCGACGTCGAGACTGCCATTTACGAGCTTGGCCGGGCGGGCGCGATCTTCCACACCCACGCCAAGGACACCGCCATCAACCCGCGGAACACAGCGCTCAACGGAGTCCTGGATACCGTGCCGCTCAACCGGGTATCGGAGCGCTCGTGGGTGTTCCGGACGGTCGGCTACGGTCACGGGGAGCTGGACTGGCGCCGCATCCTCACCGCGCTCCGCCTCGCTGGCTATGACGACGTTCTCTCGATCGAGCACGAGGACGCCCTGCTCTCGATCGACGAGGGCTTCCGCAAGGGCGTGGCCTTCCTGCGGGGCGTGATGCCCGTGGAGCCCGCCATCAGCGACGCGTGGTGGACATGACGCGGAAGGGCAAACGACCCCGGCAGGAAGCGGACGAGCCAGGCGAGAGGGGAGACTCCAGGCCCAGCACGGCAGCCGAGGGGCTCGCTCGATTGCAGGGAAGTCCGGCAGCCCAGGAGCCGCACGCACCCGACCTCCGGCGCCTGCGCGCGGCGGTCATCGGGACCGGTTTCGTGGGACCGCACCACGTCGATGGCATTCGCCGGGCCGGGTACGCGGACGTGGTGGCTCTCGGCGGCACCGACGCGGCTCGGACGCAGGCCAGGGCGCACGAGCTGGGCGTCCCGCGCGCGACGACCGACATCGAGGAGCTGCTCCGCGATCCCGACATCGACGTCGTCCACATCTGCACGCCCAACGTCTCGCACCTCCCGTTGGCCGCGGCCGCGCTCGAAGCGGGACGGCACGTCGTCGTGGAGAAGCCGCTCGCGCTGACGGCCGCGGACGCGGACCTC
>JBBRYO010000055.1:0-16416 GCA_038237595.1 Candidatus Limnocylindrales bacterium | reverse complement strand
GGCTCCCTACGAAGCGGCGTGCATTACGCGCCGAGTTGTGGGGCGGATCGCGCCCACGCCAAGACGCTGCGGAGCACCCGAGCGAGCGCAGTCGAGGTGTGTGTGAGCGAGGGCGCGGACGCTGCTGCGCAACCATGTGCCCCCGGGCGCGCCGAGCTCAGCGGATGATGGCTTGTCGGTCTCTCAATAACGAGGTTGGACTTCAAGTCAACACCTCCTGGCTTGATCTGTGAGGCAAGCTGCCAGATTGGGCCGAACTGCCGTGAGTGGGCCATGCAATCTGGGGCTCGCCACGCTCGGCCAGGCACGTTCCCAGGCACGAGCCGGCCCCATCCCCTTGCCTCTTCCGTCGGATCGGCCTCCGATTGTGGACTTGACGTCCAATGTTGCCTGAGCGTCCCTCAGCCGGGCGGCTGGGATCGGCCGCCAGGCACGGCGACTCAGCGGATGAACAGCGGCGCGAGGACGAGGGTGATCGTCGCGAGGAGCTTGACCAGAACGTGGAGCGAGGGACCCGCGGTGTCCTTGAACGGATCGCCGACTGTGTCGCCGACCACGCCCGCGGCATGGGCGTCGGTGCGCTTGCCGAGCACGTTGCCGTCGGCATCGAGCAGGTGCCCCGACTCGATGTACTTCTTGGCGTTGTCCCATGCCCCGCCCGAGTTGTTCAGGAACGTGGCAAGCAGGACACCCGCGATGGTGCCAACCATCAGCAGTCCCGCGATCGCCTGGTAGCCGAGCAGCACGCCTACGATGATCGGCGTGGCCACGGCCACGACGCCCGGCAGGATCATCTCCTTGAGGGCGGCGCGCGTGGTGATGTCCACGACCCGCGCGTAGTCGGGTCGCTGCGTGTAATCCATGATCCCGGGCATCTCCCGGAACTGGCGCCGCACCTCGACGATGATCGACTGGGCGGTCTTGCCGACGGCGCGGATCGCGAGCGAGCTGAAGAAGTAGGCCAGCATCGCCCCGATGAGCGCGGCCACGAACACCTGGACATCGGCCAGGTTGACCGAGGTGAGCAGCGTCCCTGCCGCTCGCGTCCCCGCATCGATCTGGCGCTGGAGGATCAGGTTCACCTTGTCGATGTACGCGCTGAAGAGCAGGAAGGCCGCCAGGCTCGCCGACGCGATGGCGTATCCCTTGGTGAGCGCCTTCGTGGTGTTGCCGACAGCGTCCAGTCGGTCGGTGATCTCGCGCGCGCCGGCCTCCGCGTGGGAGAACTCGGCGATGCCGCCGGCGTTGTCGGTGATCGGCCCGAAGGTGTCCATGGCGAGAATGTAGGCCGTCGTCATGAGCATACCCATGGTCGCGACCGCGGTTCCGAAGATGCCGCCGACGTTGCGCCCGTCGGCCGAGACAATCCCGGCCTTCTCACCGAGGAAGTGGCTGAGGATCAGCGCGGCGCCGATCGTGATCGCGGTCACGAACGTGGTCTCGAAGCCGACCGCCGTGCCCGAGATGATGTTGGTCGCGGGGCCGGTCTTTGAGGCTTCGGCGATCTCGCGAACAGGCCGGAACGTGCCGGCGGTGTAGTACTGCGTGATGTAGACGAACGCGACGCTGGTTGCGAGCCCGACGACGCCGCAGCCGAAGAACCAGACCCAGGCGGGGATGCCGTTGGCTCCGAGCTGGCCTCCCGTGTTCATCATGATGGACGTGGCGATGCCGAGGCCGATGACGGAGAAGATTGTCGTGGCCCAGTACCCGCGGTTGAGGATGTTCATGGGGTTCTCGTCCTCCTTGCCGCGGATGAAGAACGCGACGGAGACGATTGTCCCGAGGAGGCCCAAGGCGCGGATCACGAGCGGGAAGAAGATCCATGCGGTCGGGTTGGGCCAGCCGCTGGACACGGCGATGCCGTACACCGCGACGCCCAGGATCATCGCGCCGATGTTCTCCGCAGCGGTGGACTCGAAGAGGTCGGCACCGCGGCCGGCGCAGTCGCCGACGTTGTCGCCGACGAGGTCCGCGATCACGCCCGCGTTGCGCGGGTCATCCTCGGGGATGCCGGCCTCCACCTTGCCGACGAGGTCCGAGCCCACGTCCGCGGCCTTCGTGTAGATGCCGCCGCCGAGCTGGGCGAAGAGAGCCACGAAGGAGGCTCCGAAGCCGAAGCCGACGATGAGGAAGGGCGCATCGTGAGTTGCCTGGCCGCCTGCCAGCCCGCCGTAGGCCGCGAAGATCGCCCACACGCCCAGCAGTGATAGCGCGACGACGAGGAAGCCCGACACGGCTCCGCCACGCATCGCGACCTGGACCGCGCCGACCACGCTGTGGCGTGCCGCGGCCGCGGTGCGAAGGTTCGCCTTGACGCTGATGAACATGCCGATGATGCCCGACGCCATCGAGCAAGCCGCGCCGACCAGGAACGCGATACCCGTCCGGATGCCAAGGCTGGTGCCGAAGACGTCCGTGTCCGCCACGGACTTGCCCTCGACGACGGCGATCACGACGCCGATGACCACCGCGCCCACGATGGCGAGGATGGCGATCGTCGTGTACTGGCGCCGGATGAAGGCGACCGCGCCCTCGTAGATGGTGGCGGCAACGTCCTGCATCGCGGGCGTGCCCTGGTCCCGCGAGATGACGTCGCGCGCGAGGTACAGCGCAAACAGAACCGCCAGGACCCCGGCGATGGGGATGATCAGGTTGATCGTGTCGGCCACGATGCAGTCAGCCTCCTCGAGTGGTGCCCATGTCTGGGCAGGTCATGCCCCGGCTTGGGGCGCAGTCACCCGGCGATCGACCCACCCTGCCGGCGTTCCTCCTTGCCGGCAGCCGCGAATCCAGCCAGCCGCTGGGCAGACATGGAAAGAGCCCCGGAGTCCGGGGCTGCTTCTCTGAGACGGCAGGCGGCGCGAGTGTAGCAAGGCTGGAAGATCAGGGTCAAACGGCGGGTCAGACCGCATATATGCAGTCTGAGCGCAAGCGTGGACAGGACGCAACGCCTCCCTTGACGGCCGCGGTTTTCAGACGCCGGCCGCACCTATACTCGGCCGCCTGTGAACCGCAAATCCCTCGGGTGCCTGCTGGAGATCGTCGAGACGATCGCGCTCACGATCGTCGTTTTCCTTGTCATCCAGGGCTTCGTGGTGCAGCCCTACCGGGTCGAGCAGATCAGCATGCAGAACACTCTCCAGGACGGGCAGATGGTGCTGGTCGACAAGCTGACGCCGCGCCTCAACGGCTACTCGCGGGGCGACATTGTGATCTTTCGCCCGCCCGCCATCGCAGGCGAGGGCGACACGCCGTTCATCAAGCGCGTCATCGGGATCGGTGGCGACGTGATCGAGCTGGCGGCCGGCGCGGTGAAGGTCAACGGCGTCCCGCTCGACGAGTCCGGCTATGTCTTCGATGGACAGCCGACGCTCCCGATCGGAAGCCAGACCGCGTGGGTGGTGCCGCAGGGCATGCTCTTCGTCATGGGCGACCATCGCGAGAACTCGACGGACTCGCGCAACCCCATCCTCGGCCCGATCGCCTTCGACTCGGTCATCGGCAAAGCCGTGCTGCGCTACTGGCCGCTCTCGCAGGCCGCGCTGCTCCAGACGCCCGACTACCCGCGCATTCCCTCGACGGTTGCCTCTCGCTGAGGGTCAGGCCGAGGGGCCGACCACCCACGCGTCGATGTCGCGTGCATAGGCATGCAGTTCGTCGGGGGAGAACCAGATCGCGAGCTCGTGCTCCGCGTTCTCCGGGCTGTCCGAGGCATGCACCAGGTTCTGGCCCGTCTCGAGCGCGAAGTCGCCCCTGATCGTGCCCGGGGCGGCCTCGTGCGGACGCGTCGCGCCGTTGATGGTGCGGCACACGGCGATCGCGTTCAGGCCCTCGAGCGCCAGTGCGACCAGCGGCGCCGAGACGATGAAGTCGACCAGGGCGCCGAAGAACGGCTTCTCGCGGTGCACGGCGTAGTGCTTCTCCGCCAGCTCGCGATCCACCTGGATCAGCTTCAGCCCGACGATCTTCAGGCCGCGCTGCTCATAGCGATCGAGGATCCGACCGACGAGCAGGCGCTGGACGCCGTCGGGCTTGATGAGGACCAGGGTCCGTTCGGTCACGTTGACTCCTCTGGGGTCGGGCGCCCGGCGAGAGCGCGCATGGCTTCCTGGAAGGCAGTGGTTGCGTCGGCCTCGCGGCCGAGGGTGCGGTAGGCGTCGCCGCGCAGCAGGTGCAGGGCCGAGAGGCTACTGGCATCGGGCGCTCTTGTCGCGATGACCCGATCTACAAGGGAGAGGATGACGGGGGCGAGGGCCCGATCCATGCGCAGCAGCAGCGCCAGGCGTTCGGGGACCCCGGCCAGCTCACCGCGGGCGATCTGGTCCCCGACGAGCTCCAGCTCGAGACCTTCGGTCCGGCCGGCATCGACGAGCTCGGACAACGACGCTCCGGGACCGACGGGCGTCAGCAGCACCGGGCCCGGCGGGGCTCCCGCCCGCGCCGCGAACGATTTCCCGTTGCGTGGGATGCCGGAGCCCTGCCCGATGTCGATGTGCATCGCGTCCGGAGGCTCGAGAAGCACCCAGGTTCTGGTGTCCGGGTCCGCGACCTCGCGCCCGCCGACCAGGAGCCCCCAGCGTCCGGGGTCGGAGGCGCCGCTGTCCATGACGCCCGGCGTCTCGGAAGGCCACGCGGAGCTCCGCGACTCCCCGGCGAAGAGCCGCTCGACGCCGCGTCCCATCCGCTCCATGACCAGCGCCGAGTGTCCGCGGGCATCGATCATGTGGCCCCGCCGATCGAGCGCCTCGGCCGCGACCACGTGGGCAATCGGCTCGGTACCCCCGGCCGCGAGATGCGCCTCGGCAGCCTCGGCCGCGCCGTCGACGTCGCCACTTCGCCAGCGCGCCTCGGCGAGGTCGACGAGCGCCTCGCGGTCGAGCGTGCCAGCGCCGGCCATGTGCTCCAGCTCCGCACGCGCGAGCGCAATGAGGCCGCCGCGGAGGTGGAGACGGGCCAGCCGGGCATCCGCGGAGCGGGCGGAAGCGCCGTTCTCGGGCACCTCGGCCTTTGGAGTCGCCTCCGACGCCGGACGTGCGGCCCCCGACGAGGGCGTTAGCCCCGGTCCGGCCGGCCGGGACCCGGACGTGGGCGAGGCAGGCAGCTTGGCCGCCGCAGCTCCAGGAGGAGCGGCTCCGCCTCTTGCCGTACCTCCGGGCGACGCCACCCCCTCGCGGTTCCCGTCCAGACCCAGCGAAGGCTGCGAGAATCGGGCTCCGCCGGTCGTTCGATCGTCCGTCATGGCAGGCGGAACGCCTTCTCGATCTTTCGTCCGTGGCGTGCCGGCGCGATGACCGCCAGCGCCAGGCCCTCGTCGCCGATCAGGCGCCCAGCCAGCGCCTGGATGTCGTCGGGCGTCACCGCATCGAGCGCTTCGAGGGCCTCGTCCGGCGTCAGCACACGGTCGTGGAGCGCCTCCTGGCCGCCCAGCCAGGACGCCATGTGGCGGCTCTCCTCCAGCCGCAGCTCGAGACGTCCACTCGCGTAGGCGCGTGCCTTGGCAAGCTCCACCTGCGGAACAACCTCGTCACGCAGCCGGGCCAGCTCCGCCAGGATGGCCTCGAGCGCCGAACCGAGCGCCGCGGGATCCACGCCTGCGTAGACCTGAAGCGTGCCGCAGTCGGCGTAGTCGGTCTGGAATGAGTGGACGTCGTAGGCCAGTCCCTTCTCCTCGCGGACGCGCTGGAACAGCCGGCTGCTGGAACCGTCGCCAAGGACCGTATTGAGGAGCTCTAGGCTCCACTGGTCGGGATGGTCGCGCGGGAGTGCCGGCAGGCCGAGGCACAGGTGGGCCTGCGCGATCGGGCTGTTGCGCACCGTGATTCGGGCCGCCGGAACGACCGACGGTGCGGGCGCGTACTCGGGCACGACCCCGGTGCCACACCCGAACGAGGCCCTGACCAGCTCGACCACGCGCTCGTGCGAGATGTCGCCGGCCGCGGCAACCACCAGGTTGGCGGGCTGGTAGCCGGCTCCCCAGAAGGCGCGGATGTCCTCGACCGAGAGCCCGCGGACGCTCTCCTCGTCACCGGCGATCTCCCACCCGAGCGGCGTGTCGCCGAACCAGCCCTCGTCGAAGACGTTGTAGACGAACTGGCCCGGATCGTCGCGGTAGGAGCGGATCTCCTCGACGATGATCTCGCGCTCGCGCGCGATGTCGTCCTCGCGCAGCAGCGGCCGCACCACGAGCTCCGCGAGCACGTGGAAGGCTCGCTCCGCCTCCCGCACCGGGAGCCGCGTCCAGTAGACGGTCGACTCGCGATCGGTGGCGGCATTGCAGCTGCCACCGACCCCCTCGATGGCCTCCGAGACCTCGCGGGTGGTGGGCATGGCCTGCGTGCCCTTGAAGGTGAGGTGCTCCATGAAATGCGCGACGCCGGAACGCTCGCGGCTCTCCAGGCGCGACCCGACCAGCACGTAGACCGCTACGGCGAGGGACCGTGTGCCGGGCAGGCGGGCGGAGATGACGCGCGGCCCGTCAGGCAGCACGGTGCGCTCGAACATTGCCGGGAATCCTACACGGGCGCCTCCCGTTGGCCGGAAAGCACCCGTGTATGGCTGCCCTGGGATTGCGGGCGCGGCCCGCCCTGGGCTTACTTGACGATGGACGTGATCCAGTTCTGCAGGAAGTAGACGAGGAACGCGATCGCGACCACCCACATGAGGATCGGGATCTCCGCGAACTTCCGGCGCACGACCTTGATCAGCACCCAGCTGATGAAGCCGGCGCCGATACCGACCGTGATGTCGTACGTGAGTGGCATCAGGATGATCGTCAGCAACGCCGGGATCCCGTCCTCCGGGTCCCCGATGGGAATGTCGCGAACCAACGTGAACATGAGGTACCCGACCAAGACCAGCGCTGGAGCCGTGGCCGCGGCCGGGATGATCCCGGCGATGGGCGCCAGGAAGATCGCGAGCAGGAACAGGACACCCGTCACCACTGACGTGAAGCCCGTCCGCCCACCTTCAGCGACGCCTGCCGCGCTCTCGATGTAGGTCGTATTCGACGAGACGCCGGCAACGCCGCCCGCAACGGCGGCGAGGCTGTCGACGAGCAGCACGCGTCCGATTCCGGGCACCGATCCATCCGGCTCCGCGAGCCCGGCTTCGGCGGCGACGCCCGTGACCGTGCCCATGGTGTCGAAGAAGTCGGACAGCATGATCGCGAAGATCGTCAGCACGGCCACCACGATTGGGAGCGTGAAGACGTTCCCGAGATCGAACTTGAAGAGCGTGCTGAAGCTCGGCGAAAGCGTCAGCGAGGACGGGATGTTCGCCACGCCGAAGACCACCGCGACGAGTGTCGTCACGGCGATGCTGATGATCAGCGCCGCACGGATCTTGAGCACGTAGAGCACGACGGTCAGCGCCAGCCCGAAGAGGAAAACGAACTGCCCGGGCGTTGACGGGAACGCGATCGTGACAGGGGGCACGCCCGGCGTCGGGCACGGCAGGGCAAAGCAGGTTGGCCCGACGACGATCCCGCCGTTGACGAAGCCGATCGTCAGGATGAACAACCCGATGCCCACGCCGATCGATCGCTTCAGCGCGAGCGGTACGGCGTTCATGATCGCTTCGCGGAGACCAACCACGACGAGCACCGTGATCAGCACGCCCTCGATGACGATCACGCCCATCGCTCCCGCAGGAGTCAGGCCCTTGGCGGGTAGCGTGAACGCAACGATCGCGTTGATCCCGAGACCCGCGGCCAGCGCGAACGGGTAGTTTCCGAAGACGCCCATCGCAATGGTCGCGAGGCCTGCGATGAGGGCCGTGCCGGACGCGACGGCGATGGGATCGAGCTTGAGTGGGCCCGCGATGATGCCCGGGTTCAGGAAGATGATGTAGGACATGACCATGAACGTGGTCACTCCGGCCCTGGTCTCGGTGGCCAGGTTGGTGTTCCGTTCACGGAACTTGAAGAAGCTACCCAGCCTCTCTTCGTAGGCTTGCATCCCTGAAGCGTCCTCCTCCCTCAGTCGTGCTCCTCGATCGACCCGTGTGCGGCGCCCGCCCCCGCCGCAGACCTCGAAGCGCCTTATTCCCCGGCGGCCTCCTCTCCTGCTCCGCGGGCTCCGTCTCCACCGTCGAGCGCCCCCAGCTCCATCTGGACGTACTCGGGTGTGGGCTCGAGGCGGAACGCCTGCTGTTCTGGCAGCTCCTCGCCGCGAGTGATCGGGGCGAACTCGACCACCACCCGTTCGTCGCCCTGCACCAGCGTGTAGGACAGCAGCTGGTCAGAGCGCGTCTCGAACTCGAGGTGCTCGAAGGAGTCGACGTTGATGCAGACGGACAGCGGGGTGAAGAAGGTCGAGACGTGCGGCTGGTCCATGACCAGGCGCTCGACCCATCCGGTGCCGTGGGAGATCACACTGCCGGCGCGCAGATAGCGGTACGTGACCGTCTGCTTGAGGAGCGGGCGGAGCAGGTGATAGATGTCGCTGGGACTCGAGACCAGGCCGCTGTTGACGAAGAACTTGGCCGCGGGCTCGGTCACGCATCTCTCCTGGAAGCAGCCTCGGGATTGCCCTGGAACCCGGGCATCGTAGCGCAGCACGCCTCCCGCTGAAAGGCGAATCGGCGGCACTCCGCGGCCCATATGATCCCGCGATGAGTGCCTCTGACCCGGGCTCCGGGCCGCTGACCGACCGGGCCGAGTGGCGCTGGGCTGCGGCACGGTTGCTCCTTCTTTTCGTGATCGCGCGGCTGCTCGTGGTGGCGTGCGCCCTCGGCGTGGAGCAGCTCGCGCCGCCCGACCCGACGGGGCCGGCAGGATCCCTGCTCCAGTACACGGAGCGTCCGCTGCTGGCCAGCCTTACCTCCTGGGACGGCGTTTATTACCTGGAAATCGCCGCGGACGGATACCGCGCCGGTCCCGTGAACGGTCCCTACCCCAACGTCGTCTTCTTCCCGCTCTACCCGCTCGCGGTGCGGGCCGTGGCGACGCCGCTCGGCGGGGACGTGGCACTCGCGGGGGTGCTCGTGGCCAACGCGGCCGGGCTGGCGGCGCTCTTCGCGGCTTATGCCCTCGCCAGGCGGCGGCTCGGCTGGAACGGGGCGCTCCTTGCCGCGGCCTTCGTGGCGCTCCAGCCGGGCGCCGTGGCGTTCGCCATGACCTACAGCGACAGCCTCTTCGTGCTGCTCGCTGTTGGTGCCCTCCTCTTCGCGGAACGGGACCGGCGACCGGCTGCCGGATTACTGGCCGCACTCGCCGGACTGACTCGGCTCCAGGGAGCGCTGCTGATCGTGCCCCTGCTGCTGCTGTTCGCGGCGCGAGACGGGCGGAAGCCGCGCCGCTCCTGGCTGTGGACCCTGGGCGGACCGCTTGGCCTGGCGGCGTTCGGCATCTACGTGGCCGACGTGACCGGCGAGCCGCTCGGGTTGCTCGCCGCCCAGTCGATCTGGGACACGGGCGTGTCAGGGGCCGTGGCTCCGGCGTCGGCCCTCCTGGTTGCCGCGATCGTCTATGCGGCCTTCGCGCTCGTGGAGGCGCGACTCCTGTTCGATCGCTGGCGGACGCGTGCCGACGACGCCGGTGTCGGCTGGGGTCTGGCCAACGTTGCCGCGATCCTGGTCGCGCGGCGGATTGCGTCATTGCCGCGATACCTCGCTCCCATCACGCAGATCGCGGAGCAGCTGGCTGGGGGAACCTGGAGCCGCCGGGTCGTCCGGCTCGTGCTCGCCGGTGCCGTCGTGGGATACGCCGCGCTGGCGATCCTGCATTTCGCACTGCTGCTGGCGCCTTAGTGAACATCACTTAGCCGCGGGTTGCCTTCAGTCACGGTGCGACCGAAAGGCCGCCGAAGATCAGGTCGCCGTGGTAGATCGTCAGGTCGAACGCGAGGCTCGGGTCGTCGAAGGCCGGGAAGCTGTCGAAGTAGTCCCACTCGTCGCCCGGGTGGAGCGTCGGGCCGCATTGATCGAACGGCAGCGGGCCGGCGGCCGTTGCCCAGCCCGTCGGGTCGTAGTGCGTTTCGGCGGAGTCCACGATGTAGTCGTCAACCCCATCGCTGTTCAGCTTCACGCAGTCGTCGTGGTGGCGGACGTTCTTGACGTGGAAGTAGAAGCGCATCGAGCCGTCTCCCAGCAGGTCGATCCGCTGGAACGTGACCTGGAAATTGCCCTTCGAGGGTGGGTCCGTCCGGGTTTCGTCGACGAGGACGCTCCTGACGACCGTCGACGGTGCGGGCGTTTCGCCTGACGGTGCTGGCGATTCCGGCGAGGGAGCCGGCGACTCGGGCGACGGGGCGGGCGATTCCGGCGAGGGAGCCGGCGACTCGGGCGACGGGGCGGGCGATGCAGCTGACGGCGCTGGCGATTCACCTGACGGGGCCGGCGATTCTGGCGATGGAGCCGGGCTCTCGGCGCTGGGTTCTGCGCTCGGGGACTCACTTGGGCCCGGGGTGGGCTCGCTCGCGCCGACGGTCGGCAACGGGGCCACTCCCGACCCGGTCGGCTGCGGGGTCTCGGGCTGTGCCGGCGCCGGCGCCGACGCCGACGCCGACGGAGAATTCGCCGGCGTTGGCTCGAGCGTGGGCGCCGGGGTGATGAGCTCGAGCGTGCCCGGGGAAGCGGACGGTGAGGGCAACGGCGCAGTTGCTCCGCCGAACAGTCCGCGCGCCAGCAGTCCGAGGCCGCCACCAGAGATGAGCGCGATGACCACGGCCACCGCAACGATCCGCCGGAGCGTGCCCCCTCTTCCCGTGGGCTCCTCGGCCCGGGCGGCAGCGGTCGCCGGCGGAGGTGGAGTGCCATGCCCGCACACCGGACAGAAACGGTCGCCGCGATCGGTGGGCGCGCCACAGAAACGGCAAGGTGCCTGTTCAGGCATGGATGCGGCTGCTCGGGAGCCGTGGGTCGGAATCGGGCGCCCGCAATCGGCGCAGTACGCGGCTCCGGGCTTCAGCGGAGCGGCGCAATACGTGCAGAAGCGAGGCTCGTCGCGGATCGTCATCAGGTCAGATCACCGCGCCGAGCATATGAGCGCGACGGGATTCGAGTCGCGGACCCGCTCTGGTGCCCGCGTATCATCCGGCCATGGTCGTCGCCATCGACGTCGGGAACAGCGCTGTCAAGCTCGCGCTGGTGCATGGGGAGCAGGTCGAGTCGATCCGGCGGATGCCGACCGACGACCTCACCCGAATCGATCTCGCGCGCGATGTCGCGACGCTCATCCTTGCCGGCGGTGAAGGCGGGACTGACGAGGGAATCTGCCTGGTGAGCGTGGTCCCCGAGTGGACGGACGCGGTGATGCACGCTGCCGTTGCGCTCGGCGCCTCGCTGCTGATTGCCGATCACGCCTCGATCCCGCTCGATGCGCGGCTGCCGAATCCCGAGCGCGTCGGGCCCGATCGCCTGCTCAACGCCTACGCCGCGGTGCGCCGCTACGGCTCGCCAGTGATCGTGGTGGATCTGGGGACGGCGACCACGGTCGATGCCGTCGATGTGAGCGGCGCCTTCGTTGGCGGCGCCATCGCGCCGGGGATCGAGACCGGCCTGCGCAGCCTTGCCAGCGACGCGGCGCTGCTGCCGCGCGTGGCCCCGGACGTGCCCGCCACAGCCATCGGAACCGACACACCCGGTGCGATCCAGAGCGGCGTCGTGCTGGGCCACGTCGGTACGGTTCGCGAGCTCGTCACGCGGATGACACAGGAGCTCGTGCCCGCGCGGGGCAGCCGGCCGACGGTGGTGGTGACCGGGGGTTTCTCGGCAAGGCCGCTCGGCAAGCTCTTCGTGGAACCGGCAGGCCCGAACCTGCCGGCCATCGCCGACACGCTCGACCCGGATCTCACGTTGCGCGGCCTGGCCCTGCTCCACAGCGAGATCGCCGCCGTCCGGGCCCGCGCGTGAGCGAGGATCGCGCCGGAGCCGGGAGTGGCAAACCAGGCCCACTCGCAGGCCGCCTGATCGTTCTCGGAGTGACGGGCTCGATCGCCGCCTACAAGGCCGCCGAGCTCGTGCGACTGCTGATCGCCGCGGGGGCGGACGTGCAGGTGCTGATGACCCGCTCCGCGGCGCAGTTCATCGGGTCCCTCACCCTCGAAACGCTCAGCCGGCGACACGTCATGCTCGATCCGCTGGAGCTGCTCCCGGATCGACGGATCGGTCATATCGTGGCGGCCGACAGCGCGGACGCGATCCTCGTTGCCCCGGCGACTGCCCGATGGCTGGGCGCGATGGCGAACGGCCTGGCCGACGACGTGGTCACGGCGACCTGCCTCGCCTCGTCCGCGCCGGTGATCGTGGCTCCCGCAATGGACGGCGAGATGTACGCGCATCCGGCGACCCGGGGCAACGTGGAACGGCTTCTGAGCTTCGGTTACACGATCGTCGAGCCGGAGACCGGCGCGCTCGCATCGGGCCAGACGGGGCAGGGCCGCCTGGCCGAGCTGCCCCACCTGGTCGGCGCGGTCGCCAGGGCCGTCGACGGACGGCCGGTCCGCGAACCGGACCCGTCGCGGCGGCCGCCGGTCGAGGCGGCGGGGGAGAAGCAGGATCTCGCCGGGTGGCACATCGTGGTCACCGCCGGCGGAACGGCAGAACCGATCGATCCGGTGCGCTACATCGGCAACCGCTCCACCGGGAAGATGGGCATCGCGGTCGCGACGGCCGCGCTCGCACGCGGCGCCCGCGTCACGCTCATCCGCGGTATGACGTCCGTGGCGGCGCCGGAAGGCGTCGAGCTGGTCGACGCCCAGACTACGGCCGAAATGCGCGCCGCGGTCCTGTCCAGCCTTCCGGACGCAGATGCGCTGGTTATGGCCGCCGCGGTCGCCGACTTCCGGCCACGGACGGCCGCGATCGGCAAGCTCACGCGCGACGGAGCGCTGACGCTCGACCTGGAGCCCACCGAGGACATCCTCGCCGAGGCCTCGGCCTGGGCGAGGACGCACGGAACAGACCAGCGGGCGGGCACGAGCCGCCGGCCGCCCGTGCTGGTCGGCTTCGCCGCCGAGACCGGATCGCTCGAGCGAGCGGCGGAGAAGGCGGCCCGCAAAGGGGTCGACCTGCTGGTGGCCAACGACGTGTCGGAGCCCGGCTCCGGGTTCGGCACGGACACCAACCGGGTCGCGCTGATCGCCCCCGGGAGCGCACCCGAGGCCTGGCCGCAGCTCACCAAGCTCGAGGTCGCCCACCGCCTGCTCGATCGTGTGCTGGCGGTCCCGGTTCCGGTGGGTGCATCATCTGCGCCATGAGTGCCAGCACCACCGAGTCGCGCCGGACCGTCTCCGACATCGCGCGCATGTACGCCGACGGCCAGCGCATCCCCATGCTCACGGCCTACGACTACCCGACGGCCCGGCTGCTCGACGAGGCCGGCATCCCCATGATCCTCGTGGGGGATTCGCTGGGCGAGGTGCTGCTCGGCTACGAGTCGACGGTGCGCGTCACGATGGAGGAGATGCTCCACCACACGAAGGCCGTGGTGCGTGGCACGAAGCGGGCGCTGGTCGTTGGCGACATGCCCTTCCTGTCCTACGCGACGCCCGACGATGCCGTCGAGAACGCGGGACGCTTCATGCGCGAAGCGGGAACCGGGGCGGTCAAGGTGGAGGGCGGCGTACGGAGCGCACGGATCATCGAGACGGTGGTCCGCGCGGGGATCCCGGTTATGGGCCACATCGGCTGGACGCCGCAGGCCAAGTACTCGATGGGCGGCAAGACACGTGTCCAGGGCAAGGACCGGGATCGGGCGCGTTCAGTCATGGCCGACGCGCTGGCGGTGCAGGAAGCAGGCGCGTTCGCCGTCGTGCTTGAGCTGATGCCCGAGCAGTTGGCCGCCGCCATCACTGAACGCCTCCGCATCCCGACCATCGGCATCGGAGCGGGCGCGGGTTGCTCGGGTCAGGTCCAGGTGATCACGGATCTGCTGGGGCTGGGAACCTTCATCCCGAAGCACGCACGGCCGTACGCCAGGCTGGAAGAGACCATCCGCGAAGCGGCAGCCGCATACGCAGCGGACGTCGCCTCGGGAGCCTTCCCCGGGCCGGAGCAGTCCACGCGAATGGAGGCGGACGTCCTCGCCGACGTGCTCGGCAGCGGCGTGCTCGACCGGCCGTCGGCCAGCGAACCGATCTCGATTCCCCTCGACGAGGACCTCTGACCGGGGTGACCCGGCTGCTTCGCACGCGCGCCGAACTGCGCGCGGCGCTCGCGGACGCCCCGCGGCCCGTCGGGCTGGTGCCCACTATGGGCTGGCTCCACGAGGGGCATCGCGCGCTGATCCGGAAAGCGCGGGCATCGGACGCCACCACCGTCGTCTCGATCTTCGTCAACCCGCGCCAGTTCAACGACGACTCCGACTTCACGCGCTATCCGCGCAACGAAGCGCGGGACGTGCAGATGTGCGTCGACGAGGTTGTCGATTTCGTGTGGGCTCCTCCGGCTGACGAGGTCTTCGTCCCCGGCTTCGACACAACCGTCTCGCTGGGCGAGGTAGCACGACCGCTGGAGGGTGCTGCGCGGCCGGGCCACTTCGATGGCGTGGCGACGGTCGTCGCGGCGCTCTTCGGCGTGGTGGGCGCGGAACACGCCTATTTCGGGCAGAAGGACGCGCAGCAGGTGATGGTGGTGCGACGCATGGCGACCGACCTGGGGCTGCCCACAGAGGTGATCGCGTTCCCCACCGTGCGCGAGCCGGACGGCCTGGCCATGTCGTCTCGGAACGCCCACCTCTCCCCTGTCGAGCGGGCCGCCGCGCCGGTCGTGCACCGCGCCCTGCTCGCGGCCCGAACCTGCTGGGAGGAGAGTGAGCGATCCGGGGATGCGCTTCGCGCGGAGATGCTGCGCGTCCTTTCGACCGAGCCGCTTGCCGTCGTGGAATACGTGAGCTGCGCTGACGCGCTGACGCTCGGCGAGCTTGAGAAGGTGACGGGACCGGCCCTCCTCTCGATGGCGGTGCGCTTCGGATCGACCCGTCTGATCGACAACGAACCGCTAGGCTGGTCCGATACCGGCTCCTCATGAGGGCGGGCCTGCATGACGCTTGAGCTTTTTCTCGGGTTCGATCTCGGCGTGGCCCGCCTGCGCGGCGCCCTGGCGGACGGTGGCGTTGTCGCCGAGCTGAGCGAACCGACGCGCAGGGGATCGGCGCGGGAGATCGCCGGCCAGCTGGTCGGTCTGGCTGCACGCCTCCAGGCACGCGCGGGGATTCGCGTGGACGGACCGGGCAAGGTGGTGGCGGCCGGTATTGCCGTACCTGCGGTGGTCGACCCGCGCACAGGGGTCCTGGCTGGGGCTCCCAGCCTCACCGGTCTGAACGACATCGAGCTCGGTGCCATGCTCGCTCCGGCCTTCGGGTTCCCGGTCGTGGTCGAGAACGACGCCAACGCCGGAGCGCTCGCAGAAGGCAGGCTTGGCGCGGCTGTCGGCGTCTCCGACTTCGTCATGGTCGTCATCCGCACCGGCGTCGGCATGGGCATGGTGCTCGACGGTCAGCTCGTTCGTGGCTGGCGCGGCATGGCCGGCGAGATCGACCGGATGCCGCTCGGAGGCCTCGCCGACGCGCAGCTCCAGGGCAAGCGGCGCGACCACGAGTTCGCCCTCATCGGGATCTCGGGCCAGTCGCGGATCATGCGGCCCTCGGTGCCCGGTGGTTCGCGACTCGCCGAGCCGCGCTCCATTGCGGATGCCGTCGCAGCCGCCGCCCGGGGCGACGCGCCCACCTCGCGTGCCGTGCGTGATCAGGCTCGCCTCGTGGCGCTGGGTATCTCGGCCGTGGTGGCGGTGCTCGATCCGGAGCTGGTGATCCTCGGCGGCGAGATCGTGGCGATCCCCGGGCTGCTCGAGCCGGTCCGCGACGAAGTCGACCATATGATCACGGAATCGCCGCGGATCGAGACGTCGCCGCTCGGCGACCGTGGGCCCCTGCTCGGGGCGATCGAGGCGGCCGAAAGCCTGCACCGCGCCTCACCCTGAGATCGCGGCGTGACTCGCCGAACCCTGCTGGCGTTCGACCTCGGCGGCACGAACCTGCGTGCTGCCCTGGCCGACGAGGACGGCATGGCCATCGTCGAGGCCGTCGAAGCGACCCACCACGGCAGCGCGGTCGGATTGCTTGAACAGATGGCCGGGATGGCGGGCCGCCTCGCGCTCTCGGGCGCGGAACTCGCATCCGAGCCGGTCGCCATCGCTGCCTGTGGCGTTGGGCTGGCGGCCGCCGTTGCGCCCGGGTCGGGACGCCTCCGCTCGATCCACAACCTTCCGGCGCTCGCGGGCATCGACATCGGCGAGGAGCTCGAGCGTCGGCTGGGCGTGCCCGTGAGTGTCGACAACGACGCCAACCTGGCGGCCCTCGCCGAAGGACGGACCGGTGCTGCGGTCGGGGTGCGCGACTACGTCTTCATCGCGATCGGCACCGGAATCGGAATGGGGATCGTGATGGATGGGCGGCTGCGCCGCGGCTGGCGCGGG
>JBBRYO010000054.1:0-16499 GCA_038237595.1 Candidatus Limnocylindrales bacterium | reverse complement strand
GAGGACGCGGTGCTGCCGTCGACCGAGCGGATCGCCGAGGCGGCTCGGGCGCAGGTCAGCCCATGACCGGTGCGGCCGGGCACGGTGTTGCCGTCAGGCCGGAAATCGATCGCCACGCGTTGCGGATCGAGCGCATCGAGACAGTCGCCATGCGCGCACCGTTGGCGCGCAGGTTCTCCGGCAGCGCTTATTCGATGACCAACCGCTGCACCATCGTGACCCGGCTGTTCACCACGGACGGGCTCGTGAGTGAGGTCTACAACGGCGACACCGACGATGAGCAGGCGCTCATCGTGGGCATCATCCATGACGAGCTCGCGCCCCGCCTGATCGGCCTGACGGCCACCGATCCCGAAGGCGCCTGGCTGGCCATGGAGCCATCGACCAACAACATCCTGCGCGACCGAGGCTTGTCGCTGCAGGCCATCGCCTGCATGGACTCCGCGATCTGGGACGTCTTCGGCAGGGCCGTCGGGCTGCCGCTGCATCGTCTCTGGGGATCGGTGACCGACTCGCTCCCCATGAGCGTGATCGGAGGGTATTACCACCTTGACCTCGACCAGACAAAAGAGCTCATCGCGCGGTATGTGTCGATGGGATTTGCCGGCGTGAAGTTCAAGGTCGGCGGCCGGAGCCCGGCGGAGGACGCGGTTCGCGTGGCGGCCGCACGGGAAGCTGCCGGCGATGACTTCGTGATCATGGTCGACGCCAACCAGGGGTACGATCGGACGCAGGCCGTCGAGTTCGGTCGTCGTGTCAATGGCCTCGACATCCGCTGGTTCGAGGAGCCCTGCCGCTGGACCAATGACCGGCGCTGGATGCGCGACGTCCGGATGCAGACCGGGATCCCGGTGGCGGCGGGCCAGAGCGAGACGACTCTCAGCGGGCTGCGCGACCTCGTCGTCGACGGCGCCATCGATGTCTCCAACTTCGACGCCTCGTGGGCAGGCGGGCCGACGGTCTGGCGGCGGGCCGCGGGCCTGTGCGCCGCGTTCGGCGTCGAGATGGGCCACCACGAGGAGCCGCAGATCTCCGCGCACCTGCTCGCCAGCGTGCCGCGGCACACCTTCGTCGAGTGCTTTGACGAGGAGCGCGACCCGTTCTTCTGGAACATCGGTGACCTGCACACGCGTATCAGCGATGGGCGCTACCGGCTTCCGGACAGTCCTGGCTTCGGGATCGAGCTCGACTGGGCCTATGTCGACCGCTACACGGTCGACCGCCGGACGACGGACTGAGGCCTTGGAGGCTGACGGACCAGCACCTCCGCCGATCGCTGGGAGTGCCGCGCCGCTGCATGGCGTGCGCATCATCGCCGTGGAGCAGTACGGGGCCGGACCGTTCGGCACGCTCTACCTCGCTGACCTCGGGGCAGAGGTCATCAAGATCGAGGATCCGGGTGTCGGTGGCGATGTCTCGCGCTACATCCCGCCTGGCCAGGAGGCCACGGATTCGCTGTTCTTCGAGGCCTTCAACCGCAACAAGCGGAGCCTCTCGCTCGACCTCAAGAATCCGGCCGGTCGCGAGATCTTCGAGCGCCTCATTGCCTCCGCCGACGCGGTCTTCTCGAACCTCCGCGGCGACCAGCCCGAACGGCTGGGGCTGACCTACAACCAGCTCGCGCACCTCAATCCGAAGATCGTCTGCGTTGCGCTCACCGGCTACGGTCGCACCGGCCCGCTCGCCAGGTTGCCGGGGTACGACGCCCTCATTCAGGCCGAAGCCGGCTGGGCAGCCCTCACCGGCGGCCCCGAAGACCCCCCGACCAAGAGCGGCCTCTCGCTGGCCGACTACGTTTGTGGCCTGACGGCTGTCCTTGGCCTGATGGTCGCGCTCTTCGACGCGGGGCGCACCGGCCTGGGCAGGGATGTCGACACCAACCTGTACGACTCGGCGCTCGCGATGCTGAGCTACCCCGCCACGTGGTACCTCTCATCCGGGTTCGTGACTGAGCGCCATGCGCTGTCCGCCCATCCGTCGGTCGTACCCTTCCAGTTCTTCGCGACGGCGGAGGGTCACATCGCACTGGCCTGCCCGAAGGAGAAGTTCTTCGTGGCTCTCGTGCAGGCAATCGCTCTACCCGAGCTGGCGCGGGATCCTCGCTTCTCCTCGTTCGAGGCACGTCGCAAGAACCGATCGGAGCTCCTGCGCATCCTCGATGGGCGTTTCGCCGAGCGGCCGGCGAGCGCATGGGTCGAGATCCTCCGCGGCGTGGTTCCGGTGGCGCGGGTTCGGTCGCTGGAGGAGGCACTCCAGGTCGAAGGACTCCTGGATCGCGATATGCTGGCGGAGTACCAGCACGATGTCTTCGGGCGAGTCCGCTCCGTAGGGCTGCCACTCAAGCTCGGCCGCTTCTCTGCCGAGTACCACGCCGCCCCGAAGCTGGGCGGCGATACCGACGCAATCCTCGACGGGTTGGGCTACGACCCCTCGACTCGCGTGGGGCTGCGGGCGCGTGGTGCCTTCGGAGCGGCCTTCCCTGTCCCGGCGCCGGAAGCTGCGGAGAACTGACGGCCGAAGGCCCGCGACCAGTCGCGCCGCGAGGCTACGCCGTGAAGAGCCTTTTTCCCAGCCCTCGGACACGTACGGTGCGCCACGCCAGCTGAGGCGCTCTCGAGCGACCATCCATCTGCCGGGCCAGAGCACCTGCCACGGCGACGATGTCGGTCGTCGCTATTCCTGCCCGACAGGCCGCGAGGACGTCGTTGACCCCCGTCCGTTCGGGAGATTGGACTCCGGTCGTGCAGCACGCTCATAGACGAGGACTGTTCGCTCGAACTCGATCACCGTCTCGTTGCGCTGGTTGTAGCCGCGCGTCCGGACTCGAACGATGCCCTGTCCGGGCCGGGACCGGGACGGGCGTACCTCGAGCACCTGGCTGGATGCGTACAGGGTGTCGCCTGCGAACACTGGCGTGGTCAGCCGGACGTCGTCCCACCCCAGGTTCGCGACTGCATTCTGGCTCACGTCAGCCACTGTCAGGCCTGTCACGATGGCCAGCGTCAGGGTGCTCACCACGAGCGGGCGACCGAACTCCGTGCGAGCCGCGTAGTCGGCGTTGACGTGGATCTGGTGGGTGTTGCTGGTCAGCAACGTGAACCACGTGTTGTCGGTCTCGCTGATTGTCCTCCCGCTTGGGTGACGGTAGGCATCGCCGACCACGAAGTCCTCCAGATATCGCCCTTCCCAGCCCTGCGTCGTCATCGAGCTGCCTCACGCTCCGGGAACAGTTCCACGCCGAGCTCGACCAGTTCCGCGTGGTTGATGACGCCCAACCTCAGGGCCCGCTCCGGAGCGAACCGGCCGAGGGCGACGGCCCTCCGCAGCAGGGAACGGGCATGCCGGTCGGTCGCCCGGTCAGACATGACGCCGTCGATCACGGTTGCGCCGTGCCCCTCTGCGGAGGCGGTGCTGTAGGCCTCGAGCTTGGCCACCTCGGCCTCGAGCGACGACGAGCTGAAGGCGGCATCGAACGCCAGCAACACTGCGAAGAGCTGAGCCGGATGACCTACCCACTTGCCGGCCATGCCCAGATCGCGAGCCGCGATCGCGTCGTCATGAACGAGGCGCATCCGAGCAAGAAATCGCTCGCGGTTCGCCGCGGCGTCCAACGTGGGGTCGCTCACCGGATAGTCCAGCGTCATCCCGTCGATCGCCGGCACGCCGAGGGCGCCCGCCACCGCCACGATCTCCGCCCGCGCCCAATTCGCCGTTGGATGGTCGGTCGAGATCGCGGGCAGGCCGAGGTCGGCCGAGTAATCCGCAAGCCCGAAGATGAGCGCGCAGACGCGCGACGCAGCGCGCAGGGCAATGGCGGGCAAACGGGCGGCGGCCCAGCCGGACTCGATCAGGAAGGCGACCCGGATCCGCCCGTGAGCCAAGCCAAGGCTTGCTTCCGCCTGATCGAGGAGGTCATACAGGAGGTCGACCTCCTCGGGATGCTCGATCTTCGGGAAGACGATCCCATCGAGGGCGAACTCTGCCGCTGGCGAGGCCCGGGCGACGTTCCACAGGAGGGTGTACAGATCGTTGACGGTGGACCCCAACGCGAAGCCAGGGGGTCGGAAGAAGCGAAGAGTGCCGGGGCCGCCACCCGACCAGTCCGCACCGACGACGAGGCCTGCCGCATTCGCAAGCCCTTGAGCGATCACGTCCTCCCGGAGGGCCTGGGCATCTTCCCCGTCGAGCATCACCAGCGATGCCCTGCGTGGCTGTCCCAGGAGTCGCTCGACCTCATCGCGGTCGATCTGAAGGGCCTTGGCAAGGTCACCGGCGGTCAGCCCAAGCCGCTCGATGATCCGGGTCATCGGCGCGGTACCGGCCTCGATCGCCTTGCGAGCCATCGCGCCGTCACCGGCGGGGGTGGTGAAGTGAGCGGTCTGGCGCAGGTAGCGGAGCGGGAGGGTCGCCCGCAGGCCCCCGAGAAGCTGCGAGACCGCTTGCTGACGCGCGGTGGCCTCGCGAATGTTGTGCTGGAGCGACGCCTCGTCGGCCATCACGAGCGAGATGCCCAGTCGCCCATCTGTTGAGCAGGCCCGACTGTGACCGTCGCCTTGTCGGTTTCTATCTCGGCGATCGGCTCTCCGCGGTGCACCTTGTCGCCGACCGCCTTCAGCCACGACCTAATCCGCCCCGTTGTCACGTCGTACCCGGGCTGCATCACGATCGGGACCCGCATTGACGACCTCCTGATGTGGGCCTCATGTTCGCGACGACAAGTTTGGGCGGAAGGTACAACAAACGATTGTTAGCGTGCAACCTCGAGACCCGTCGGGCAGTGTGTCTTGACAATCGTTTGTCCGTCCGCTTACGGTCCTCGTTCTCAGCCAGGAGGAACCAGAGCGAGGAACTCTGACAATGGGCGAGTTCGACGGCAGGGTGGTACTCGTCACCGGCGGCGCCCTGGGCATCGGTTGTGGGATCGTCAGGGCCTTCGCGACGGAGGGAGCCGGTGTTGCCATCGCCGATGTCGATGCCGAAGCGGCAGAGGCCCTTGCCGCCGAGCTTCGTGCGACGGGTGCCCAGGTCGTTCCAGTGGTCGGAGACGTCTCGTCGGCGGCTGACGCGGAGCGGATGGTTGCCGAAGCGGTCGAGCACCTCGGTCGACTTGACGTCCTCGTCAACAACGCGGGAATCCAGCCCACCGACTGGTATTTCCGGCTCGAGGACATGCCCGAGGCGGTTTGGGACCGCATTCTGGCCGTCAACCTCAAGGGTGCGTTCCTCATGTCGAAGTACGCACTGCCGCGAATCCGTCAAACGGGCCGCAATGGTGTCGTCGTGAACATGGCGAGCGTCCAGGGACTCCAGTCCATGCCTGGCGTACCGGCCTATGCCGCGAGCAAGGGCGGCCTTCTGTCGCTCACTCGGAACATGGCTCTCGATTACGCTGCCGAGGGCATCCGGGTCGTCAGCATCTGCCCGGGCACCATCGATTCGAAGCTCGTTCGCGACCTGGCTCGTGCGGAAGGCGGGGACGTGGAAGCGAACGTCCGACGCTACGGCTCATTCCATCCCGTCGGCCGGATCGGACGTCCCGAGGATGTCGCGCAGGCCGTCCTCTTCCTCGCCAGCGATCGCGCGAGCTTCATCACAGGCGAATACCTGTGCGTGGACGGCGGGTTCATGGCCCAGGGCGCCTGGGCCACGAGCGCCGGCGGCGATCAGTGAGCACAGCTGACACGGTGGCCGCCGTCGAGGTAATGACGATCCAGGCGCAGCTGCCGGCGCCGGTCGTCTTCGGCGAGTGGATCATGAACCAGCGCGAGTTCGCCCTCGTCCGGGTGACCTCCCGGGCGGGGCTGCGCGGCTATGCCTATACCTTGACTCGCGACGGCGCCGTCGCTGAGCAGATCCGCAAGACGATCGCGCCAATCTACGTGGGCACGGCTGTCGGCGAGCAGGAGAAGACGTTCACGGTCGCATGGCGACGCAGCCTGGCGTCGCATGCAGCCGGTATCGGCCTTCGCGCCCTGTCGATTGTCGACCTTGCGTGCTGGGATCTGGCGGCGAAGGCGCGTGACGTCTCGATCGCCGGGCTGCTCGGCGGCACGAATCGATCAATGCCGGTCACTGCCATCATCGGCTACCCGCCAGGAACCATGGGTCCCGCGGAGACCGGAGCACAAACGAGCGAGCTGTACGAGTCCGGTTGGCGGCGATTCAAGGCACCGATTGCGGCCACGCCCGAGCGCACTGCGACGCGACTACGAGCCGCTCGCGCCGCTGCACCGGACGCCTGGCTCGGCCTCGACGCCGCCTGGGTCTATGACGACGTTGAGGTAGCCGCCGGGTTCGTCAACTCCGTAGCGGACGTCGGCCTTGGATGGTTCGAGGACGTCTTTCCGCCCGGCGATGCCGGGCAGCTCCGGCAACTGCGGGAGCGGACCTCCACCCCGATCGCTATGGGAGACGAGCAAGGCGGCAGCTACTACCCAGAGGCGCTCATCGCCCTGAATGCCGTCGATGTTGTCCGCCTCGATCTGACGTGCATGGGCGGGATTACGCGGGGCAGGCGGATCATCGACCAGGTCCTTTCCGCCGGGCTGGTCTTCGCTCCGCACATGTTCCCTCACGTCCACAGTCAGGTCCTCGCGGGGCTTGGCCATACCAATGCGCCGGTCGAGTGGGGGATCCCGTACACCGGCGTGCACCCCATGGACGACCCGCTGCCGCAGCCGACCATCGAAGCAGGAGGGTGGATGGCCGCACTCCCGGAAGCACCGGGCTTCGGGCACATCGTCGAACCGGACTGGATTCGAACGCAACCACATCTTGATCCGGACGGGATCCTGACCGACCTGTAGTGGCCGACCGGGTCGAGGCACTGGGTCGCAGCTCCGGGTGGGCGTTCGAGGATGCGCAAACGGGCCTCACCATTCAGCACCCCGAGGGACGGACAATCGGTCGCGACGAGCACGCCCTGCTTGCGATGGTGTCCAACAACGCGAGCGACTTGCACGTGAACGCGGAATTTGCTCGGGCTACCGACTTCGGCGAGCCAGTCGTGCTGGGCGCCCTGACGATAGCTGTGGTCCTCGGCCTGGCCGAGCCACGCGAGTGGCCAGCCGCAGACGCCGCTCTTGATCGCTCCGGAGGCTGGGTTTCGATGCGTCTGGCGGCTCCGGTATTCGGTGGAGATACCCTTCGTGCGGAGTCCACGATCCTGTCCGTTGTACCGATGCCGGACGGCCGCGGTGGACTGGTCCGCAGGCGGATCGTCGGCCTCAACCAGCGCGCCGAGGTGGTGGCGACCATCGACGAGGAGCGCACCGTTCCCACGCGCCGCTCCTAGAACAAAGGATTGTTGACAAATCGTTGGTCTCGCGAGTAGGGTGCCGCACGAGCATGACCCTGCCGGTTCGGCGGGGGCTCACAAGAGGAGGAGCGCCGTGGACCGCGAAGCCGCGCCGAGAGCCGATGAGCCCATCTCGGAGGTCGTGCAGGATTTGCTGGCGGGCCAGGTCAGCCGGCGGGAGTTCATCCGACGGGCCACCATCCTGGGCTTGTCCGGCGGCGCGATCAGCGCCATCCTGGCGGCGTGCGCTGGAGCCAAGGCTCCTTCTCCGTCCCTGGTGGCATCACTTGCGGCGCCAGCGACCGTCGCGCCGGCCACCGTCGCGCCGGCCACCGTCGCGCCCGCCACCGTCGCGCCCACGGTCGCACCAGAGACCATTGCACCATCCGCTGCGGGCGCCTTCGACCCGATGAAATACGCCGGGACGAAGCTCAGCATCCTGATGACCGGCAGCGAGAACGACCACCGGGCGCTGCAGGACAAGGTTGCACAGCTCAAGGCAGAGACGGGCATCGATCTGACCATCAGCGCCCCTGCGCTGAACGATCTCATCCCGAAGACGGGTCAGGAGCTGGCCGCCCCGCAGTCTGCATTCGAGATCATCAATTACCTCGGCTTCCTGACGACGGGCTACATGAAGAACGACTCGTTTGAACAGCTGAATGCCTACAAGGACAACCCCGCAGAAACCCCTCCAGACTGGGACTTCAGCGATTTCGCCGGCGCGAACCTGAACAACGTCGGTATCTTTGACCCGGTGACGAAGGCGATCGGCAAGGGCACGAACCTGTACGGGATCCCCGGCCTCCACAGCGGCTCGGTCGTGTACTTCTATCGGAAAGACCTGTTCGATGCTGCCGGTCTCCAGCCAGCGAAGACGTGGGATGACTTCAAGGCAGCCGCGGTCGCGTTGAACAAGCCCGGGGATGTCGCCGGGTGCAGCTTCATCGGCGCCAATGACTTCTCGCTCGCCACCGTCTCGTGGTACACGACCTTCCTCACCACCGGTGGCGTCCTGATGACCGGCAGCCCTGCCACGAAAGACTTCAAACCCAATCTGAACAGTCCAGAAGCGATCAATGCGCTCCAGTTCCTTATCGACCTCCTGCCGTACGCTCCGAAGAACGTGACCAGCTACGGGTTCCCGGAGAACGTCGACGGCTTCTCGTCCGGCAAGATCGCCCAGATGGTCTTCTGGTCCACCATCGCCGGACCGGTCTTCAACGCCGATACATCGAAGGTCGCCGACAAGACCGGAGTGACGCCGGTGCCGGCAGCCGCAGGACAGACGCCGCAGGCAATCCTGGGGGGCTGGGGAGTCGGAATTCCGAAGAATGCCGACCCCGCCAAGAAGGCGGCAGCATGGCGAGCGCTCACCTGGATGACCAGCAAGGCCATGAATAACTTCGAGGCGGAGAAGTATCAGATCGACGCGAGCCGGAACTCGACGTACAACGACCCGACGCTCGTGGCGAAGTTGCCGTATCTGCCCATCTCCGGCGCGGCGAATGCCGGGGCCCACACGATCGAGACGTCGGTGCTCGACGACTTCTTCGGAATGAACGCCTCGATGAACGTCGAGTTCAACAAGGCGCTCGTCGGTGGACAGGACGCAAAGACCGCCTGTGCAAACGTTCAAAGCCAGTGGGAAACGTCACTCAAGAAGGCTGGCGTGCTCTCCTGACCACGATTGGAATCGGCTCGATAGCACACCCCAACCGGTTTGTCACGCGATTCCGGCGAAGGTCGTGGTCCGTTGAACCAGGGGACGAGCAGGCCGGCGCGGCTGTCCCGCAACAACCGTGATGTCCTGCTCCTACTCGGTCCATGCACCGTCTACCTCTTCGCCTTTTCCATCTTCCCGCTGCTCTACAGCCTCCGGCTGTCCTTCACCGATCTCGGGATCGCCAAGACCTCGGGGAACTGGATCGGTCTCGACAACTACGTAGAGATCTTCCAGGATCCATTCTTCTGGAACGCGGCAGGCAACACGGCGGTCATGGTGGGGTCCGCCGTCTGCATCCAGATCGTCCTGGGCGTCGCGCTCGCGCTCTTCTTCGATCAGCGTCTGCGAGGCTCCTGGCTGGTTCGGGCCACTCTCATCCTGCCCATGCTGCTGACGCCCATAGTGGTGGGACTCATGTGGAGGGCGCTGCTGAATCCCGATTGGGGCATCGTCAACTGGGCCTTCAGCCAGCTGGGCCTGCCGTCCATCAACTGGCTGGGTTCGACCGAATGGGCGATCCGGACTTTGGTCATCGCGGACACATGGCAATGGACGCCATTCGTGTTCCTCATCGTCTATGCGAGGCTTCAGGCGTTGCCCGAGCATGTATTCGAGGCCGCGCAAGTCGATGGCGCGGCACGCCTGAGCATGCTCAGGCATATCACACTGCCACTCCTCCTGCCGGCGATCGCCTTTGCGGCGATCTTCCGGGCTATCGATGCGTTCCGCTCATTTGACCTGGTCTACGGCCTGACGTATGGCGGACCTGCGCGGTCGACGACCACGCTGAGCTTCCTGACGTATCAGAGCGGGTTCGACTTTCAGCACTATGGCTATGCGGCTGCGATTGCCTACGTGATGGTTGTCATTCTCATCCTGCTCTCTACGGTCGCGCTCCGCTTTGTGCGGTTGCGTGGACAGGAGGGGGCATGACACGGCTGATCGGCAGAATCGCTGCATACGTGGTCCTCGCGCTCATCGCGTTCGTCGCGCTCGCGCCCTTCGCTTATCTCCTGATTCTCTCGCTGAAGAAACGGATCGAGATCTCTTCCGACATCCCGCCCACCCTCAACTTCGACTGGGCGACAATCGTCAGGAACTACACAGAGGTCATCGAGACCCAGGGGATGCTCTCGCTGGTGGGCAACTCGGTCATTGTCGTGGGCATCGCGACGTTCATCGGGTTGATCGTCGGCACGCCGGCAGCCTATGCCCTCTCCCGGTTCCGCTTCCGCGGACGTGATACATGGGCGTCGACGATCCTGAGTTTCCGCTTCATGCCGGCAGTGGCCGTTGCCATTCCCATCTTCCTGATGGTCACATTCATCCACCAGCAGGACACCTTCGTCGGGCTGATATTGCCATACGTTGCCTTCACGCTGCCGCTCGTCGTCTGGATCATGATCGGTTTCTTCGACGAGGTGCCGATGGACCTCGACGACGCTGCCCTCGTGGACGGCTGCGGACGCGTGCAGATCCTGCTGCGGGTGATGGTCCCGATCGTGCGAGGTGGGCTTGTCGTGGCCGCCATCTTCGGCGCTCTCTTCGTCTGGAACGAGTTCCTCGTCGCGCTCTTCATCATCAACTCGCGTGGTCTCGAAACCGTCACACTCGGTGCGGCCACGTTGGTGAGCGCGGATCGGCCCATCGACTGGAACATTGCGGCGGGCGTCGGAATCGTCACCATTGTCCCGATCTTCATCTTCTCGTTGTTCATCCAGCGCTACATCGTTCGCGGAATCACGTCCGGCACGGTCCGCTGACCTGGCAATCCGAGGAGCACAGTTGGAGGCGGCCTTGAACATCGAACAGATTGCGAGCGGACTCGGTTGGCCGGAGGGACCCGCGGTCCTGCTGGATGGTCGCGTCGTCTTCGTTGAGAGCTACCGAAGCCAGCTGACCGTGTGGAGCCCCGACGGTGTGGGTCGCTACGCCTACACGGCCGGGGCGCCGAACTCCAGCGTGCTGGGCCTTGATGGAGCGCTGTACGTCTGCCAGAACGGCGGGACCGTGGGGCCGTGGCGGGCAGCCGAGATGAGCGTCCCCTCCATCCAGCGGGTCGATCATGAGGGTGGCTCTGCGGAAGTCCTGATCACCGAGATCGAGGGCATCAAGCTCAACGGCCCCAATGACCTCGTGTTCGGGGCCGACGGCCGCCTGTACTTCACCGACCCCGGGACGTACAGGCCCGCCGATCCCGACCCGAGCTACATCTTCGCGCTCGATCCGGACGGGACCGGCCACGTGGTCATCGCTTTCCCGACTCCTGTTTTTCCGAACGGACTCGCGATCGAAACCGACGGATCCATCGTCTGGGACGAGTCATACACGGGACACGTCCGGCGCCTGCGCGCGGGCTCAACGGAAATGGAGGACCTGGGCAGGTTGCCTGGTGCGAATCCGATTCTCGACGGCATGAAGATCGGAGCGGACGGTCTCCTGTACGTAACCGACATTGCCGCGGCAGGCATCCATGTGATCCAGCCCGACGGGACGGTTGACGAGTTCATTCCGTGCGGCAACGCCGCCACGAACTGTGCCTTCGATGGCGAGAACCTCTACATGACGGACGCAGGCGTCCCTGCCGACAGCGCAGACCCGTCGTACGGGGGAGCGCTCTGGCGGATTTCGCTGGGACGGACCGGTCAACCAGTTCATCCCGGGAGGATCGGCTAGTGGCAGCGCGGATACCATTCCCGGGGCTTCGACTGGATGGCTCGATCGCACTGGTCACAGGCGGGGGTTCCGGGATCGGGCGTGAAACGTGTCTGACCTTGGCCGACCTCGGCGCGGATGTGGCTGTCTTCGACATCACCCCGGGCGCGGCGGATACAGTGGCCGAGCTCATCCGGACCGGCGGACGGAAGGCGATTGCGATCGAAGGTGATACGGGCTCCGAGGCGGATGTTCGTCGAGCGTTCAAGGCCTGTCGCACTGATCTTGGGGATCTCGACATCGCCGTCGCCTGTGCCGGAATCCTGGGTGACTACCAGCCGATCGACCAGACCTCCGTGGAGCACTTCGACAAGGTCATGAAGGTCAACGTTCGAGGCTCCTTCCTCGTGATTCGTGAGGCGGTGCCCCAGATGCGACGGCGTGGCCGCGGCGCGATCATCGTGTTGTCCAGCCTCGATGGTCTCCAGGCCGAACCGGGCATGGCCTCCTACTGCACATCCAAGGGCGCTCTGCTCAACCTGGCCCGGGCCGCGGCCCTCGACCTTGCGCGCGAAGCGATCACCGTCAACGCGGTCTGCCCCAGCGTGACCCTGACGCCGCTCCTCGAGGCGCGCCTCGCGACACTGCCGGATGGCGCGGCGGTGCTGGCGTCCTTTGCCTCGAAGCACCCGCTCGGCCGGGTCCTGACCTCGCGCGACATCGCGGCGACGATCGCCTTCCTCGTGTCACCGCTCGCAACCGGGATCACGGGTGCAGCCGTGCCAGTCGATGCCGGCAAAGGTGCCGCCTGGGACAACTACGCAACGCCTCCCTGGCTCATCGAATGATTATCGAATCGGCGCGACGTCCAGAGCTTGGCGACATCGGGCAGATCGCCGGCGGCCGGTTTGTCCGGCTGGGCGACGGCGTCGAAGACGGCGTCCGAGCGATCGATGTCCGGACCGCGGGCGGGATCCACGCGCTTGTGATCCCTGACCGCGGTCTCGACATCGGCCCCGCGTGGTACGCGGGCTATCCACTCGCGTGGCAGTCGCCGACGGGAATTGTCCATCCCTCGTACTTCCGCGACGACGTCTGGCTGCGCTCATTCCACGGCGGACTGCTGTTCACTGCCGGCCTCCAGAACGTCGGGTCGGCCGTCCAGGACGGCGAGGAGCACCACGGCCTGCACGGTCGACTCTCGAATCTTCCGGCTCGCAACGTCAGCGTCGAGACCGTGCAGGACGAACGAGGCCTGGCAGTGGTCATTCGAGGCGAGGTGCGCGAGACAAGCGTCTATGGCGTTGATCTCGTGCTGCATCGAACACTGCGGTTCCCGGTGGGCGAGCCACGGATCGAGCTCAACGATGAGGTCGAGAACCGCGGGTTCGTCCCCGTCCCCGTCTTTCTCCTGTACCACATCAACTTCGGCTACCCGGTCGTGGCGGCCACCTCGCGCCTGATCGCGCCGATAGCGGAGGTCACCGGCTGGGATGACGTATCGCGGGACGCCGAGCCGGAGCATGCCCGGTTCGTGCCGCCGACCCCGGGCTTTCCGGTCCAGGTGTTCGAGCATCGTCTTGCATCAGGTGCGCCGGATCGCGTCCGCGTCGCGGTCGTGAACGAGGGTTACGAGCCGACCGGCGGGATCGGTGCCGCGGTCGAATACGACCGTCGCCAGCTCTCGCGGCTGTGGCAATGGCGGATGCTCGGAGAGGGTCTCTACGTGACCGGTATCGAGCCCGCGAATTGCGGATTGCTGGGACGTGTCTCGGAACGAGAGTCCGGGCCACTTGACGAGCTCCCGCCAGGCGCTCGCCGCGCGTTCGGCGTCGCCCTGCATGCCGCGACTGGGCCTGCCCTCAGCGACCTGGCGCAGGGCGCCTGACCATGGAATTTCTCGTCCACATCGAGGTCATGTGGCCGCCCGACGGCGATCCGGGCGAGCTGAAGCGGCTCACGGCTGCGGAGCACGACCGTGCCCGCGAGCTGGGTGAGGCGGGGATCATCCGGCGGCTCTGGCGCATCCCGGGTCGGCGCGCGAACTGGGGTCTGTGGGCCGCCTCGGATGCAACAGCGTTGCACGCGGCGATCGCGTCCCTCCCGTTCTATCCGTGGCTGTCTGTCGAGGTTCATGCCCTCGCGGCCCATCCCAACGATCCTCATCCCGAGGCAGGAGACGTGCGATGAATGCCTCCGACGACGGCCTGGAGATTCCCGCCGGCTTCGTCAAGAGCCTGTTCGATCTGGGCGATCGGGTCGCCGTAGTGACCGGGGCCGGCAGCGGCCTGGGCGCTGCCATCTCGATCGGGTACGCGCAGGCTGGTGTGAAGGTGATCCTTGCCGACGTCAACGAAGAAGCTGCCGCGGCCACGGCGGCGACCATCGGCGAGCAGGGCGGCATATCCGTGGTTCGCCGAGTGGACGTGACCTCCAAGTCGGAGGTCGACGCGCTCGCAGACGACGTAGTTTCCGAGCTTGGCCGCGTCGACATCCTCGTCAACAGCGCGGGCTCCGCCTTTCGAGCGCCGGCCGAGGACTTTCCGGAGGACCGTTTCGACTTCATCCTGGACCTGAATCTGAAGGGCACATACCTGTGCTGCCAGGCCTTCGGGCGGAAGATGCTTGGCCAGGGTCGGGGCAGCATCATCAACCTCGGTTCCATCGGGTCCTTCGTCGGGTACCCATGGGCGAGCGCTTATCTCGCTTCGAAGGGGGGCGTGCTCGGGATCACGCGCGGCCTGGCCCTCGAATGGCGCGATCGAGGAGTCCGGGTCAACGCCATCGGGCCGACCCTGATGGATTCGCCGCTGACGCGGCAGGCCGCCCAGCAAACGTCGCTGACCGCGGATTTCATCAAAGCGCGGATGCTCCGGCCACGGTTGGGTCTGCCGCGCGAGCTGATCGGCGCGGCCATCTTCCTCGCGAGCGACGCGTCCGAGCTCGTGACGGGTCACACACTCATGTGCGACGACGGCTACCTCACCGCGTAAGGAGACGACGATTACCGACGTCGACCAGATCACCAGGGTTCGTGTCGCGACGATCCTCCATACGCTGGAGGTTCCCATCCACTTCGGCACGTGGGTGATGCGCCATCGTGAGTTCGCCCTCGTCCGAGTTGACGCGGAGAGCGGGCTGCGCGGCTTCGCGTATTGCCTGACCCGGGACGGACCACTGGCGGCGATCGTGAACCGGACTATCGGTCCGGCGTATGTGGGTGAGCCGGCCGCCGACGCGGAACGACTCTTCTTCAAGGCGCTCTGGACGAACAATGCCGTGCACGCGGCAGGAATCGGCATGCGGGCCCTCTCGCTCGTCGACCTCGCCGCGTGGGACCTCGCGGCGCGGGGAGCCGGCAAGTCGATCTCGGCCTACCTTGGCGGAGGTCGCGAGCGGATGCCCGTAACCGGGATCGTGGGCTATCCGCCGTCGATTTCGGCTGAGGCCACGGTCGCGCAGATCGCCGGTCTATGGGCGAAAGGCTGGCGCCGCTTCAAGCTCCCGATCGCTCCCACACAGGATGGCTCCATTGAGCGCCTCCGAGCAGCCCGCGAGGCCTTCCCCGAGGCATGGCTCGGGATCGATGCGAACTTCGTGCACAAGGCCGCGGCCGACGCGATCGCTTTCGGGAAGCGTCTGGACGGCCTGGACATCGGTTGGTTCGAGGACATCGTCCCACCCGGGGACGCGGCGATGGTGGCCGAAATCCGCAGCGCGATCGCAACCCCGGTCGCGATGGGCGACGAGCAGGGCGGCTCCTACCATCCGCAGGCGCTCCTCAAGTTCGACGCCGTCGATGTCAATCGCGTGGATGCCACGACCAACGGCGGAATCACGCGCCTGCGCCCGATCGCGGCCGCGGTCGCTGCGGCCGGGAAGCTCCTGTCGCCCCACATGTACCCGCATATCCACTCCCAGGTCCTCGCGGCCCTCGGTCACACACAGGCGCCCATCGAATGGGGGATCCCGGGGACCGGGGTCCATCCGATGGACGACAGCCTCGCCCAGCCGGTGGTGCAAGACGGACTGATGGACCCGCTTCCCGAATCGCCGGGGCTCGGCCGTCTCGTGGACCCGGCCTGGATCGCCTCGCAGGAGGTCGTCGATCCTGACGGCCTTCTGGACGACCTGTGAACAGGAAGGAGACAACGTTCCCCATGCCCGCCATCACTCGACCGCACCACGTGGGGCTCCAGGTGCGCGACCTGGAGCGGTCCGTGGCGTTCTACCGGGACGTGCTCAAGTTCGAGGTTGTGTTCGCCTGGAACCCGCAGGCGCCGTACATCGGGGAGCTCGTCGGGTACCCGGACGTGGACCTTCACGCTGCGATCCTGCGGCCGCCGAATTCCACTGTCTTCCTGGAGCTCCTCGAGTACCGGAACGTGGAACGGACGCCGGTCGACACACGCACGGCGAACCCGGGAACCGCCCATACCGCCTGGTTCGTGGATGACCTCGACGGTCTCTACGCGGAGCTCGTAGCCAAGGGGGTCGAGTCTGTGTCCGCTCCTGTGACGCCGACCATCGGGCCTAACAGGGGCGGTCGCGCTGTCTACATGATCGACCCGGATGGAATCAGGGTCGAGTTGATCCAGACGAGTCGCTCATTCGGCGAGTACGCAGCGGACCAGGGCGAATGACCGACGGCGCCTCTGCCACTCCGCCTGGTCCGCGCTCGACGCCCGGCGCCGATCCCGCTTCGCCGGGCCCGTTGAGCGGGCTCCGGGTCATCGACGCCGGCGTGCTCTTCGCCGGCCCGGTCATCGGGACGCTGCTCGGCGACTTCGGCGCGGATGTCATCAAGGTCGAGCATCCTCG
>JBBRYO010000053.1:0-16671 GCA_038237595.1 Candidatus Limnocylindrales bacterium | reverse complement strand
CGGGCAGGAGGAGTCCTGCATCGGCCACCAGGCGATCGTCGTCAAAGGCCGTTTCGAGCCGATCGGGGCTGTGAGAAGATCGCATCAATCAGGTGCTCCTCTGTTGGGTTGATGGGCTGGTTCGCAACGCCATCTTCCCAGTTCAGATGGGCACCTGATTCGTCGTTTCAGCGCTCCTGCAGCCGCGGCTCATCGGTGGATCCGGGATAAGTCGTGGTGGCTCTGGGGCGACATGACGAATCGGCTACTGGTGGTAGGACGGTGTGGCAGGTGGTCTTCCGGTGGGGTGCCGGGTGGGGTCTCGCCACGGCTCCGCGGACCTGCCGGAAATGCAGAGAGCGGTGCCTGCCACTTCGGGCCGGCACCGCTCTTGTCGGTGCGAATTGAACTCAGCTTGAACTAGATGTTCACGCCGATGTTCGACAGGATGCCGCTGATCTTGCCGCCCAGAAAGACAAGGGCGAGAATGGCGACGACTGCGATGAGAGCAAGGATAAGCGCGTACTCGGCGAGGCCCTGACCCTCCTCCTTGCGGAGAACGGCGGACAGCCAGGTGGTGAAGTAAGCCACCGTGTTGTACCTCCTTTCCTCAGAAGATTCGCGTCGGTTGGGACGGTGACTCCCACAATGTGGAAGCCGGCATTCGCCTCATATAGGAATGGGGTACTGGTCGACGCCGACAGATGGGGACGGGTTCGACCGCCCCGGAGCTCGCGTTTCACCTCTCCGCCGCACCGGTGGACCCCATTGCGCGAGCCGTGCGAGCAGTAGTGAAATCAAAAGGCCCTGACCGGCTGGTCAGCGCCTCCTGGCTGGTGGCCGGGATATTCATCCGGGCCGGTGCTCTAGAGCGTGCCGCTGATCTTCGACAGCATTGTGCTGATGGTCGTTCCCATGAAAATCAGTGCCACGATCGCGTCCACGGCGATGAGTCCCAGGATCAACGCGTATTCCGCGAGGCCTGGCCCCACTGGTCGCGGTCCATTTCACGAAGGACCTGGAACATGAAAGCCTCCAGGATGGATGAGTACGGGCAAGATGGACAGGGCAACGCTAGGGGTTGCCACCGAGTCGGGGGAATGTAACGGTAGTCCTCCCAGTTCCCCCGCCAAGGTCCGGGTCGGAACGGAACGGATCAGCTCAGCCCGGACCACACCCGGGCTGGCGGTCAGCCTGCTCGCGCGGTCAGTTCGATGGACTGGCCATTGTCCCGGAACGCAATGGCGACACCCAGCGTGGCGGCGCGCTCGCGCAGGTCCTCCACCAGCGGGTCCGGCAGCGAGCGCGCCAGCACGCGCGCCCGGCTCTGGTCGCTGGCGTTCTGCTCGATGATGGCCGCGAGGGCGGGGGGCATGTCGGCGCTCGGCTCCGGCTGACGTCGCGCGCCGGTTCCGGGCGCATCGGCAGGTGACGAGGGCCAGTGGGCGCGGATCGTGCCGAAGACCTCCTGCTCCGCCCAGTCGAGGCGCACCGTGACGAGGGTGGGGTGGATCAGCGCGTAGCCGCCGATGGCGTCGTCGAGGATGCGAAAGAGGCCGCTCTCGAGGTCAGCCGGCAGGCGCCGGTCCGTGCCTGATGAGGCGAAGTCGACTTCCACGCCACCCCCGCGGCCGCGATCGGCCGCCGTGCGGCGCACGGTGGGCACGAGGCCGAGGTCGTCGAGCACCATGGGCCGGACGTCGAAGATGAACTCCTTGGTTGCGGCGCGCGCATCCCCCTCGAGGAGGGTCACGCGCTCGTCGCCCTTCTGTCGGCGCGCATCGTGGCGTTCGAGCTCGGAATGGGCCTGGCGTGCCAGCAGCCCGATCTCCTCCAGCTCGCGGTCGAGCTGGGCGATCTCCTCGACCAGGCCAGCGCGCAGCAGCTCCATGTCGCCGGTCGAGTCGCCGTGCGGCATGGTCTCGGCCGGGGAGGTATCGGCGCCGTGGGTCATGGTCCCAGTCTTTGGCTCAGTCTTCGGGGATCCGGATCCAGCCCTGCTTCATGGCATACACCACGGCCTGGGTGCGATCATTGACGGAGAGCTTCCGCAGGATGGAGCTCATGTGGTTCTTGACGGTCTGCTCGCTGATCGAGAGCGCGTAGGCGACCTGCTTGTTGGTCATGCCCTTGGCGATGTTGTCGAGGATCTCGACCTCGCGCGGAGAGAGTGGCGCGAAGATCGGCGCGGCCTCTTGGCCGTAGACCGCCAGCTCGCGGAACTCCTTGAGGACGCGGCTGGCCACCGAAGGGCGCGCAAAGACCTTGTCGTTGATGAGGTACTCGCCGGTGTTCACGCGGCGGATGATGGTGACGAGGTCATCAGGGCTGATGTCCTTGAGCACGAACGCCGCCGCCCCCGCCTTGATCGCCTCGAAGAGCTGGTCCTCGTCCTCGTTGACCGCCAGGGCGATGATCGCGGTGGCCGGCACCTCGCGCTTGATGCGCTGGGTGGTCTCGATGCCTCCCGGCGGCGAGATGGACAAGTCGAGCAGCACGATGTCCGGGGAGTGCACCTGGGCGGCATCGAATGCCCCCCGCGGATCCTCCGCCTCGGCGACGATCTCGAAGTCCTCTTCGCGTTCCAGGATCTGGCGCATGCCGACCCGGAACAGGGCGTGGTCGTCCACGAGGAGGATCTTGACCTTCGCATCGGGGTTGCGGCGGTCAGGACCGCCTCGGCGACGGTCCGCACCGGAGTAGCCCATTGCCATCGCCATCAACTCCTCTTCCCTGGCTCGAGCGCCAGTCGCACGGTCGTTCCCGTGGCCGGGTCCGACACGATGTCCAGCCGCGCTCCGATGAGCTGGGCACGCTCACGCATGAAACGCAGGCCAAAGTGTCGCTTGGGTGTCCGATCGAGCGTCTCGTCGACGGCTGCCAGTGCACCATCGAGGCCCGTGTCCCTGGCCATCATGGGGTGCAGCTGGTGGATGAAGCCGCGCATGCGCTCGACCTCGCGGTTCAGCGGGAGGTCGTCGTCGGGCTCGTCCGCTGCGGCTCGTGCCGTTCCCTTCCAGGCGCCGGTCGTGCCCCGCTCCAGGAAGAGCCAGCTCCGCTCCAGGTCGCGCACTGTCAGCTCGAGTCGAGAGAGAAGCGCCTTGGCTCGACCGAGCCCGCCCGCCTCGATGCGCCGAACAGCCGCGTCGCCCTCCGCCTCCGGGCTTGCCTGGTATCCCAGAAGATCGGCGGCGTATGCCTGGCGTAGTCGCTCTGTCAGCATGCGCAGCTGGTTGGCGCCCGCCCCCCGAGCGCCTGCTTCGCCTCGGCGTGCAGGCTGTCGAATTCGGCCTGGCGCCGTCCGCCGAGGGTCCCCATCTCCATCGTGGGGCGAGTATAGGGGGTGACGTGCTCGTCGCCCTGCGTCACGGATGGCAGCGGGGAGCGACGGGGAAGAGCCAGGCGCGGTCGCCGGCGCCGGAAAGACGCACGGGGCTGCCCGTGAAACAGGTCGGGCCAGGGCCGTTCAGGAGCGCGCCAGGGTAGACGCCGCGCTCGTCGAAGACGACCAGGTACCTGGATTCGAAGTCTGCCGCCAACGTCGCGACGTCGGCCGGCGACTCATCGGGAAGGGCGATGACCGGCTGCCCGAGGACGTCGGCAAGCCAGATCGGGTGGTCGCTGATCAGCACCGCATGCCGCGACGCCGGTGGGTCGCCAGCCGCGGTCGCAGACCCTGCGGCCACCTCCGGGAGCGCGCGCAGGTCCGCCGCAACGTCCGTCATGCGCGTGGCCATTCCCCGCGACTGTGCCGCGACGATGAGCACCTCGAGCGCGAGCAGAACCCCAGCCACCGCGAGCATGGCGGCCGGTCCCAGCCAGGCGTTCGGGCGCGACCACGCGCGTGCCCGCGCGACGCGCGCGACGAAAGTGTCCATCCCCAGTACCGCGGCTACGCTCAGTCCCACGAGCAGCGGGCCCGAGGCGTGCAGGAAGGTGCCCCACACCGTGGCGACCGGGACACGATGTCGGCGGCCAGCAGGGTGAGCACGCCGCTGACAAGCAGGGCGCTGAGCGCCGTCGCCCCGCGCAACGCGGGAGACCGTCGCATGGCCAGTACGGCAAGAATCCCGATCAATCCGACGGGGAAGGTCGGCACGAGCACCACGGTCAGCAGGTCGTGGCCCATCGCCTCCCCGATGTGGCCGAGGATCGTGCCCGGTCCCTGTGCCAGGAATGCGGCAAGCGACGGGCGATGCAGGTACGCGAAGATCTCCTCATTGCGAAGCAGGAACGCGTTCTCGATGCTCTGGCCGGGGAACGGCGTACCGAAGACGATCGCGTCGCGGATGAGCCACGGGACGACGACGAGCGCGCCGCCCACCATCACCGGTACCAGAGCCAAGCTGGCGAGTGCCAGGCGTCTGCCGGCTGGCAGTGCTCGGACGGCGGCCAGCACGAAGGCCAGGTACGTGGCGCCCAGCCAGATCGCCTCCTGGCGGGAGAGGTACGCGAGGCCGAGCACGAGCCCGAGGGCGAGGCCCGGCACCCAGCGTGTACGAGTCCGAGTCGCCGACCTCGCTCCGGCCGCTGCGAGCGCTCGTGGCATGAGCAGGGCCGCGAGCACCCCGAAGACGAGGAACGGCGTGGTGGAGTCAGGCACGGCCGAAGCTACGACCAGGGGACCCAGCACCGCGGCCACGAGCCCGCTGCCTACCGCCACGGCCGAGGCGCGAACGCGGCTCAGCGCAGCGGCTCGCGCGGCCTCGCGGCCCATCGCCCAGGCAAGCGGCGCGATGAAAGCACCCAGCCCCACGATGCCGAGCTGCGCGGCGGCGAAGGACGTGCCGAAGATCGCCATCGACGCGGCCGAGGCGAGGCTGGCCATCGGCAGCCAGAGCTCGAAGGCAGGCTTCGGCAGCACCAACGGCGGCGTCGCGTAGCTCCAGATCGAATCGCTCACCATCCCGTGGCCCTGGACGAGGTTGCGTGCCACGTCGACGTAGTAGGCACTGCCCTCCGTGGCCGGGAAGCTGGTCGTGGATGCGGCGATGAGGCGCACCACGAGCGCGATGGCGAAGAGGACCAGCGGCGCGAGCCACGGGCTGCGCCGCAGGCGGGTCACGGTACGCACCGCACGTCTATGGGATCGAAGCACACGGCGTAGAGCGCGACGCGCGGCAGCGACGCGGCCGAGATGCCGCCGGGCGAGACGGCGGACGGCTCCTCCGAGCCCAGAGGTCGCGGCAGGGGCGCGATCGAGAGCTTCGGCGACGAGAGCCACGCAGGCCGCTCGGTCCCGGCCAGCAAGGGGGCAAGGGACGGGGTGATGTGGTCGCTCTCGAGGACGAGCCAGCGGACTCCGTACTCGCGGAGCGTCTGCTCCACGACCGGCAGCGGGTCGTCCGGAGTCACGATGCCCGGGTGCCCGGTCGCATAGCGATAGCCGCCGGCGTCGGGCGTCATGAGCCGGTCAGCCACTGGGACGTCGGCAAGCGAGGCCGCCACGGCCGAGTGCAGGTCCTGCTCGCCGCGCCATTGGCGATCGATGATGCAGGTCGCGATGAGCGAGCCCATCAGCGTCACGGCGACCGTCATCGCCGTGAACACGAGCGTGGCACGCTCGACGTTCCAACTGGTCCTGCGTCGCGCGACCCACCTGACCGTGGCCGCCACGCCCAGCAGGGCCAGCAGGTACGTGTGGGGCAGCAGTGCCACCGCCGAGTGCAGGAACGTGCCGTAGGGGACGTGCACCGCGAAGAGCAGCGCGTTGAAGGCGAAGAGCGTGATCGCGTAGACGATCCACGGCGAGAAGTTGGGATCGTGCCGCCGCAGCCACGCCCCGATCAGCGTGAACGGAACCAGGAACCCGAGCAGCGGCATCGTTGCAAAGATCGAGAGCGCAGACGTCAACCCGGCCACGCGACTGGACAGCAGAGGACCGAGACCCTGGGCCAGGAAGGTCTGGAGTGTGGTCACGCTGCTGACGCTGTAGAGCTGCCGGTAGTCGGTGATGAAGAGGATCCGGCCGTTGGCCGCGGACGGCGAGAGCGAGCCGAAGACCGCGAGCTGGCGCAGGAACCAGGGACTGACGACCAGCAGGAACCCGGCGGCACACGCGATCGCGGCCGTCCAGCCAATCCTCGTCGCGCGCGGGCTCCGCAGCACGTCCGCCAGGAAGGCCAGTGCGAACGGCACGCCGAGGAGGACGCCGTCGTTCCGCGACATGGTCGCCAGGCCGACCGCGACCCCGCCGATCGCGAAGGCACGCCGATCTCCGCTCAGGCCACGCGCGCAGGCCCACAGCGAGATGGCGCCGAGCGGCATGAAGAGCGCGAAGTTGTCGGGCTGGGACAGGAACGGCGTGACACCGCCGGGGATCGCAACGAGAAGGCCTCCGGCGATGGCCTGCCAGCGGGGCAGGCCGGCGTCCTTCGCGATCCGGTACGTCACCGGCGCAACGGCGGCCGCGCACAGCCAGAAGGGCAGGGCGGACGCGAGGAGCGTCGGGCCGAGAACCCAGATGAACGGCACCTGGATGAGCGCGGCCAGCGGCATCCAGTGAGCATTCGAGGGGATCGGCAGGACCGCGGCGGCCGCGTCCGGCAGCCGCCCGCCCACCTCGACGAAGTTCCAGATGAAGTCGACGCTGAAGCCGTGCCCGGCGGCCAGCTGGTGCGCGAGGTTGACGTAGTAGTACGAATCGGGATAGGCGGGATCTGCGAACAGGGATCCGGTCAGGACTCGCGCGCACAGTGCGACAAGGAAGAGCAGCACGGGGATCGCCATGGCCGGTGCAGCGTAGCAAGGGTGCCTACCCGTTCCGACCAATACGAATGGTCTATCCGGGCCTTCCGGCGGGGGACCGCGGGAGGGGTCTGGTGGGGTCCGGATGGGACACACAGGCTATCGGCGGAGCGCTCGCCGGCTGATAGCCTCGGCCAATGACAAGCGACCCTTTGTTGGGGTGATGGGGTCACTCACCTCTCCAGCGTCATCGGCCAGCTGGCAGCCTTGCCGTGGTGGGTCTTCCTGTGGCTGTGGATGGCGGTCATGGTGGCCACCGTCATCTGGCTCGGCGGACGCTGGAGCCTTGCCCTTCTTGCGTTCCCACCGGTCGCGCTCGAGCTGTACCACGGCAACATCCACCTATTCATCGCTGCCGCGATCGTCATCGGCTTCGCGCATCCGGCTTCGTGGGCCGTCATCCTGCTTACCAAGGCCACCTCGGGCGTCGGCCTCCTGTGGTTCGTGGTTCGCCGGGAGTGGCGCCAGCTGGCGATCGCGGTCGGCGTGGCGGGAACGATTGCGGCCGTCAGCTTCGTCTTCGCGCCGCAGCTCTGGTCGGAGTGGGTCCATTTCGTGACGGGCGAATCGCAGGGCACGCCCGGCGGGCCATCCGTGCCCATCCCGCTCTGGGTGAGACTTCCAGTTGCCGCGATCATCGTCATCTGGGAGCCCGCACCGACCGCCGTTGGACGGTGGCCGTGGCCGCCACCATCGCGCTGCCCGTCCTGTGGTTCGCGGGTATCGCGGTGCTCGCGGGCCTCGTACCCGAGCTTCGCACTCGTGCCGCCCGCTCGCGCTCGGCTGCGCAGGCGGCGATCGTACCTTCCTCGCCGTCCGCCGGTGCGGGACCGAGCCGCGATCCCGGCACGCCGGTCCAGGCCGGCACCGCCTGATCTGTCCCCTCGCGCCACGGCGACGAGCGGCGCGCCCTACCATTTGCCCCATGCCCCCCGACGCGAAGCCCAGCCTGACGATCGTGCTGCCCGCCTACAACGAGTCGGAACGCATCGGCCCCGGGCTAGACGAGCTCTTTGGCTACCTCGACCGGATGGGACCGGCGCGCGGGGGCGGGCGGCGCGCGAGCGAGCTCGGCACCTGGGACGTGGTGGTGGTCGATGACGGCAGCAGCGACGACACGGCGGCAAAGGTCGAGGCGCGGCCGGACGCGAAGCCGAGCCCCGACGGCGAGCCTGCGCGGTTGCGAGTGCTCCGCCGGCCGCACGAGGGCAAGGGAGCGGCCGTTCGAGCGGGCGTGCTCGACGCCATGGGCGACCTCGTGGTCTTCACCGATGCCGACATGGCCACGCCCCCGGACCAGCTCCCCTTCCTCACGGCCGCGCTCGCCGATCACGACATCGCGCTGGGTAGCCGCGTCCAGCCCGACGGCAGCGACCGGCGGGCGAGCCAGCCGCTTCATCGGCAGCTGCTCGGCCGCTTCTTCCGGCTCCTGTCGGGGGCTTGGGTCACCGGTCCGGTTCCGGACACCCAGTGCGGGTTCAAGGGCTTCCGTCGCGCGGCGGCACAGGACCTGTTCGCCCGCCAGAAGATCACCAGCATCGTCTTCGACGCCGAGATCATTCACCTGGCCCGGCGCCGGGGCTACTCCATCGGCATCGTGCCCGTCCAATGGTCTGACAAGCGCGGCTCGCGCATGCGCGTCCGGCCGGGCCTCGCCTTCACGGTCGCGTGGGACCTGGTGCGGATGCCGCTGATCCACCGGACGGTGCGTCGAGCCGCCGCGCCTTACACTGCAAGCGAAGCCCATGACAACCCTGCCTCACCCGACGCCGGCCACTGACCGCGAGGACGCGAACGGTGGGCTGATTCCTTGTCCGGTGCCGCTCGCCGCCATCCCGCGCGCAACCTGGGATCGGCTGGCGGCGGCGAACCCCGCGACCACCCCGTTCAGCCGCTGGACGTTCCACCGTGCGTGGTGGGACGCGTACGCGGTCACGGCCCACGAGCAGTACCTGGCCTGCGTCTCGCCCGGGTCTGCGGCCCTCATGCCCGACGATCCGTTGGCGGACAACGAGGCGATCCGCGGCATCGTGCCACTCATGCACCGCCACGAGGTCGAGCCGGGCGACGAGGACACGGCCACCGTTCTGCGCCGACGGACGCAGGAAGGCACGTCCGTGCGGCCCGATGCGAAGGCCGTCTTCATGGCCGCGAGCTACCACGCCGACTACGCGACGCTGCTATGCGCTCTTGCCGACATGGACGCCGTGGCGGATACGCTCGCCACGAGCTGCTGCCATCCGATCCCGGCCGAGGACGCGATCATGCCGTGGGACGTGATCGACCTGCGGCGGCTGCGCGGCGACGATCCGGCACTCCCTGCCCTGGAGGCCGCGTTCCGGCGCCATGCCGTGCGGCAGAACTGGCAGGTCCGCGTCGAGGTGGAGGACGTCTGCCCGGTCCTGACGCTGCCGGAGGGTGGTTGGGAGGAATATCTCGCCCAGCTCGACGGCAAGGCCCGTCACGAGATCCGACGCAAGATCCGTCGCGCGGAGGCCTCTGGTCCCATCGCGTTCACGCTGGCGCCGCTCAACGCCGAGTCTGTGGACACCTTCATCGACCTTCACCAGGCACGCTGGGGCGAGGAAGGCCTCTTCCCCAGCACCGAGGGTGGCGACCGCAGCCGCCGCTTCCTGCACCGGCTGACCGAGCTCGAGGCGCAGGAGGGGGCCGGCGCCCAGCTCCAGTTCGGCCAGGTCCGGGTTGGCGAGCGCCTGATCTTCGCGACCGTCGGCTTCGACGACGGCACGACCTGCTATTTCTACAATGCGGGCATGGATCCGGCGGCGCGGGACCTCTCCCCCGGGGTCACCGGGACCGCGGCGTACCTGCGCGACCGCATGGAGGCCGGGCGCGGGCGATTCGACTTCCTGCGAGGGAACGAGCCCTACAAGTACGAGTGGGGAGCCGTCGACGAGCCCGTCCACCGCGTGCTCGTGACGCGGGGCGCCGCCTCTTGAGCGCTCCGACCGTGACGGACCCGTGCTGGGAGCCACCGCGCCGTGCGCGTCCCGCCGACCAGCGCATCCGCGTGGTCGAGCTGGTTGCCTCGGGAACGAACGGCGGCGCGCAGGAGCACGTTGCGGCGCTGCTGACGCATCTGGACCGGAACGGCTATGACGTCCGCGTCATCAGCCTGTCGGACGGCAGTTCGGTGCGCCGCTGGCGAGCCCTCGGCGTCCCCGTCGAGGTGGTGCGCGAGGGCAGCGATGACGCGGCGGTCGAGCGGGTCGCGGAGCTCCTGGAGGAATGGCGGACGCAGGTCCTGCACGGCCACATGTACCGGGCCGAGGTGGTCGGCACGCGCGCGGCCCTGCTCCTCGAGCGGCGGGGTCTTCCACGGCCGTTCGTCATGAACACGGTCCACTCCAGCCGCGTGCGCAGCCAGGAAGACCGGGATCTGCTCCGCGAGCTGGCGCCATCGATGGATCTCCTGGTCGCGGTCAGCAGATCGATCATGGCCAAGCTGGAGTCGGACGGCCGCGTCGGGCCCCCGGTTGCCCTGGTCTACAACGGCGTCGACCTTCAGCGCTACGACAGCCAGGAGGCATGCTGCACTCTACCCGAGGAATACGGCTTTGAGCCCGGCTCCCCGATGGTGGGGGTCGTGGCACGCCTCGAGCCGGAGAAGGGCCACCCCACCCTCCTCGACGCATGGCCGCTGGTGCTGGAGCGAGTCCCCGAAGCGCGGCTGCTGATCATCGGCGAGGGTTCGCGCCGGGAGGCCCTCGAGGAGCAGGCTCGTGCGCTGGGCCTCCTCGGGGAGGAATGCACCGGCGACGCGTGTGTGGGCTCCCGCCACGCGCGCCCCGGAGCCCGTGTCGTCTTCACCGGCCTGCGCCATGACGTTCCCGCCGTCACCGCCGCGCTCGACGTGGCCGTGCTGCCTTCCTACCGCGAGGCGCAGGGCCTCGTGATCCTCGAGGCCATGGCGCTCTCCCGGCCCGTCGTCGCGAGCCGCGTCGGCGGCATCCCCGAGATGATCGAGGACGGCGTCACCGGCCTCCTGGTCCCGCCGCATGACCCCGAGGCGCTGGCGGCAGCCATCACGCGGCTCCTGCTGGACCATCCCTTCGCCGACACGATCGCGCGTGCCGGCCACGACGTCGCCCACGAGCGCTTCTGCGTGGAGGCGATGGTCTCGGCCATCCAGAACCTGTACGACGAGGGCGCCCGCGTCGCCGGCGATCGAGCGAGGGTTCCCGCCCTGCCCGCCGTCGCCTGAGCGTCCCCGCTGCCGCTTCGCCTCAGCTCGGCGGCTATGGCCGGACGACGCCCCAGTAGCGCTCGGCGGCGCCGGAGCTCAGGCCGCCGGCCAGCGCGACGCGCGCCTGGTATCCAGCCAGATCGTCGAGCATGCCCTGGTCGCCGTCGAAGAGCCGGGTGATCTGGCTGGCGTACAGCCTGAGGCCCGCGATCTTGCGCTCGGCAGTCTCGCTGATGTCGCTGTAGCGCGCCTCGATGTCGAGGCCGCGCGGGAGGTCGATCCCACCCCCGCGAAGGTCGTTCGGTCCCGTGAAGTCGCTCCACCAAGCGTAGGGAAAGTCCTCGTAGAATGTGGTGGCGCCGGCGAGGTCAGGTGCGGGCATCACCCAGCGCCGGGGCTCGGCCAGCATCGAGAGCCCGACCTCGCGGCAGAGCTGGTGGTCGACGTGGTTCCCGACGCCCAGCGGGAAATAGATCATCTGCGGCTCGAGCCGCAGGATCTCCTGGCGCAGCAGGTCGTAGGGCGGCTCGTCGTCCTCGCGCGGACTTCCGAGCAGCTGCTCGTCGTTCTCGTAGCCGCGGTAGATGGCGTCGGGCAGGTCCAGCTGCACGACCGACGCCTCCATGAACCATGCGTAGCGCTCGTCCTCGGCCCGGCGAATCTCGGCGACCTCGGCGGCGCTGAAGTCGATGACCTCGAGCGAGCCCTGCGAAGGCACCGAATCGGGAAGGGGGCGGTCGGGCGTCTCGAGGTTGGTGATGTTGGCGCTCCGCGTCCACGAGGCACGCTGCCAGAACTGGCGGGCCTGGGTGTTGGCCCGCTCCTGGGTCAAAGCGATGCGCTCGGGATCGGCAGACCAAGGCTGAGCGCCGGCGCCAACGGGCACGAGTTGGACGTCATTGCTGATGTTCGTGCGCCGGAATGCCTCTCCGCTCGGCCACATGACCTTGCTGCCGAAGCCGAGCGCCGCCCGCTGGTACCCGTTGAGATCTGCGGACCCGTTTCCCGTGCCCGAGTAGACGGTCAGGATCGTCACGGCCTGGCCGAGGTCCCTGAGCCCGGCGATGAGGCCGCCGCAGGACAGCGCGGCGTCGTCGGGATGCGGGGAGACGAAGACGTGGGTCATTGCCGCGAGGATAGCATCGGGGGACGCTCGCCCAGGCCCTCCCGGTCAGTGGTAGCCGAAGCGCCCGAGGAGCGGGACGAACACGCAGGGCTCGAGCTCGATCTGTCCGAAATGGTCGCCACGCCTGCGGACAACGGTGAGCTGCTGGTGCTCGCGCGGACCGATCGGCGCCACCAGGCTGCCATCCTCCTCGAGCTGCTCGGTGAGCGGCAGCGGAACACGGGGCGCACCCGCCGCGAGGATGATCCCCGCGTATGGGGCGTTCGCCGAGTAGCCGAGGCCGCCGTCGCCGACGACCGCGTGCACGCGATACCCGAGGATTGCGAGCCGCCCCTCGGCCGTGATCGACAGGTCCGGATTGAACTCGATCGTCGTGACCTCGGCACCCATCTCGGCGAGCACGGCCGCCTGGTAGCCGGAACCGGTGCCGACGTCCAGCACCCGGGGAGCCTCGGCGGGGTGGCGATCGTGCCAACCCGCAAGGTCGAGCGCCTCGGTCATGCGCGCCACGATGAAAGGCTGGGAAATCGTCTGGCCGTGCCCGATACCGAGCGCGCCGTCCTCGTATGCGCGGTGACGCAGATTCTGCGGCACGAACGCCTCGCGCGGAATCCGGCCCATGGCCGCGAGCGTGGCCGGATCCCGCACACCGCGCGCGGCGATCTGCTGCGCGATCATGCGGGCCCGCGCCTCGGCGAACGGGTCGTCAGCCGGCGGCCGCTCCCAGCCATCCGTCATGACGTCCCACTTCCACTAGCGTGGTGAGGCCGAAGGAGCTGCCGTCGGTGCGCTCACCCCGGGCGAGGAAGACGGGGCGATCGATCCGCTCGAGGAGGATTGGGCAGAAGGCGACGGCGCAACGGACGCCGACGGCGAAACGGACGCCGACGGCGAAACTGACGCCGACGGCGCGGCCGACGCAGAGGCCGATGGCCCGGCGGACTCGGACGGCGGGGCCGTCTCGGAGGGCAGGGCCTCGCTCGGCAGCGACGTATCGATCGCTGTTGAGGGCTTCGGAGTGCTCGGCGTGAGGAATCCGCCGTTTCCAAAGGCAAGCGCGGCAAAGATGATCGCCCCGAAGATCAGGAAGATGAGCCCGACCCAGACCTTGTCCACGCGATCGTCGATGTAGGGCAGCTCATCCGGACGAGGTGCCGTTGCCGGCGCTACCGGCGCCACGGGGGGGCCCGGCCATCGGTTGCCCCGTCGACTCGGAGGCGCCTGCCCTCGGCCCGATCGTGGCGGGGCACCTGCCGCCGCTCCGCGGCCGGCCGCTGCGGCTGCCGCACCACCGGCGGCCTCGGAACCCGCTTCAGCGTCGTCGTCGGCCTCGTCGCCAGCCTGGTCGGCCGGGGCCGTATCATCGGCAGCTTCGGGATCGTCCGCCAAGGGCGTTTCCTCGGAGGAATCGAGCTCGCTCTCGGACTCGCCTGGCTGGGCGTCGTCGGCTCCCGGTCGACCTTGGTCTGTCATCCGAATGGGTTCCTCCATAGGCCTGCGAGCTGCAGCGCGATCTCCACGGCCCGGATCAGGCGAGTCACCGGGACGAGGCCTCGTTCCTTCAGTTGTGTTGCGGCGATCCGGACGCTGGCGAGGCCCGCCGTCCACGCGCCCAGCTGCGAGTCGATGCCCTCGATTCGGGCCGAGGCAACGGCAACCGAGCCCTGGACCTTATTCAATTCCCCCCGAAGGTCGCGCAGGTTGCGGGCAAGACGGCCCGCCGCCAGGTCCGATTGTGCGGCACCGGCCCGGAGTTGCCGCCGCAGCCCACCGACGCGACGCTGAACGGCAACGGCGAGGGCCAGTGCTGCGAGCGCCACGGCGGCGGCAACGACCGCGGAGATCACGGCAGTTTCCGGTCGCACCTGCGCAGGATTATCCATCCTCCGTGGCGCGCTGCGCTCGCGTTGCCGGTGCGGGAGATGCATTCGCGCCCGTCTGCGGATTGCGTACGGCGGGAAGCAGCGCACCGGCGAGCCCGGCAAGGACGGTGATTCCGCCGCCCACGGCGATGACCGTCCCCACCCCGATGTGCTCCGCGGCGACCGAGGAGACCGCCATGGACAGCGTCAGCGCCCCGAGGACCAGGCTCGAACGGAACGCGACCACACGGCCCATGAAGCCTTCGGGCGTCAGCTCGGCGAAGAGGGTCTGGGTCGGGATCACGTAGACGAGGTTGAAGACACCCATCATGAACGCCGCAATCAGCGCGAGCAGCACGTTCTGGGTGAGTCCGAGGAAGAGGGTCGCGAAGCCCATCCCGACGAACCCGATGACGACCATCCAGCCCTTGCGCAGCCGGCCGCCGATCAGGCCGACCACGAGCCCGCCGACCAGGTTGCCGATCCCGATGACCGCGTCGATGGCCGCGTAGTTCTGCGGATAGGGAATGAAGCGTCCGTCGAGCACGTTTCGCGCGTAGACGATGGTAAGGGCGAGGGTGGTGCCGACCGACAGCTGCGCCACTGCGCTGACGAGGGTGTTCTGGAAGAGTGTCGGCTGTCGGCGCAGCAGGTGCCATCCGTCCCGCAGCTCGGCCATGAAGGCGCGAACGGCACCCGCCACGGGTGGACCGATCGCGCGAACCGCCGGCGGGATGGCCAGGCCGACGATCAGCACTGCGCTGATCAGGTACGTCGCGGCGTCGAGCCAGAAGGCGAGCGCCAGCTGCGTCGTCAGGAAGGCCACCAGTAGCCCCGCCAGCGGATAGCCGGCGATGTCGGCGATCGTCTCGGCCGTCCATACCGCGCTGTTCGCCGCCAGCAGGTCGTCAGGATCGACGATGCGCGGCACCACCGCGGCCTTGGCCGGCCGGAAGAAGAGGCTGACGGTGGTCACGAGGAAGACGAGGGGGTAGACGAGGACGATGTTGGTCTGCGCGGCGACCGGAATGATGAGGACCAGGCCGCCGCGCAAGACGTCGCTGATGACCATGACCCGCTTCTGGTCCCAGCGATCGACGAAGGGGCCTGCGATCGGGCCGAGAAAGAGATTTGGCAGGGTCGCCGCCAGGAAGACGAGGCCCGTGGCCAGCGGCGACCCGGTGACCGCCAATACGAGCACGCCCAGCGCCACCTGGTGCAGCCGGTCACCGAAGAGACTCACTGTCTGCGCCACCCAGAACGCGCCGAAGCGCGCGTCCCGCGCCAATCGCAGGTAGGGGTGGTCACGGAGCCGCGTCACCCGGCCGGGGCCGACCGCTCCCGGGATCTCGATGGTGTGCGGCCTGCCGCTCGGCGGGGCCAGCGCGCCTCGCCCCCCGCCGAGCATCACCGGCCGGTCGTAGGTGGACGCCTCTGCCTCCTCGCCGCGCCAGATCGTCACGCCCGTGGGCGCGGTTGCCGGGATCCGGCGGGCGTGCGTGGCAAAGACGAACCAGCCCAGGCCGATGGTCATCAGCACGTCTCCGAGGCTCACCACGTTGATGAGCGGCGGAATGGGGAACGGAATGATGTCGCCGAGCGGCCCGGCTCGGAGCAGGAACTGGAGGTCGAGGCTCGTCGGCAACGCGACGTTGAAGGTCGGCGAGAGGTCGGCGGTGCTGAGCCCGGCGACCTTCAGCACCGGGAGGTAGACCGGCATGAACCCGCCGTTGGCGAGGATCGCGATCGCGTTGGAGGCGACGCCGCCCATCACCACCAGCAGGCCCGGCTGGGACCGGTTCAGCCAAAGAGCCGCGACGAGGGTCGAGAAAGCGATCGCGTAGAGCGGCAGGCGCAGGGAATCGACGAAGGGAACCCCGGCAGCAATCGCGATCTGCGTCCCGTAGCGAACCACCAGCGCGGCGAGCAGCAGCAATGCGAAGCGCAGCCGGACGTTGAGGAGCGCATCCAGCCGACCCCCAAAGACCAGACGGAGCACGAGGCCGATCAGGACGCCGTACAGGATCATGTGGTAGTCGCCCTCGTCAGCGCTGGGGCGCCCGGGCAAACGAACACGTGCACGCTCTCACGGTAGCGGTGGGTCGCAAATCGGGAATTGCGTTGCGCGGCCGGGCTGGGCGCAGCCGGCGGTCGGAAAGATGTGTCGCCGACTATTCCTTGAACGGGGCCGCGGCGGAGATCGTCCCTTTCGCGCGCAGTGCCGCAACCTGTCCGAGCATCGGGATCGGGGCTTCCATAACCGGCTCGATCGCCGGCTCGCCCTGGGCTGACGCGGTCTTGCCGAACGCGGCGACCACGAGCGGGTCGAACTGGATGCCGGAGTACTTGCGCAGCTCTTCCATGGCCTGTGCCGCGCTCATCGGGCGGAGGCGATAGGGCCGCACCGCGGTCATCGCCTCGAAGGCGTCTGCGACGTGGAGGATGCGGGCCAGGAACGGGATGTTCTCGCCGATCATGCGGTCGGGGTAGCCCGAGCCGTTGTACCACTCGTGGTGATGCCGGATGAGCGGGATCTCCGGAGCGAGCTTCTCGACGCCCTTGAGGATCTCGGCGCCCTTCTCCGGGTGCTCGTTCATCAGCATGCGTTCCGCCTTGTCCAGGCGGCCTGGCTTCAGCAGCACCGAGTCCCGGATGCCGATCTTGCCGATGTCGTGCAGGAGTCCGCCCCACTCCAGCTCCTCGAGCTGCTTCTCGCTGACGTGCATGACCTGCCCGATCTCGACCGCGAT
>JBBRYO010000052.1:0-16807 GCA_038237595.1 Candidatus Limnocylindrales bacterium | reverse complement strand
CTAGGGGCGGGTCTCTTCCGCGGTGAGCGGCACGACGTCGATCGTCCGGACTCGACGTGAGTGGCCCGCCTCGGTGCGCACGAGCGCCGAGGGGATCACACCGGTGAAGAGGCCTTCGACGACGGCGATGTCTCCGGAGTACAGACCGCTGGCCTGGATCCGCACGCGCTGACCGACGGACAGGCCGGCGCGTCCTGCGCCCGCGTTGAGGTCGATCGTTGCGAGATTGGGACGAACGGGGGAGGAGTCGGAACCGGGGGCCGGCGCGCGCCTGGTGGCGGTTTTCGCGACCGGATAGTCGACCTTGCGCTTACGCACGGGCGGTCCGCCCGAGGTCCGGTGTCATGGCCACTACCCGTTCCGGCGCGGGCGCGCCGGTTCCTTGGGCGGCTTGGGCTCACGACCCGGCCGCGGAGGACGCGGAGCGGTGCCGGGTGCCATGTCGGGACGCTTCGGCTCGGGGCCGCGAGCGCGAGCCGCGGCGACTTCGAGCTCGAATGCCTTCGCCTGTGCCGCCGGCACGCGCGCGCGCCAGGCAGCCTCGATCTCGACGGCCAGCTTGTTCTGCTGCTCACGACGTTCGCGCTCAGCCTTTGAATGCCTCGCCAATGGGGGAACCTCGATAAGTGGAAACGGACGCAGGTGCACCCGTTGCACGGCCAGTGTACGCGGGTGCGCGATAGACAGCGGTCTGGCTGATGGCTTTGTGATCGAACCTTGCCTGCCACCGTGCTGGAGGACACACTTCGCGCGTGATGCCCCAGACGCGCTACACGAAGACGCCCGACGGCGTTTCCATCGCATGGCAGGTGCTCGGCGACGGGCCCCGTGATCTGGTCTGGGTGCCTGGTTTCGTCTCGCACCTCGAGGCCGCCTGGGAGGAACCAACGCTCGCACGATTTTTCGAGGGGCTCGCGTCCTTCTCGAGACTGATCCTCTTCGACAAGCGCGGTACCGGCATGTCGGATCGTGTCCCCGAAAGCGAGCTGCCAACCATCGAGATGCGGATGACGGACGTGCTGACCGTGTGCGACGCGGCCGCCTCGGAGCGTGCAGCGCTGCTCGGCGTGTCCGAGGGGGCGCCAATGTGCGTGCTCTTCGCGGCGACCCATCCGGCGCGCACCAGCGCGATGATCCTGCTCGGCGGCTTCGCGCGTGAGATGGCCGCGCCAGGCCACCCGTGGGGATACACCCCCGAATCGCTCGAGGCATTCAAGAAGGAGATCGCCGGCAACTGGGGCGGCCCCGTGGGTCTGACACAGCGGGCGCCGAGCCGGGCCAACGATGAGCGCTTTCGTGCCAACTGGGCTCGCTACCTCAGGCTCGGTGCGAGCCCGTCCGCCGTCCTGGCCCTCATCGGGATGAATGCCGAGATCGACGTGCGACCGGTGCTGGAGTCCGTGCGGGTACCGACGCTGGTCCTGCATCGCACAGGCGATCGGGCCGTGCCGGTCGAGTCGGGTCGCTACATGGCCGAGCACATCCCAGGAGCCAGGTTCGTGGAAATGCCGGGCGAGGACCATCTGCCGTGGATCGGTGATTCCGATGGCATGCTCGGCGAAATCGAGGAGTTCCTCACGGGGGTCCGCCACGACGCCGAGCACGACCGCGTCCTCGCGACGGTGCTCTTCACCGACATCGTTGGCTCCACCCAGCGGGCCGCGAGCCTCGGCGATCGGGACTGGGGGGACCTGCTCCAGGCCCACCACGCAGTTGTCCGCGAGCAGCTGGCGCGATACTCGGGACGGCAGATGGGGACGGCTGGAGATGGCTTTCTGGCGACCTTCGACGGTCCGGCCCGAGCGGTCCGCTGCGCGATGTCGATTGCGACGGCCGTTCGACCCCTGGGGCTTGAGATCCGGGCGGGCCTGCACACCGGCGAGGTCGAGCTTGCTCCAGAGGGCATCCGCGGCCTTGCTGTGCACATCGGCGCCCGGATCGCTGCACTCGCCAGTCCGGGCGAGGTCCTCGTCTCGCGGACGGTCAAGGACCTCGTCGTGGGCTCGGGCCTGACGTTCCAGGACCGCGGCACGCACGCCCTGAAGGGTGTCCCCGACGAGTGACAGGTCTATGCCGTCGCGGTGGAATAGAGGCGCATAGGCCGATCGTACGGTCGGGGTAACCGACGGCATCCACCAACCGGATGCCGCGCTACGCTCGCGCTGACGAGGGTACGAGAGGGTGTCCGCGTGCGAGGCGCGGGCTGGCGTCGGCTGTGGGTTACGGCGCTGCACCGCAGCCGTGCCGAGTGGCCACGCACGATCCGCTCATGCTCGAGGTGGCCGATCGGGTCTTGGAGCTCCGGGACGGCCAGATTCTCCGGCCCGCGGAGCCGTCGGGGGCGTAGTCCGGGCCGTCCCCGTGCGGCAGGCAGCGCGTCCCGGCTCCCGCGACCGCGGACCCACCCGGGGTGGGACGTTTGCCCGGCGCAGCCTTCGTCGTCGTCGGCGTCACCATCTCGCTCGAAATTGCCAGCTTCCTGCTGGCCGATGCGAGCCCGCTTGACGGCGTCGCCTCGCTTGCCCTCGCAGCCATCACCGTGTGGTTCCTGCTCAAGCCGCGGACGAAGGAAGTCTTCGGTCGCACTCCCTCGACGGTTCCCGCCGCCGCCTGACCCAGCCTGGAACGGGAGCCCGTGCGTCGGACTTGACGCTTGGGTGGCCCTTGCGGCGAGCGGCACGGAACGGCGCCGTCGGTCAGGGCACCTCTGGGCCGCACGCCGTGATCGCAGACGAGATCACGGTCACGTGCTTGGCGGACATGTCGATATGGACGTCCGTCCGGCGCGCGTTGTTGTTCTCGTTGCTCTCCACGAACTCCCTTAGCGGATCGACCGTGGTGCAGATCCGGTAGTCGCCCGTCGCCAGGCCGGTGATGTCCATCCACTGGTGGTCGAAGTAGGGCGGGTAGTCGTCGCCGTAGCCGATCGAGAGGCCCATCCGGACGTGCGTGTCGTCCTTGTGCCCGCAGGCATCGAGCGGATAGACCGGATGCGGAGGCGAGTTCGGCGGCGGGTTGTCCATGTGCCCGAAGTCGAGCAGGCAGTAGCCGATCTTCCGCAGACCGTACACGTTGCCCGTCGGATCGCCGACGGTGTACATGTTGACGACCATGAACTGGCGGACGTGCCAGTGGTGGTGATGGTCTCCGGTGTCGTAGATCATCACCGCGGGTGAAACCCGGTCGTGGTAGCCGCCGGACGAGTTGTAGATGCGCTGCTTGACGTGCATGTAGTGGTCGTTGGGATCGACCTTCAGGCCGCGGGCCTCGAGCGGCCCCTCGCCGACGCTCCAGCCGATGGTCCCGAAATGGAGCCAGATGCGGCCATTCGGGCGCGTCTCGATGCTGAAGCCGTAGAGCCTGGCCATCTTGATGTCCGGCAGCAGGTCATGGACCGGGCCGTTGAGGTTCAGGCCCGCGGTCGCGGTCGCCGCGCTGAACATGACCACGGCCAGCGCGCACGCCGCCGCCATTCGCAGGGTCTTCATGGAGAGCCTCCCTCGGCGCAGCCGTTGGGCGCGGCTGTCCCGGTCACTCTGGACCCCACCACCAAGCGGGATGGACCCGGGTCCCGACCAGGGAGTGGTACGAATGTCCGGGTTGCCAATCGAGCCCCGCACCCGCTAGCGTGTCATCCGTTGAGAACGCTGGCTACTTGAAGCGGTGTCCCGGCGGTTTCCGGACGCACTTGTGCCCGGCCTTCATTCGAGGCCGGGCCTTTCTTTTGCCCGCGGAAAGGCCCGACACTGACCGACATCGACCGGCCTCGCGCCACGAAGCGCACCCTCGACGATCCCGATGAGCGCCGCCGCTTCGCGCGCATCGAGCTCGAATTTGTGCGCCTCGGCGATTTGTCGGTGGTGCGATTCACCTCGCAGCCGGATGGCGCTGGTCGACGGACGTCAAGCCGGTTGCCGCCACCGAGCGCTGCATGGTCCACCACCGCGGCATCGTGATCAGCGGCGTCCTGGGCATCGAGATGGCGGACGGATCCACGCTCGAGCTGACACCCGGCAACGTCTACGAGCTGCCGCCGGAGCACGATGGCTGGGTGATCGGGGACGTCCCGGTCGTCCTCGTCGAGATGTCGGCGCTGATGAGCGAGTTCGGCCAGCCGCGCGGCGGCGAGCGCATTCAAGCCCGACAGCAGCGCGGATGCCGCTGACGTCCACGCGTAGACCGCTGCCATCCGCCAGGAAGACACGATCGTTCCGGAGCGTTCCGAAGTCAGCGCGCAGTGGTCGCACGCCGCCGAGATGCCGAGGACCAGGCGCCCGTCCGGCGCGACGGCGAGTCCGTTCACTTCGCCAACGCCCAACGGCAGTGAGACGACCGTCTGCGAGGTCGCAAAGCGCGAGCCGTCGAACCCGCCGTAGGCGTCGACGCAACTCCTCGATGGTGACGCCAAGCAGCTCGAGGGCCGCATGGGACGCCTCTGCGCAGGATCCATCAGCATTGACCAGGACGGTCGCACTGGCGTCCGAAGACGGCAGTTCGGTCGACATCACGTCGTGCGTTTCCCTCTCTCCGCGCCGCGAATGTGGCCTGAACCTACTATAGCCAACTGCAATACTGCGCCCCGCCTCGGGCGTGACCGGCTCGCTCGATCTGTCGTGCCCGGCGTCGACGCCACCTGGCCTGCGCGGAAGCCGCGGCAGACGCGATCCGCGGGCCTGATCGTGGGCGCGGACGAATTGAAGCGGTCCGACCCGGGGCGATAAGCTCGGCGCTGTGCAGCCGAAGCACGGGCGGAGGGCGAGTCAGGGCGAGGCGACCGCCGGTTCTGGCGGGTAGAGCTCGCGGAAGACGACGTTGATGGCGGCCGCGGCGGGGACGCCCAGCAGCCCGCCGAGGATTCCATAGGTGCTGAGGCCGACCAGCACGGCGAAGATCGTCACCACGGGGTGGAGGTGAACGGCGCGCCCGATGACGACCGGCGACACCAGCTGGTCCTCGACCTGGCGCAGCACCGCGTAGATCACGATCACCACGATGGCCGTCTGCGCGCCCCCTTGCGCGAAGGCGTCGGTCGCCGCGATGGCGGCTGCGATCACCGGCCCGATGAGCGGGATCACCTCGAGCACGCCGGTCAGGATCCCGATCGCCAGCGCGTACCGAAGGTGGAGGATGGGGCCGAGGATGATGTAGACGACGATCGAGACGAGCGCCACCAGCAGCAGCTGGCCCCGCAACCAGCGTCCCAGGACCTCGTGGATGCGCCCGAGCAGCGCCGTGGTGCGCTCGCGGTGCTCGAGTGGCAGGACGGTGACCGTGCGGGCAATGAAGCGCTGGCCGTCGACCAGCAGGTAGAACGTGACAATGATCACCAGCACGACGTTGAGCGCCAGGTCGCCGACCTGCTTCGCCAGCTCGATCGCGCCGCCGGGCGTCGACACGAGGCCGCTGATCGCCGACTCGATCTCCGTGGAGATCTGCTCGACGGTGATGGTCGTGCTGCCGATCACGATGGTGTCGCCGCCGAGCAGCCCATGAAGAAGCGCGGCCACGGAATCCGGACCCGAGGTCGAGAGCAGCTGGAGCTCCGCGATGAGCCGCCCGGTGAGGAACCAGCCCAGGATTCCAATCCCGGCGAGCGCCACGAGATAGTCGATCAGGACCACCACCAACCGCGACCACCCGGTGCGCCGCTCGGCGCTCGCGACCAGCGGGCTGAAGGCATAGGCCAGCACCGCCGCGATGACAAAGGGGCCCAGGATCGGCCGGGCAAGCCAGAAGATCAGCAGCGCGGCGGCGAGGAGCCACCACAGCGATGCGCTCGGCCGTCGCGAGGCGGGCGTCGCAGAGGCATCGATCGCCGCAATCGCCGACGGCGGCGGCGCGTCGTTCCTGCCCGTCACGAGGGGCGGCTCGTCCTCCGCTGCGACTAGCCTGCCCGCCGGCTCCTCGTCCACGTCTGTCAGCCGCCGTTGCCGTCGCGCGCCGCGATGACGGACCTGCCCACCTCTCGCAGCCGTTCGTGGACCCCGCTCATCCAGGTCACGTCACGCGGCAGGTACCGCTTCGGCATCTTCGCCACGATCGTGTAGTTGGCGTCGCACACGTTCGCGATGGGTGACTGCGATCCCTGCGTCACGAGCTGGTAGGTGTCCATGACCGAGAGGCCGGTCGCATGCGAGATCCAGAGCACGAGCTGGGTATGCGCGATGCGGAAGGCGTCCTCGAGGGGCCGGCAGGATCCCGCCACCATGATCGCCGTGTCGTTCTCCATCCTTGGCCAGTCGCAGAACTCGCCCTTGATGAGCTCGATCGTCAGGAGGGTGTTCATGGCGCCCTCGACGGCCACGCCGCAGACCTCGCCCTCGCCCATCGTGTAGTGCCCATCGCCGAGCGAGAAGAGGGCACCGGGAACGTTGACGCCCAGGTAGATCGTCGTGCCCGCCTTCGCTTCGGGCGTATCCATGTTGCCACCGAAAGCTTCGGGCACGAGCACATTGCGTGCCTCGTTCGCTGCCGGCGCGACGCCGACCGTGCCGTGGAATGGTTGCAGTGGCAGCCGCGTCGAGTAGTCCGAGTCGAGCGCGCGGTACACGACCTCAGCGGCGTCGCGGTCGACCGCGTACAGCCACGTCCTCTCCGGCAGCGGATCCTGGAGCGTCGCTGTCCAGCGGGTGCCGGTCAACGCCCCGAAGAGCGGCACGGTCGTGCTCACGGCCCAGTCGCGCGCAGGCTGGACGTCGATCAGGTGAATCGCAAGCGTGTCGCCCGGCTCGGCGCCCTCCACGTGGAACGGGCCGGTCTGGGGGTTGATGAACGGATAGGTGATGCTGCGGCTCGGCAGGTCATCGCTCGTCCGGATCCGGCCGCCGAATGCGTCCTCGGTGAAGAGGTCCAGCACGTCGCCGGGACGGACGCGCAGGACGGGATCGCAGCCGCCGAACGTCCAGGCGTACTGCTCGGGAGTCGGCACGAACCGCGTGATCGAGGGATGCTCGGTCATCTCAGGCGCGAGCTGCCCCCTCGTGTCCCCAGCGCTTGAGCTCCGCGTCGAGGTTGAGCGAGCGCACCACGCCGCGGTGCTCCTCCTCGCCCCACGCCTCGCGCGGCACGCGCCACATGATCTCGAACTCGTTGCCGTCCGGGTCCGCGCCGTAGAGCGACTTCGAGACGGCGTGATCGCTGGCGCCCGTCAACGCGCCGGCTTCCTCGAGGGCGCCGGCGGCGGCGACCAGATCCTCGATCGTCGGAACCTCCCAGGCCAGGTGGTAGAGGCCGGTTGACCCGCGCGGCGCGCGGGGCGCGTCCGGCCCGACCGAGAAGAGGCCGAGGTCGTGGTGGTTCTCACCGCTGGCCGCGCGCATGAAGACGGCCTTGCCCCCGAACTCCTCGGACACCGTCTCGAAGCCGAAGACCCGCGCATAGAACGCGGCGGAGGCCTGGGCGTCGCGAACGTAGAGGACTGCGTGGTTGAGTCGCGCGACGGGGATCATCGATCAGGACTCCTTCGTCTCGTCGCGGCCGATGTCGCGCAGCAGGTTGGCAAGCTCGACCGCGTTGGTGGCACCGTAGTTGGAATAGCAGTTGTTGAACAGCACGTGCGTTTCCTTCGCGTCGGCGGCAGCCCTCCGAACGCGCGGCGCCCACTCCTCGAGCTCGTGCTCGTCGTACAGGTAGCGGAATCGTTCGACCGTGGGGATGCCACGCTTCTCCCAGGTCTCCGTGCGTCGCCCGTGGAAGCGCACGATCGCGAGGTCGGGCGAGGTGGTGGCCAGGATCGGCGGGACGCTGGACTTGAAGCCCTGCGGCTCGTCGACCATGACGAGCGGGATCCTCCGCTCCTCCAGGAACCGCAGCGTTCGATCGAGGTTCTTCTCGTTGAACCAGGTCGCGTTCCGGAATTCGACGGCACTCGCGACGCCCGCCTCAGCGAGCCGCGCGGCGGATTCCTCGATCAGGGCTCGGTTCTCGGAGGATGTGAAGAACCAGCGCGGGTACTGGAGCAGCACCGAGCCCAGCTGCCCCGCCTCGCGCAGCGGCTCGAGGCCGTCCACGAACCACTCCCAGATGGATGCCTGAAGCTCGTCGGGCAGGTCCCTGGAGTAGACGCGGGTCTTCTCGGCGACCTCCGCCGGAAGGGCCGAGCGGATGTCCTTCGGCAGCCGTTTCGTCTCGGTCGGCTGTCCGGTCATCAGCGCGTGTGCCTTGATGTCGAAGGTGAAGTCGGGCGGCGTGCGCTTGACCCACAGCTCGGAGGTGCGCCGCACCGGCAACGCGTAGTACGTGGCGTCCACCTCCACGACCGGGAAGCGGCTCGCGTAGAAGGCCAGCCTCTCCTCCGCGGAGTTGGCACTCTCCGGGTAGAACACGCCGGGCGCGATCATCGTCGGGTCGGTCCACGACGCGGTCCCAATCCGGATGGCGTGACCGTTCCCGGCAGGAATCGGATCGGTGGCCGCCTCCGCCATGCCGGCGACACGCCGCGACGCAGCCTCGGGCCCGGGATCGTGCCCCTCGTCCGCCATGCGGTCAGGGTAGCGAGGATCAGGCCCCGACGCCGGTCGCAGCCACGACCGCGCGCGTCAGGCGATCCGTCTTCAGCGCGTCGGCATACGAGCAGAAGACCAGCGACGGATCGCTCGCCACGACGGCGTCCAGGAAGGCGGCGTCCTGCGCCACGAAAGGATTGGTGCCGTTGGTGAGGACGCGAACCGGGCCGCCGTCCTCGAAGGTCGCGGTCCATTCCTGGTCCGGCCAGCCGCGCAGGCGGATCGTGATCTGGAGGCTGTCGCTGACCAGCACGACCTGGATCAGCCCCGAGGTGAGCAGGCGCGTGTTGGAGAACGACCCGATGGCGCCGCTATCGAAGCGCAGCAGCGCCGCAGCGACGGCCGCGACGTCCACGTCCGGCTCGTCGGCCCGGGGGTAGTGCTGCGCGGCGGCGGCGATGACCGTCGCCTCGCCCAGCAGGGCCCGCGCGAAGTCGTACTCGTGTGTCGCCTGTTCCACGACCTGCCCGCCGCCCTGGTCGGCGCGGTGCCACCAGGCGGGCGGCGGCGTGCCGCCAAGCCAGTGCGCGACGAGGAGCCGGGGAGGCCGCTCGGCGATGCGGGCACGCACCTCCGGAAGAAAGTCAAGAGCGCGCCACTGGTAGCCCACGGCCGTGACGAGGTTTCGCTCCTCGACCAGGCGCGCAACCCGTGCCGGCGTTTCCGCGTCCGCCGCCAGAGGCTTCTCCGTGAGGAATGGGATGCCGCGGCGCGCGAGCAGCTCGCATGCGGCGCCCGTCAGGTACGGCGGCAGGCACACCAGCGCGACGTCGGGCTTCTGCTCGTCCAGCATCCGTTCAGCGTCGGCGTAGGGCGTGCCGCCCCATGCTGCGGCGACCGCCGAAGCCCGCTCGAGCGTGCGCGACACGACCCCGACCAGCTCCGTTCGCCCGAGAGTCCCGAGCACAGGGAGGTGTCGGCCAGTGACGCCACCGGCACCGAAGAGGCCAAGTCGCAGTCGATCTTCGCCCGTCATACCGCGATCGTAGCGGGCGCCATGGACGTCCGAAGCCCATCGTCATGTCGCGGCTGCGGGCATTGACTGCGCCCGAGGCTTTGGTCTATGGTGGACTAGACCAGTACGGTCCGGGCCCCCAGCCAGGACCGTCATTGGCTGGGATGGGAGGGAGCCCCAGGCCGTGGCCGCGTCACTCGCCGGCGAGACGTTCATCGGGCCCCTCGACCGGGACAGCCCCACTTCGATCTTCGCCCAGATCCGCGCACGCCTGGAGCAGGCGATCTCCTCGGGGGAGCTCGCCCCGCACGCGCGACTCCCTTCGGAGCGTCAGTTGAGTGCCGGGTTCTCGGTCAGCCGCATGACGGTCCGCCAGGCCCTCGATGGACTCACCCAGGACCGCTATCTCTACTCGCTGCCGGGCAAGGGCACCTTCGTCGCCGACCGCCGGGTGATCGAGCAACCACTGCGGCACCTCACCAGCTTCACGCAGGACATCAGCTCGCGGGGCATGCGGCCCTCGAGCCGGCTGGTCGAGAGCCGGACGATCCAGGCGACGTTCGAGATGGCGCGACTCTTCGGCCTGGGGCCCGGGGCCGAGATCACCCAGATCACGCGGCTGCGGCTGGCGGACGACGAGCCGCTGGCGATCGAGTCGGTGCACATTCCGTCGGCACTGGCGCCCGGGCTCCTGAAGCGCGACCTGGCAACCGAATCGCTGTACAGCGTGCTGGCCAACGACTTCGGCCTCGTGCCGACGTCCGCCCGTCAGACGATCGAGGCGGCGCTTCCGACGTCAGACGAACAGCGTCTGCTCGACGTCGAGTCGAGTGCTCCTGTGCTTCGCATCTCGCGCCTGACCTCAGACGCCGGCGGGAAGGTGGTGGAGTACGTGCAGTCCGTCTACCGCGGCGATCGCTACCAGCTGACCGTGGAGCTTCGCTGATGCTGCTCCGCGGCACATTGTTCGCGCCGGAGCCGCGCGGGCACGTGCTCATCGAGGTGACCGGCGAGCGCATCGGCTCGATCGTCTTCGTGGCTCCGGGCGACCCTGCACCCCCGGGAGCGCTCGGTGGCCCGGACGCCATCCTCGGGCCCGGACTCATCGACATCCAGGTCAACGGCGCGTTCGGACAGGACTTCTCGGACCCGGGCGCGGACGCGTCTGCGGTGAGCAGGGGCCTGACGCAGTTCGGCGTCACCGGGTACCTGGCGTGCGTGGTCACGTCGCCCACCGAACGATACGGGCCGTGCCTGGCGAACCTGGCCGCGACGAACGGCGAGCGCGTCGACGGCGCAGCGCGCCTCCTCGGTGTCCATGTCGAGGGACCGTTCCTGAGCCCCCGCCGTCCGGGAACGCACCGTCCCGATTGGCTGATGCCCGTCTCCACGGCGTTCGCCGACACGTGGCTCGAAGGAGGATCGGTGCGCCTCGTGACCGTGGCGCCCGAGCTGCCGGGCGCGCTCGAGCTGATTCGCCGGCTGGTCTCGGACGGCGTCGTGGTCTCCATGGGCCATACCGACGCCACCTGGGAGCAGGCCGCTGCCGGCGCCGCTGCCGGCGCGACGCTCGGCACGCACCTGTTCAATGCGATGCGGCGCTTCGACCACCGCGATCCCGGCGTGGCCGGCTTCCTGCTCGCGTCGCACCTGTCGGTCAGCGTCATCGGGGACGGTCAGCACGTGGACCTGGGGATGGTCGAGCTGGTAAGCCGCTTCAAGTCGCCGGATGAGCTGATCCTGATCACCGACGCTCTGGCCGGCCTGGGCATGGAGCCGGGACGCTTCGAGCTGGCAGGGACGCAGGTCGACTCTGACGGGCTCGTCGGGCGGCGCAGCGACGGCGTCATCTCGGGGTCGCTCCTTCCGCTGGACGCGGCGCTCGGTAACCTCATCCGCACCGGCATCCCCCCGGAGAACGCACTTCGCGCCGCGACCGTGAACCCAGCGCGCCTGCTGGGGCTCGAGCATGAAGCCGGAACCGTGGAAGTCGGCCGGCTCGCGGACCTCGTCGTCTTCGATGCCGACTGGCGGGCCCGGTACACACTCGTCGGCGGGCAGGTTGCCTCGCACGCCAACCAGGTCGTCGCAGGGCGCGCCTCATGACGATTCGTGGGGCATCCCGGGCCAGCGAGCATGCCGGCAGCGGCGACCTTCATGCCATGAGCGCGCTCGAGATCGCGGCGGCGATGATCCGCGCGGAGGCGGCCATCCCGGCGGCACTCGAGTCCGAGCTTCCGGCGATCGCCGAGGCGATCGACGCGGTCGCCGGGCGCCTGCGGGATGGGGGCCGGCTCGTCCTCGCCGGTGCCGGGACCACCGGGCGCCTGTGCCTGCTCGAAGCGACCGAGCTGGGGCCCACCTTCGGGATCGGCGATGGGACCGTGATCGCCCTGCTCGCCGGCATGCCCGACAGGCCGAACCGCGAGGACCTGCTGCACGCCGATCCGGCTGCGGACGACGATGCCGCAGCCGGCGCCGCGGCCATCGCGCGGGTGAGGGTGACGGAGCGCGACGCCGTCGTGGCAGTGGCGGCGAGTGGAAGCACGGCATGGACCGTCGCCGCGCTCGAGGCTGCCGCGAGCCGTGGTGCGCTCGCTGTCTCGGTGGCATGCGCACATCCCTCGGCCCTGGCCTCGGTGGCCTCGGTGGCGATCCACCCTCTGATCGGCCCGGAGGTGCTGGTCGGATCGACCCGCCTCGTGGCCGCCAGCGCCTGCAAGGCCGTCCTCGACGCCGTGACGACCGGCGCGATGGTCAGGCTCGGCCATGTTTATCGCGACCGCATGGTCGACATGCAGGTGTCCAACCAGAAGCTTCGCGACCGGGCCGTCCGGATGGTCTCGGATGTGACCCGCCGATCCGACGCGGATGCTCGCGACGCCCTCGAGTCCGTGGGCTGGTGGGCGCGCGCCGCGATCGTGCGCCTGGAGCTCGACCTCGACGCGGACGAGGCGAGAGCGTGGGCAGCTGCCCATCCCCAGCTCGGCGAAGCGCTCGACGATCAACGAGGGAGGTGAGGAGAAGACGACTGGCATGTCACGCAGAAGCGCAACGCGGCCGTCCGGCCGCGCGGAATCCGGAGGAGGAGACCCCTTGAAGTCAAGACTCATTGCATTGGGTGCAACGCTCACCATCGTGCTGGCCGCGTGCACCAGCGGCAGTTCCAGCAGCCAGCCCCCGGCCAGTCAGCCGGCGGCCAGCGTGCCTGCTGCGAGCGTGCCTGCTGCGAGCGTGCCAGCTGCGAGCGTGCCGGCCGCCTCGACCGGCGGCGGCGGCCAAGTCAACCTGACCATCGAAAGCTGGCGCAACGACGACCTGACAATCTGGCAGGACACGATCATTCCGGCCTTCGAGGCCAAGTACCCCAACATCAAGGTCACGTTCTCACCGACCGCACCGACCGACTACAACGCCACCCTCGACTCGAAGCTCCAGGGCGGCTCCGCCGGTGACCTGATCGCCTGCCGGCCCTTCGACCTGTCGCTCGGGCTCTACAACCGGGGCTACCTCGCAAGCCTCAACGACCTGCCCGGCATGGAGAACTTCGACTCCGTGGCCAAGAGCGCCTGGATCACGGATGACGGCAAGAACGCCTTCTGCGTCCCGATGGCGTCGGTCATCCACGGCTTCATCTACAACAAGGACATCTTCACCAAGCTCGGCATCACCACGCTGCCGACCACGCTCGCCGACTTCCACGCGATCCTCGACAAGATCCAGAAGGACGGCAAGTACACGCCTCTCGTGATGGGCACCAAGGACCAGTGGGAGTCCGCCACGATGGGCTTCCAGAACATCGGTCCCAACTTCTGGAAGGGCGAGGACGGCCGCAAGGCGCTCATCGCCGGTACCGCAAAGTTCACCGATGCGCCCTACGTCAACACCTGGGCTGAGCTGGCATCGTGGAAGCCCTTCCTCGAGAAGGGCGTCGAAGGCGTCGCCTATCCCGACGCGCAGCAGTTGATGGCTTCCGGCAAGGGCGCCATCTACCCGGCGGGCACATGGGACATCGGCTACTTCGAAAGTACAGGACTCAAGAACATCGGCTTCTTCGGACCCCCGGTCCAGAACGCCGGCGACCAGTGCTACATCAGCGACCACACCGACATCGCCATGGGCCTGAATGCCAAGAGCGCGCATTCGGCCGAGGCAAAGACCTTCCTCTCCTGGGTGGCGAGCACCGACTTCGCGACGCTCTACGCGAACGCTCTGCCGGGCTTTTATTCCCTCAACAAGAATCCAGTGACCGTGACCGATGCGGTCGCACAGTCCGCGGTCGACCTTCGCCAGACGTGCAAGTCGACCATCCGCAACTCCTACCAGATCCTGTCGCGCGGCACGCCGAACCTGGAGAACGACCTCTGGGCCGACACTGCGGCGGATGTGAATGGCACCCTTACGCCGCAAGCGGCGGCAGCCAAGGTTCAGGCCGGGCTCGACTCCTGGTACAAGCCCGGAAACGTCCCGCAGCCCGGTGAGTCCACGGCGCCCTAGGCACCGCGGAGGCACCCATTGGAGTCCCGGCGCCGCAGCTGGGGCGCCGGGCACACACCTCAACCTCAGCGCGGAGGGAGATGATGGCGATCGCGCAACCGCGCGTCCGACGCAGGCGCATTCCGTGGCACCTCATCGTCTTCCTCGCGCCGGCCGTGCTCATCTATACGGCCTTCATGGTCTATCCACTCTTCGAGTCGCTGCGGCTCAGCCTGTTCTCCTCGAACGGCTCGTTCGTCGGCACCGCCAACTACAACCAGCTCCTGACCGACAACAACTTCGCGCCACGCTTCTGGGGCGCGCTCCAGAACAACGTCATCTTCTTCGCGATCCACATGCTGCTCCAGAACCCCATCGGGCTGCTGCTGGCGGCGATCCTCAGCACCCGCATCCTGCGCGGGCGGGCCGTCTACCGGACCTTGATCTTCGCCCCGACCGTGCTGTCGGTCGTGATCATCGGGTTCATCTGGAAGCTGTTCCTGAGCCCCCTGTGGGGCGTCGCGCAGGGCGGTCTCGACGCCGTCGGCCTCGGCCAGCTGTACCAGCCCTGGCTCGGCCTGAGCGGTTCCGCGCTCATCGTCGTGGGCCTGATGTCGGTCTGGCAGTTCGTCGGTATTCCGATGCTGCTCTTCTCGGCGGCCCTGCTCGGCATTTCCGACGAGATCATCGAGGCGGCCCGGGTGGACGGCGCCAACTCCCTGCGCATCTTCCGCAGCATCCAGCTGCCGCTCATCGCCCCGACCGTGGGGATCGTGGCCATCCTGACCTTCGTCGGCAACTTCAACGCCTTCGACCTGGTCTACGCGGTCCAGGGCGGGCTGGCAGGGCCCGACTTCAGTACGGACCTGCTGGGGACCTTCTTCTACCGCACGTTCTATGGCTTCCAGCTCCAGCTGGGCAACCCGACCATGGGCGCGACGGTCGCCGGCATGATGTTCCTGATCATCCTGTTCGGCGTGGTCCTGTTCCTGTTCGGGATCCAGCGGCGCCTCCAGACGGTGGAGCTGTGAGGGCCGCACCGTGAGCCGAGTCCGCCGAGTCAGCCGAGTCCGCCGAGTCGTGACGCCATCTGCGGTCGGCAAGCACGCTGTCCTGCTGACGTACACCTTCATCGCGCTCTTCCCGATCGTGCTGATCGTGATGAACTCGTTCAAGTCGCGCAACGCGATCTTCGACAACCCGGTCGCTCCGCCGACCGGCGACACGTTTGCCACGATCGGGTACGAGACGCTCAACAAGCGCGGCGATTTCGAGCTCTACATCGCCAACAGCGCGATCGTGACCGGGGTCTCGCTGGCGCTCGTACTGCTGTGCGGTGCCATGGCGGCCTTCGCGCTCGCCCGCTACCCGTTCTGGGGCAACCGCGTGCTGGGGCTCTATCTGGCGCTCGGAATCATGATCCCCATCCGCCTCGGAACGGTCGCCATCCTCCAGGAGATGAAGGGGCTGGGCCTCGTCAACAACCTGCTCTCGCTGATCCTCGTCTACAGCGCGGCCGGGCTGCCGCTTGCCGTGTTCGTGCTCGCCAACTTCTTCCGCGAGGTCCCGCGCGAGCTGGAGGACGCGGCGCGCGTCGACGGCGCGGGACACTTCCGGGTCTTTTCCATGGTCGTCCGGCTGGCGCGGCCTGCGGTCGCGGCGGTCGCGATCCTCACGATGATCCCCATCTGGAACGACCTGTGGTGGCCGCTCATCCTCGCGCCCGGGCGTTCCACCGCGACGCTGACGCTCGGCACGCAGCAGTTTCTCGGTCAGTTCGTCTCGGACTTCAACGCGGTCCTGGCCGCGCTCACGATCGCCATGCTGCCGATGCTGGTGCTCTACATCCTGTTCAACCGCCAGATCGTGCGCGGCCTGATGGGCGGCGCGTTGAAGTGAGCGGCCAGCTCCGCGTTGGCATCGTCGGAGCGGGCGTCATGGGCACGACCCACCTGGCGGCGCTGGCCGCGGACGGCGTGCCGGTGACGCTCTTCGATCCATCGCCGGAGAAGGCGGCCGAGGTGGCGGCACGACACCGAGCGGCCGTTGCAGGCTCGCTCGAGGACCTCATCGGGGCGGTCGACGTCGTGGACGTGTGCGCGCCGACCGATCGGCACGGCGAGGTCGCGACTGCCGCGGCCAGGGCCGGCCGCCACGTGATCTGCGAGAAGCCGCTGGCCCGGACCGCGGCCGAGGCGGAAGCGATGCTCGATGCCTGCGAGGCCAGCGGAGTGCGCCTCTTTCCGGCGCACGTCGTGCGCTGGTTTCCGGAGTACGAGGCGGCACGTGGGATCGTGGCCGGTGGCGCGATCGGAGATCCGGCGGTCCTGCGGCTCAAGCGCGCCACCTTCCGGCCGCGGCACGGCGCCGATCACTGGTTCTTCGACCACGCTCGGTCGGGCGGCCTGATCCTGGACCTGATGATCCACGACTTCGATTTCGCGCGGTGGGTGGCTGGAGACGTGACCAGCGTCCATTGCCGCTCAGTTGGCGCCGCGCGACCAGAGCTCGGGGTCGATCACGCATTCGCGGTCCTGGTCCACGAGTCCGGTGCCGTCAGCCAGGTCACCGGTTCCTGGGCGTACGGTGGCGACGTCTTCCGCACGGGCATGGAGATAGCCGGCTCAGATGGCCTCCTCGAGTACGACTCGGAGGCCGCGAAGCCCATGCGCTGGTACCTCAAGGGCAGCGAGGCCGGGGAGGAGCAGAAGGTCGGCCTGCCGGGCAGCCCGGTTGCCGAGGATCCCTATCGACTCGAGCTGCGGGACTTTCTGCGGGCGATCGCCGACGGCGGTCCTGCGCGGGTCGACGCACGTGATGGGGTCGCGGCGCTCCGCATCGCGCTGGCGGCCGACGAATCGGCGCGGACGGG
>JBBRYO010000051.1:0-17012 GCA_038237595.1 Candidatus Limnocylindrales bacterium | reverse complement strand
GCAGGCCCGGTACTGCCAGCGGACCCACGGTGCCTTTTCGAGCGGATCCCAGCGTCGGCCGTAGGTCGCCGCAATGCCGACGGCGGTGCGGTACAGGATGCTGAACGGGAAGCCGTAGGTGCTGCCGGCCGGGCGAGTGTTGGAATGCACCTTGCCGGTCACGGTCGACCATTCGTACCCGTAGTAGGGCAGGCCGAGGATGAGCTTGTTCGCTGGCGCCCCGTCGGCCTCGAAGGTGTTGATCGTGTCGCTCAGGTCGTAGCCCGGGCGCTTCAGTGGCGAGATGTTGCCCGTCGAGCTCGACCAGCTGCCGTGGTAGTGATAGGCCATGATGAAGATCGCGTCGGCCCCGGACGACACGATGCCGCCGGCATCGTAATTGGCGATGTAGCCCGTTGCGGCCACGGTGAGGTCGAAGCCGGGACGCTTCGCGTCCAGCGCCGCACGGACCTGGTGGACGAACGTCACGAATTGCTGCTTCACGGAGCGCGGAATGGGTTCGAAGTCGAGCGCCACGCCGTCCACCCCTCGTCGCACCACCTCGTCCGCGATCCCGCGGGCGAGCCGATCGCGAGCGGTCGGATTCTCGAGGAGCTTCACGCTCGATCGGTAGGTGCTGTCGGTCCACCCGAAGCGCGTCACGGCCAGGAGGACCTTCGTGCCGGCGGCGTGCGCCTTCGCGATGATCTGGTCCATCTGCGCGCTGTTCCACGCCTTCCAGCGGTAGTCGAGCGCTCCGCCATGGTCGGTCGTCTTGAGCCGCCCGGTCGAATGCGAGGAGATGCCGAAGTAGGCCACGGTCGAGAGCGCGCTGTAGTCGGCCTGGTGGAGCATGTAGGCGAGATCGCCGGGGTGGAAGAAGCCGAAGACCTCGCGGCTGAGACCACCGCCTGCAGGCGTAGATGCGGTCGCGCCCGTTGCTCCCGTCGTCACGAGCTCGGGCGTGGTGCTCCCCGCCGAGGTGAGAAAACCCGAATCAGCCTTCGCCGTCACGGGTGACACCAGGGACAGGGTCAACAGGAGCGCGGCGAGCCGAGTGGCGGAGCGGCCGTGGCCGGGTTGCACGGCGGCACCGTACACCGTCCCGGCGTCGTGGGACAGTTCACCGGGCGGACGGAGCCCGACGAGGCATTCAGTCGGCCTTGTCGCCCCGCAGGTAGCCGATGGTCAGGTTCTTCAGCCGGACGCCCGTGATCGCGTCACGGTCGACGCAGGTCCGGATGCCTGGCACGTGCCCGCATTCCGTCCACTGCCAGATGGTCCAGCCGTTTCCATCCCAGCCCCCGGCGGGAACCGTGGGGTGCAGCGTGTCCCAATGGGCGACCCAGAGGACCTCGTACCCGGCACGGGCGATCGCGGAGGTGTTGCCCATCGCGCTGCCCCAGAAGCTCGGGTTGCTGTAGACCATGACCTTGACGCCGAGCTTCATGTAGACGCGGTGCAGCCAATCGAGGACCCATTGCCGGAGGGCCGTCGGGCTGAGGCCACCGCTCCGCTCCATGTCGAGCGCGGGCACGAGGTCGTCGGGGCCAAGCTTCGTGTTCTTCAGGAAGAAGTCGGCCTGGCGGTAGGCGCTCCAGGCACGCCGTCCCGGCTGCGCGAAGTGGTAGGCCGTGAAGCGGATGCCGTGACTACGGGCCCGGTGCGCGTTCCGAGCGTAGTACTGGTCGACGATCCAGCTTCCCTGCGTTGCCTTCGCGATCGCAAAGTCGATGCCTGAGGCAGCGACCTCGGTCCAGTTGATGCCGCCCTGCCAGTGGGAGACGTCGACGCCCTGGTGCGCGGTGGGACCCTGGGTCGCGGGCGGAGCGCCGTCGATTCCCAGCCCTCTTCCCATCATCAGGACGTCCTTGCCCGCGTCGTGGGGCGACGTGGTGGTCGGCTCAGCCGCCAGCACAGGCGCAACGACGACGAGCGAAAGAACGAGTCCGGCAATTGATCCGAGCAGTCGGCGATGAGGGAGAGAACTGGCAGGCAAGGTAGAGCGTCCTCTGCGTGTGGTCCGGTGCAGGCCGGGGCCTTCCTGCATGGTCGATACGCGAGGGGCGCCCTGTCATTCGCCCCGTTGTTCGGGGGCACCATGAACTTTGGTCCCATGCCCGTCGGTCGTCGTCAGCCTCCTGGGCGGAGGAATCGATCCACGGATGCCGCCAGCTCTTCGGGCCGTTCGAGGGGCGCAAGGTGTCCGGCGCGCTGGATGTGGGTCACGGTCGCATGCGGCATGGCGGCCGCGAACCTGGGCTCGGCGGGGCGTGCGAGGCGGTCGCGGCTGCCATTCGCAATGAGCACTGGAATGCGCACCCAGCTCGCCAGGCCCAGCCAGTCCTCGCGGCCGACATCGCGCAGTGCAAGCAGACCGTCTCCTGGTGCCAACCCGCACTCGACCATTGGCGCGGCGGCTGCCCCAAGTCGGCTCGCGAGCAGGCGGGTGGCGAGGAGGGCCGCTGCGCGTGTGTCGCCGAGCGGGTGAGCGAGCGAGGCGGCCACCAGCAGCGGGCCGAGCATCCGCCCGGGCTGGATCGTCGCACCCGTGAGAACGAGATTCGAGGCGATGGCGGCGTCGTCCGCCACGACCCGGAGCGCCAGGAGGCCGCCGAGCGACCACCCAACCAGGGTGGGCGGCGTTGTCTGTTGGTGGCAGAGATCGGAGATGGCCGCAACGGCCGCGGCGAAGGAGAAGCGAGCGCGGCTGGCCCCGTGACCGGGCAGGTCCAGCGCGATCAGCCGGTAGCCGGGGGCGAGCTCCGCCATCAGCGGCTGCCAGACGCAGCGGTTGGCCGCGACGCCGTGGACCAGCACGATCGGTGGCGCCTGGAAGGCACCCGCCGCGAGCATGGTCCCTGTCGCTTCGTTCACCGCCCGCAAGCGTAGGTGCCCATCCGCAATATCCTTTCGGCGTGAGCCTGATCTACGTCTCCGACATCGAAGGGATCGAATCGCCCACCATGATCGTGGCCCTCGACGGTTGGGTGGACGCGGGGTCGGCCGCGACGACGGCCGGAGCCCATCTCGCCGCGGGCGGCCGCGTCGTGGGAACCATCGATCCGGACGCGGTCTTCGACTACCGGGCCCGGCGCCCCACACTCGACATCCGCGATGGGCGCCCGAGCGAGCTCACCTGGCCAGAGCTCCAGCTCCGGCACCGAAGGCTCGGCGAGCATGAGCTGCTGGTGCTCGTCGGTCCCGAGCCGGATTTCCGCTGGAAGGAGCTGGCGAAGGAGATCACGAAGCTCGCAAAGCGTGTCGGGGTGGTGCAGTGGATCAGCCTCGGGGCGATCCCGGCGGCCGTGCCGCATACGCGGCCGGTGCCGATCCTGGGGACCGAGTCGACCGACGGGTTGCTTCGGGCAGACGTCCAGCCCGGACCGACGGGTCTCCTGCGGGTTCCTGCCGCGGCGATATCGGCGCTTGACATCGCGATCTCGCGCAGCGGCATTCCGGCGCTCGGCTACTTCGCGCAGATCCCGCATTACATCTCCGGGCCGTATCCGACGGCTGCAATGGAGCTGGTACGAACCATCGGCAAGCATCTCGGCGAGGACGTGCCGCTCGCCGGCCTCGAAGAGGAGGCCCGCCAGCTGCGAACCCGTCTGGACGCCGCCACCGCGGTCGACGAAACGACGCGCGCCTACGTCGAGCGCCTCGAGACGATGGTCGACGAGGCTCGACTCCCATCCGGCGACGAGCTCATCTCCGACATCGAGCGCTTCCTGCGGGATCGAGGGACACCGGGCAACCGGATGAATTAGGGGAAGTGGCGAGGGCGACTACGTCCCGGGGCGTCTCAGGGGCCCGATCCGCCTGCCGGCGGCCGAATCGTCGATCAGGGTCTCCAGCCGGCGCCTTCGCGTCTCGTCTTTCTTCGCGCTGATGACCCACCAGATTGCCGGCTTTCGATACGACGGCGGCTGTGCCTGGAAGAATGCCCAGGCCTCCTGGTTCGCGCGAAGGCGCGCCTCGGAGTCCGCGTCGAGCGTGGCATCGCGCTGCTCGTAAGAATAGATCTCGGACTTCGAGGGATCCCTGGCTTCGAAGGCGCGCAGGCCCGTAGGCTGCACCAGGCCCTCGCCCTTGAGCTCGCCAAAGCGCTTGATGTTCACCGATCTCCAGGTGCTCCCCTTCTTCCGCGGCGTGAGGCGATTTGTGAAGGAGCCCGCGTCGATGCTCTTGCGAATCCCGTCGATCCACCCGAAGCACAACGCCTGGTCAACGACCTGCGGCCAGCTGAGCGATGGCCGGCCCGTCGCCTTGCGATGGAAGCCAACCCAAAGCTCGGTTTCGCTGTCTCCGTGCGCCAGGAGCCATTCACGAAGCTCCTCGGTCGACTCGAAGAAGATGACGTTCCCGATCTCCATGGGTGTGGACGATAGCGAGCGCCGACCCCCGCCTACGACCCCCAGCGTTCCTGGAAGACGACCTCGTCGCGTGGGAGGCGGGCCTGGCCGGGCGGGGACTTAGGTCGCAGGCCGGCTTCGGAGGGGTGGCCGAGCGCCATGATCGTCCTGATGAATCGATCGTCAGGCAGCCCGAGCATGCGGCCAATCTCCTCGCGCGCCTCCCTGCGAACCCAGGCAATACCGGCGCCAAGGCCGAGCAGGGACGCAGCAATGAGGATCCGTTCGGCGACTCGTCCGTCGTCGTAGGCGAGGGAGATGTCGTTGGCGCCGTCGGGCAGCACGATTGCCACCGCGGCAGTGGCCGTTCGCAGCGTGCGGGTCTGGGGAACGCCGAGTTCGGCGATCTTCCGGATCGTCGGGGCATCGCGCACCACGACGAACCGCCACGGCTGCGAGTTGCCGGCGCTGCCAGTCCAGCGCGCCGCGTCGACGATGGCGTCGAGCTCCGCCTCGGATGGCGGCTCGTCCGTGAAATCGCGAATCTGGCGGACGCGCAGAAGCGGCCGCACGCCTGCGGCCGGATCGTTCACGTTGGCTGGCCCCTTCGCCTCGGCGTCGCTCATGGGCGAACGGTAGCAGGCCAGAAAAGTGAGCCGGCGGGGCAGCTCGTGGCCACCCCGCCGACCGGCAATTACTCCTGCGTCAGGCCGACGACGTGGCCTTCGGGATCCGCCAAGAGGGCGAGCCACGAGTTCCCGTCGGGGCTGTATTTCGGCATGATCGTGCGACCGCCGAGGCTCTCGGCCTTGGCCAGCGTCGCGTCGATGTCCGCCACGGTGACGTAGCCCGTGACGTGGCCCGCCGACCCGTCCGGGGTCCCGCCGACGCCGACCACGAGTCCCGTCTGGTCCGGCGACGTCAGCCCGTATCCGCCGGGATTGTCGGTGTTGATGCTCCACCCGAACAAGTCGCCGTAGTAGCGCTGGAGCGCGGGTCCGTCCTTGCCCACGACCTCGAAATGAATGACCTTGCCTGCCATCTCGGCCTCCTGCCTCTTGCCTCGTGCCGGGATGTCAACGGGGCGGGTCGTCCCGCCCTTGAACCCCGATCTACCAGGACAACGAACGCCCTTCTCCGGAATCGACAGCGCTCGACCGCGAAGTAGACGGCAGGGTCATTCACAGGCGCAGGCTTCTGAGGGTCGGCGCCCCTGGCCCTAGCGCAGAAGCGCGAAGGCGAGGGCCGCGGCGCCGGTGAAGTCGAGCGCAGGCTCCACGGTCTGCCAGGAACGTACGTCGTCGACGAAGCGGCTGCCGCGGGCGCTGAACTGCTTGTACCGATCGACGTGATCGGCCGGGCACTTCGGCGCGTTGCCGAAGAAGCCGCCCAGGCCGCCCTTGAACAGGTCCGCGCTGTTGGGGCCGTTGACGACGGCACCGCGGAGGTACGGCTTCGTGCCATCCACAGTCCCGGACAGGTTCGCGACGACGTGCTGCGGGCAGTCGGGGAAGGTGGTGCCGACGCCGATCATCATCGAGGCGCCCCAGGCATTGTCACCGAGGACCCAGTCGCGCTGCTGCGTGGCGAAGTCCTCGTAGGTGCCGCTTCCCGTGAGCCGGCGGTACAGCTCGGCCGTGACGATCAGGCCGAACGTATGCGGCGACGCATCGAAGCCGTCGTAGATCACGCCGGAGCGGAAGGGATCGTCGGCGGCGCGTGACACGCCGATGCCGAGCTGCGCGCGGAGGTTGCCGAGCGGCGCGGCCTCGTCGAGTGGCAACCCTTTCACCACTCCCGCATGCCGGAGCGCGAGCACCAGGTCGGCGTGGGCCAGGGCGCTCGTGTCGTAGAGGTTGAAGGTGTCGTCGCCGGCCTCCTTCGCGAGGTAGCGGTTCGCCCATCGGGCAGAGGCTCGAATCCAGTGCGTGGCACGGGAATCGCCCAGCGCCTGGGCCGCGCGTGCCATCTCCGCGGACGCGAGCTCGAGGTCGTCGCGCCACGACGACTCGGGATAGAAGGCGTGGGGCAGCGCCGTGACCACGTCCGCATACGTGACGCCCTGCTTCTTGGCGGCGTCGAAGATGGCGCTCGCGACGTTGAGCTCCCGATGGGCGCGCGTGGGGTGGGCCGCCGAGTCGACCTGGGCCGCCAGCGCGAAAGTCGCGGCCACGCGGCCGGCCAGGTTCGGTGGGAGCGCCGTCCCAGGGGTGTTGGCACGGAACGCGGGGCGGCTGGTGAGGTAACGGTTGGACGAGCCCGTCAGCGAGTCGTCCTTCTCGGGCAGGCGCCACAGGTCGTGGTCGCCGTTGAAGGTTCCAGCCTGGTTGCCCGAACCGATCCCGACCTGGAGATCGAGCACGCCGATGTCCGGATGCCAGGCCCGGCGCAGCCACCGCAGCCCGAAGCGGGCCTCATTCACCAGCGAGGCCGGAGCGTTCGAGCCGAGCGTGCGGATGGAGGCGAATAGCACGGAATCGGCGTAGGAGGTGGTGTGGGTGAACTTGATGAAGTCGCCCGCGTCGAACCAGCCGCCGGCCAGGTTGACCTGCCCGCCGATCGGGTTGAGCGACGACCCGACGATCACGTCGCTGTCGGGGCTCTCGTAGGTTGGCCAGTCGTAGAGGCTGGCCGTGCGATCGTGGAGGTGGGATGGCTTTCGATCGAGCGGTCCGGGGATCACATTCGCGCCGTCCCGCTGGGCCTGGAAGAAGGCGACGGTGTCGTTGACGCGAGGCCCGAACAGCTCGGCGCGCGGAGCAACCCGGAACGGCGGCGAGCTCGCGGTGACGACGCCGTTCACCAGGATCCGGTACGTGCCCGTGGCGTGGAGGTTCGTCATGTCAAGGGGATGGACCGCGCCGTAGGTCTCGTTCCATGCGCCGCGGGTGCGACCGGCATGGCCCGTCAAGACCGTGTGGCCGATTGCGTCGACAACGCGGAACGGCGCTCCGCCGACCGGGGACGTGGCGAGCAGGTACGCGATCTTGGTCTCGTTCGGAGCGTAGCCGAGCTGGTCGACGCGGATGAAGCCGATGACCCCGGAGGTCGCGACCGGGTCAGCCGTTGTCGCGTCGGCCGGCGTGGGCTCCGAGGCAGCGACCGGGCCGCCAGCGAGGGTAGCCGTGAGCATGGCCACGGTTGCGAGGAGCGTGGCGGCAACGGTTCGTGGGGTCGACATGATCCCCTCCAGGTCTGCCTGCCGAGGACGCGCCGCATCGTCTGGGGACGCGACCGATTGCTTATAAGAAATCCTACACCCCGCCTGCTGCACGGAGTCAACGTTTCACGTCGGCCGCCGTCCGATCCACGTAACCAGATCGAAAGCCGAGCTGGAACAACCTCGTGTTCATCGAGCACCCGCTCAGCCAGGAAACGCGGCCTCCGCCGCAGCACAGGAGTTCCAGATGAACCAGGACAACGCGAACCAACCGGAGAACCCGGTGGCACCGAACCAGCCAAGACGCCCATCGCGGCGCATGAAGGCTGCCTCGGGGATTGCAACGGTCGGCCTGATTGCCGTGGCCGGCGTCGGGGCGATGAACATGACCCAGGCCGTGAGTGCGGCGGACCCATCGGGCACGTCGGCTGCCTCGACCGCGACAGCCTCATCGGCGGCCTCGCCCGCTCCCGACGTAGACACGCACGACGGCGGTCCTCACGAGACCGTGACCGACACCTCGGTTGCCGCCGGGGCAATCGGGATCAAGGAGGCCGATCTGATCACCGCGATGAGCGGTGGCCAGAGCCTCGCAGCCATCGCGACGGCCAACAAGGTCGATCCGCAGGTCGTGATCGATGCGCTGGTCAAAGACAAGCAGGACGAGCTGGCGGCCGAGGTGAAGGCCGGCACGCTGACGCAGGCGCAGGCCGACGCTGAGGCAGCGACCATCACCCAGTTCGCAACCGACCAGGTCAACGGCACCTTCCAGGGTGGCGGGCACGATGGTCGTGGCGGCGGCCCTGGCGGCCCTGGCGGCCCCGGAGGCCGGCAGGAAGCCGTGACCGACACCTCCGTCATCGCGAAGGCCATCGGAATCACCGAGGCGAAGCTGATCACCTCGCTCAACAGCGGCCAGACGCCTGCTGACGTGGCAAAGGCAAACAACGTCACCGTCCAGGTCGTCATCGACGCGCTGGTCAAGGACGGCGAGCAGGAACTTGCCGATCATGTGACGGCCGGAACCCTGACCCAGGCCCAGGCAGATGCCCAGAAGGCGGCCGTCCTCCAGCGAGCCACCGATCAGGCCAACGGAACCTTCAACGTCGGAGGCGGACGCCACGAACCTGACGCCGACGACCAGACCACGCCCTCGAGCAGCCCGTCGACCAACGGCTGAACCCGGGCACCAACCCCCCAACCTCGGGACGCCCCGACAGCATCGTGCAGCCGGGGCGTTTCCGTGCCCCGACGCGCCCCCAGACTCAGCCCTTCGGCTGAACGACTGCCAAGACGTTCCGGCTGGGGTCGAGGAACCACGCCGCCCAGGAATGGCCCATGTCCGCGATGCCGTCCACCGTCACCGGATCGGGCGCCACGTACTCCTCGATGCGAACCCCTCGAGCCCTGAGGTCGGCGATCGCGGCCCGGATGTCCGGCACGCGCCAGGCCATCTGGGTCTGCGTGTCGGACGTGCCGACCGTGCTGAGCGTGATCACCAGCTGCGTTCCGGCGCCGGTGCGGAAGACCAGTCGGTCGTTCTTGTCTTCCCGGATGATCTCCAGCCCGAGCGTGTCGTGGTAGAAGCTCCGCGTTGCGTCCAGGTCCTTTGATAGCAAGATGGGAAACACGGGATATTCGCTGAGCACGCCCAAAGCCTTCCTCCTTGCCAGTCAGTTGACGCCTAGGCGCTTGAAGCCGGCGTGTCCTCCGAGTCGAGCCGGAGGACCGCCAACCATTTGGCGCCGGTGCGGCGGAACACGAAGAGGTCGTGTCCGCGAGCCTGCCGTCGTTTGCCATCGGCTTCCCAGGCGAGCTCGTAGCGAAAGGTGGCGACGGCCGTGTCGCCCCAAACGTTGACCAGCAGGTCCGACTCGGAGAACTCGAGGATCGTCGCCGACGACAGGAAATCGCGGTCATAGCGGATCGCGCGGTCGCGACCCTCGACACGGCTGCGGAACCCCTCCTCGACGAAGGCGACGCCCTCGTCCAGGTCGTCGGCCATGTCGTCAGCACGGCTCTCGAGCCAGGCGTCGTCGATGCGGTGCAGCACCTCGACGATCTCGTCGCGAGCGTCTCCGGTCGGGCGCCGACGAGCTCGATAGACGGTCGGCTTGGGCGCCTCGGGTTCGGGCTCGGGCTCGGGCTCGGGCTTTGGTTCCGGCTTCACCTTCGCCTTTGGGCTGACTGGGCGCGCGGGCCCGAGCTCCGGCGTCGCGGAGGGCTCAGGCCTGGCCGTGGCTGTCCGCTTGCCGGATCGCTCGGCCTTCGGCACTGGCCCCGAATCTGCCTTCTCCGACTGTTTGGCCTCCGGCTCGGACTTCGACTGCGTTGCGCCGCCTACGCCCTTGCGTTCGGGTATCGGCGGAGCCTTGGCTGCGAGCGCGGCCGCCTCGTCGGCCGTCTGTCCCGTAGGCGTCTCCCGCTGATGTCGTACGGCTTCCTTCGCCTCCGCGAGCGTGGCCAGCGGGCCGAACACGAGGTCGAGGCCGAGCTCGTTCGTGCGCTCGCCGTCGCCGACATACCAGGCGCCCGCAGCATCGGAGCGGACAGTGAATCGGCCGTCCTCGCTGAGATAGACGCCGGGCTGGTCGCGCACCAGCCGATCGGGATCCGGGGCCTTCGGTTTCTTTGGCATCGGACTTTCGATGGTAAGCGCTGTACCTGACAGGGGTGAGCGCGACGGGCCGGTACGATGGCCGAATGCACAACGCTCCCGCGCTCGCAGACCGAGCGGATCTGACCCGCTGAAACGCACGCTCTCCGCGCGGCAGCTGAATCGCGCCACGCTCGCCCGGCAGCTTCTGCTCGAGCGCTCCTCGATCTCGCCTACCGATGCGCTCGAGACGGTTGGCGGGCTCCAGGCACAGGAACCAGCGTCGCCATATGTCGGGCTCTGGACGCGGCTCACCGACTTCGATCCTGCGACGCTCGACCTGGCGATCCGCGAGCGACGGGCGGTCAAGGCGACCCTCATGCGGGCGACCCTCCACCTGGTGACCACCGACGACTACCTCCACCTGCTCCCGGCAGTCCTCCCGATGCTCCAGGGCCAGAACGCGCGGCATCGTGCGCCGGTGCCGGAGATCGAGGCGTTGACCAGGCGGGCAATCGAGTTCTCCAGCGAGCCGCGGAGCATGACCGAGCTGCGCGAGCACCTTGCCCCGGAGGCACGCGACAACGGGGACGCGTTCTGGTGGCTCGTGAAGATCTACGCGCCCTTCGTCCATGCCCCGGCAGAGACCTCTTGGTCGTATGGGCGGCGACCGCTCCTGGTCGGTGCACCAACGTGGCTGAAGGAGCAGGCGTTCGCGGACGGAAGCGCGGGTCTCGACCATCTCGTCCGTCGGTATCTCGCCGCGTTTGGGCCGGCGAGCCTGGCGGACATGTCGCAGTGGTCGGGCCTGACGATCGCGCGGCTGCGTCCCGCGGTCGAGCGAATCCCCGAGCTCGAGCAGTACACGGACGAAGGCGGGCGGGCGCTGGTCGACCTGCCCGGCGCTCCCCTCCCCGACGGCGACGAGGAGGCTCCGGTGCGCCTGCTGCCGATGTGGGACAGCTCGCTGCTTGCCTACGCCAAGCGAGATCGGGTGCTCCCAGACGCCTGGCGCAAGGTCGTGATCGCGCGCAACGGCGACGTCCTGCCGACGTTCCTCGTGGACGGGTACGTCGCCGGCCTCTGGTGGATCGAGCTCAACGCACGGCGACCACGCATGGCATTCGAGTCGTTCGATAAGGTTCCGACGCGCACCATGAACGCGCTCGAGGACGAGGGAGAACGCATGCTGGCGTTCCTCGCCCCGCGCGAGCCCACGGCCTATGCCCGATACCGCCGAAGCCGGGCCCGGCGGTATGTGCCGCCCACGCTGGGATGCGGGCCGATCGGTTCCTGATCTCTAGGCCAGCGCTTCGGCTCCCGCGAGGGTCTCGGCGGCGACGGCGGCGAAGGCCTCGATCAGGCTGGGATCGCTGTTGAGGGACTCGATCCGCGCGAAGCGCATGCCCTGCGCCTCGGCCTGCTCGCGTGCGCCGATGTCGACGTCGTAGAGAATCTCGAGGTGGTCCGCCAGGAACTGGACGGGCGCCACCAGGACCGAACGATGACCGGCTGATCGGAGCACCGGCATCAAGTCGACAAAGTCGGGCTTCATCCACTCGCCGGGCTCGTGACCGGCGCTCTGCCAGCAGAAGGTCCAGCGGTCGGCGGGCAGGCCGGCTCGTGCGGCGACCTCGTTCGCCGTGAGCATCAGCTGGGCGATGTAGTCGGGCTCGTCGTCGGCGACACGCTTCGGGAGGCTGTGCGCGGTGAGGAGGGCCGGGGCAGTATCTCGCTCCTCGGCGGGAAACGCCTCCAGGGCGCTCCGGATGCGACCGGCGAGCACGTCCAGGAACGCAGGCTGCGTGTGCCAGGCGCCGGCGATGCGGACCTCCGGAGCGCCCTCCCCCAACTCCGCTCGCGCGGCCTCGACGGCGCGACCGTACCCGCCCATGATCAGCGGCGAGTACTGTGGGGAGAGGATGATCCCGGCGGCGCGCTGAACGCCTGCATCGGTCAGGGCGCGCAGCCCGTCGAGGATCGTCGGCTCGGAGAAGCGCATGCCCGTGCGCACGACGGCCTTCCCGCCGAGTCGCGCCTCCAGCGCCGCTGCCTGCGCGGCGGTGATCCGGATCAGGGGCGATCCCCCGATGACGCGGTAGCGGCGCGTGAACTCCGCGACGAGCTCGGGGTCGGGGGCCCGGCCGCCGCGAACGCTGGAGAGGTAGCGCGGCAGGTCGTCGAGCGACGACGGCGAGCCGTAGGTCATGAGCAGCACACCGAACCGGGCGTCAGCCACGCGCCGCCGCCAGTTGTGTGGGGAGGGCGTTGCGCGCGGCGGCCGACTCGTCGTGGATCAGCGAGACGAGGTCGCGTAGCAGTGCCGGGTCCGCATCGCGCGGCGCTGCGTGGCCGAGGTTGAAGACGTGCCCCGGGCGACACTCCGCCTCGGCGAGCACGTCGCGTGCCCCTTCCGCCGTCGACTCCCAGCCGGCCAGGAGCCGCGCCGGATCGAGGTTGCCCTGGATGGCACGCTCGTAGCCGATACGCCGCCATGCCTCGCCCAGCGGCTGGCGCGAATCGACGCCGATGACGCTGCCTCCGGCCGCGGCCAGGGACTCCAGGATGGCCGAGCTGCCGGCCGCGAAATGGATGACCGGCACGGACTCCGCTACCGCGGCGAGCACCCGCGCGGCGTGCAGCGCCACGAAGGCCTGGTAGTCGCGCGCCGAGAGCGAGCCCGCCCAGCTGTCGAAGACCTGGATGACCTGTGCGCCGGCGGCGACCTGGGCGGCCACGTAATCGGCGCTGACGTCGGCGATCCGCGTCATGAGCGCGTGCCACGTCTCCGGGTCGCGGTGCATGAAGGCGCGCGCCAGCAGCTGGTCCCGGCTCGGACCGCCCTCGATCAGGTACGCCGCCAGCGTGAACGGACCGCCGCAGATACCGATCACGGCTGCCCTGTCGCCGAGTTCCCGTCGCGACAGCGAGATGGCCTGCAGGACGAACCCCAGATCCGCGGCCACGTCCACCTCGCGTAGCCGCGCGACGTCCTCATGGTTGCGAATCGGCTCTGCGATGAGGGGCCCCTCGGCGGAGAGCTCCAGCGCCACACCCATGGCCTCGATGGGCAGCATCACGTCCGCGAAGAGCACCGCCCCGTCGACACCGAGCGCCTCCACCGCGCCGCACGTCACCTCCGCGCAGAGCGCCGGCGTCTTGGCGATCTCCATGAGCGAGTGGCGCTCGCGTAGCCGGAGGTAGCCTGGCAGCGAGCCGCCGGCCTGGCGCATGAACCACGCGGGCGTCACATCCACCGCCTCGCGGCGACATGCGGCCAGCAGCCGCTCAGCGCCGTTCACGAGACCGGCACCGCGACGGTCGCCTCGTGGACCAGGTCGACCAGCCGTTTGAGCGAGTCCGGGTCGGTCTCCGGAAGCACGCCGTGACCGAGGTTGAAGACGTGGCCGGGACGCCCCGCGGCCTGCGAGAGCACCCAGCCAGCCTGGTCCGCGGCCGCCTGCCACGGCCCAAGCAGCGCCGCCGGGTCCAGGTTGCCCTGGATGGCCCGATCGGGAACCCGCTCCCAGGCCTCCCCCAGGGCGATTCGCCAATCGACGCCGATCACATCGCCGCCGGCGCGGGCCATCGGCTCCAGGAGGCCGCCGGTGGCCGTCCCGAAATGGATGGTGGGCACGTCGATGGTCGCCGCCAGGGCGGAGAACAGCCGGCGCATGTGTGGCTCGACGGAGCGCTGGTAGTCGAACGGGCTGAGCGCGCCTGCCCAGGAGTCGAAGAGCTGCACCGCCTGCACGCCGGCTGCGACCTGGGCCCGCAGGTAGCCGACGGTCATGTCGACCAGCCGCTCCATCAGCGCGTCGAACGTCCCGGGATCGCCGCTCATCAGCCCCTTGAGGCGGAGCGCGCCGGGTGCCGAGCGGCCTTCCACCAGGTACGAGGCCAGCGTGAATGGCGCGCCGGCAAATCCGATGAGTGGCACTTCCAGCTCCCCGCGCAACAGCCGGATCGCATCCAGCAGACCGCCTACGGTCTCCGCCGCGTCGAACGACCGCAGAGCGTCGACCTGGGCGCGGGTACGGATCGGCTCCGCGATCAGCGGGCCGATCCCGTCCGCGATCTCGACGTCCACGCCGATGCCGCCGAGCGGCGTCGTGATGTCGGCGAACAGGATCGCCGCGTCCACGCCCAGCCGCGTCACCGGCTGGAGCGTCACCTCGGCGCAGAGCGCCGGGTCGCGGATGATCTCATGGAGCGTTGCCCGCTCGCGGATCCGGCGGTACTCCGGGAGTGCACGGCCCGCCTGGCGCATGAACCAGACCGGCGTCGCGTCCACGGGCTCGCGGCGGCAGGCGCGAAGGAAGCGGTCGTTCACGCCCGTAACGCTTCCCGGGCAGCGTCGACGGCTTCGTCCAGGTGCGCCGGCTCGTGGGCCAGCGAGATGAACCATGCCTCGAACTGCGAGGGCGGCAGCAGGACGTCCCGATCCAGCATGGCGCGGAAGAACCGCGCATAGGCCTCCCGGTCGGAGGTCAGGGCCTGGGCCGCGTCCGTTGGCAGCTCGTCGCGGAAGAAGACGGTCAACAGCGAACCGGCACGTGACACGGAAACGTGGGAACCGGCATCCCGCGCGGCGACAGTGAGTCCGCGCGCGAGGCGCGCGCCGCGTTCCTCCAGCCCGAGATAGGCCTCCGGCGTGAGCTCGGCCAGCGTGGCGATGCCTGCCGCCATCGATAGCGGGTGGCCCGACAGCGTCCCTGCCTGGTAGACGGGGCCGCTCGGCGCGACCAGCTGCATCAGCTGGGCAACCCCGCCGTATGCGCCGATTGGCATCCCGCCGCCGATGATCTTGCCCAGGGCCGTGAGGTCCGGCCGGATCCCGAAGCGTCCCTGTGCCCCTCCCCGCCCGAGACGGAAGCCGGTGATCACCTCGTCGAAGATCAACAGCGCGCCGTCGGCGTGCGTCACGTCGCGGAGGAGCTCCAGGAATCCGGGCTGCGGCGGGATCACGCCGACGTTGGCGATGACCGGCTCGACGATGGCCGCAGCGATCTCGCCGGGGTGCTCGGCGAACGCCGCGGTCAATGCGGCCGGGTCGTTGAAGGGCAGCACGATCGTCGCCGCGGCCACGGACTCCGGGACGCCGGCGCTCCCCGGGATGCCCAGCGTCGCGACGCCCGAGCCTGCCTCGACCAGCAGTCCGTCGCTGTGGCCGTGGTACGCCCCGGCGAACTTCAGCACGAGCCTCCGCCCCGTGGCGGCCCGGGCGAGGCGGATCGCGCTCATTGTGGCCTCGGTCCCCGACGAGGTGAAGCGCAGGCGTTCGATCGAGGGCATCGACGCAACGATCGCCTCCGCCAGCTCGATCTCGAGCGGGTGCGTCGCGCCGAGCGCAAAGCCGTGGGGCGCGGCCGCTCCCACTGCTCCGGTCACGGCCGGGTGGGCGTGACCCAGGATCGCGGGTCCCCACGCGCCGATGAAGTCGAGGTAGCGGCGACCGTCCGCGTCCCAGACATAGGGACCCTGGCCGCGCTCGAGGATGAGCGGCGGCCGGCCGACCGCTCGGAAGGCGCGGACCGGGCTGTTGACGCCACCCGGAAACAGGCTCTCGGCGCGGGCCCGCAGCTCAGCCTGACGGTTGGTCGAGACGGCGGCCTGACTCGTCATTCGCCCAGCAGCTCGGTCAGCTCGCCCGGCGAGCGGTGGATGCCCAGCAGGATTGGGGTATCGCGAACCGTCGATCGCCGGGATTCCGTGCCCCGAAGCTCACGCACGAGCTCGCCAAAGGCCGGCAGGTCGTCGGTCTCGTAGGCGACCACGAAGTCCTGGTCGTCGATGCCGAACGAGTACGCGAGCGCCTGGCGCACGCTCGGATAGGCATGGCCGACCTTCATGTGACCGTTCATGACCTTCTGGCGCTCCTCGCGCGACAGCAGGTACCAGTCGGTCGACTTGGTGAACGGGTAGACGATCAGGTAGCGCGACCGCTCGCCTTCGGCGAGGCCTGACTCCTGCTCCGACGGCTTGGCCACGTACTGGGACGCCGCGATCCGTCCGAGGAACGAGTGCCGGACCGTGCACCACCTCCCCAGGCCGCTGCGCAGCAACCTGGCCGCAGCGCTCTCCAGCGCCTCGACGCTGGCTGCACGGCGCCAAAGGACGATGTCAGTCGCGGGCTCCAGCCCGACACTCGAATAGAGCGTGCTCTCGACGCCGTCGTCGACTGCGGCGCGCTCGGCGGCGAGGAAGGTTTCGACGTCGCGCTTCCCCTCCCCGGGAGCTCCGTCGCGGCGGCGCCATTCCGGGGCGATCCCGAGGGCGAGTGCCTGGATGTAGGTGGACTTGGTCGATGCGGCGCTCACCGTTCGTCACGCAGCCAGGTCGCGACGTCCGCGGCCGCGTACGTGATGACGATCCCGGCGCCGGCACGGACGATCCCGGTCAGCAATTCGAGCATCGCGCGGCGACCGTCGAGCCAGCCACGCTCCGCGGCCGCGGTGAGCATCGCGTACTCACCACTGACCTGGTACGCGGCGATCGGCAGGTCGAAGCGGGCGCGGGCGGCGGCGATCTGGTCGAGCTGCGGCAAGGCCGGCTTGACCAGCAGCATGTCCGCGCCCTCGGCGACGTCGAGCGACATCTCCCGAAGCGCCTCGCGGGCGTTGGACGGATCCATCTGGTAGCCGCGCCGATCCCCGAAGGACGGGGCGCTGTCCGCGGCCTCCCGGAACGGCCCGTAGAACGCGGAGGCGGCCTTCGCCGCGTACGCCATGATCGGCGTCTCCTGGAGGCCCGCACCGTCGAGCGCCCGGCGGATCCCGGCGACCTGGCCGTCCATCATTGCGCTCGGAGCCACGATGTCGGCCCCAGCGCGGGCCTGCGAGACGGCGGTCTGCGCGAGCCTCCCCACGCCGCGGTCGTTGGCAACGCTGCCGTCGGCAAGCAGCGGCCCGCAATGCCCATG
>JBBRYO010000050.1:0-17246 GCA_038237595.1 Candidatus Limnocylindrales bacterium | reverse complement strand
GGTGGAGGAGCGCCATCGACCTGCTCGTCGTTCAGCTCCGCCGACGTCGACGATACGTTCGCCGACTTCAGCAATTACGGGTCCGCCGTCGACCTCATTGCTCCGGGCAAGTGCATCTATTCCACTTATCCGACCACCCTCAACAACCTCAGTGGCTATGTGGTTCTGTCGGGCACGTCGATGGCCACGCCGCACGTCGCCGGCGCGATCGCTCTGTACAAAGTCAGTCACCCTGCTGCCACACCCGCCGAGGTCCAGTCCGCCCTGCGGGCCACGGGCACGCTCGATTGGTTCACCAATACCGATCCCGACGGCATCCACGAGCCACTCCTCAACGTCTCGAGCTTCGGCGCACCGCCCGCCTCCGCCGACTTCACGATCAATGCCACGCCGAACGCCCTGAACGTCCCCCAAGCCGGCTCGGGCTCGAGCACCATCGGCACGACTGCCGTCGGGAGCGCGGGAACGGTCAACCTCACCGCTGCCGTCTCTCCGTCGGGGACGGGGGTGGCCGCCTCGCTCAGCCCGAGCTCGGTGGCCGCCGGCAGTAGCTCCACGCTGACGGTCACGAGCAGCGCCACCGCGTCGACAGGCTCGTATACGGTCACGGTCGGCGGCACCGAGGGTTTGCACGCCCACTCGACAACGCTTGCCGTGACGGTGACGGCAGCGCCTGCCACGGCTGACTTCACGCTCAGCGCAGCGCCCTCGTCTCGGTCTGCGCGGCGGGGCACGAGCACGAGCTACACGGTGAGCATCACCCCGAGTGGTGGATTTGCTGACTTGGTCGGCCTACGCCTGTCTGGCCTGCCGAGCGGGGCGATCGGCTCCTTCAGCCCGCCCTCCACGACGAGTACGTCGACTCTCTCGGTAGGGACCGCCCTGACCACACCGAAGGGAACCTACACGCTGACGATCACCGGCAGCAGCGCCAGCCTTACGCACACGACGAGCGTATCGCTCAAGGTTCGGTAAGGAACTCCTCCCACTCGATCGAAACTAGTGCCAGCTCCGCTGGACTACCTGCCGCCGGCTCGGCTCGCAGTCGACGCTCACGTCCTGTGTAGCGGCGAACACGAATGTTAGAAGCGGCTCGTCGTCGCCTGAGCCGCTATCGACCGAACCTCGTCGAAGAGGCGGAGCCTCCGCCTGGCGCGACCTACCGGCTCGGCCACCCCTCCACGATCGGGTCCCGGGTTGATGCGCGGAGAAGGCGCGGGCCGCGCCCGTCTCGCCGATTTGCGCCTCCAGCCCCAGCGAGCACCGAGACTCCCGCCGTCGGGCGCCCTACTTCGGCCTGCCCACGCTGATCTCCCGAAGGCACCGCGCGGGGGCGGCGTGCACCAAATGCACACATATAAAAAGGATCTCGCCTGACGTGACCCTCATCCGCCGCCTCGCCATCCGCCCCCTGCGCGGCGGGACGCTGGCTGTCCCATTCGTTCGTCGAATCGCCCGGCATGATGAACGTGTATAACGGCAACATCGTGCTTGACGCCAACGGCTCGGCCACGGTCAAGCTGCCCCGCTACTTCGACGCCCTGAACCGGGACTTCCGATACCAGCTCACAGCCATCGGCGGACCTGCGCCGGCGTTCCACGTCGCACTGGAAATCGAGAAACACACGTTCACGATCGCAGGCGGCACGGCCGGACAGAAAGTGTCCTGGCAGGTCACCGGGATTCGCCAGGATGACTACGCACAGGCTCATCCGATCATCGTCGAGGCGGCCAAGAAGAAGGCCGAGCTCGGCACGCGGGCGTTCATTCCGCGCGGTTCGAAGGCCCGGCCCATGAATGTCGGCCCCCTTCAGCCCAAGGGTCGCCAGACCCCGACGCCCACCCACACTCCACCGGAGATGCACCCTCGAACAGCCTGAGCGCCGACCAATTACAACAGGACTATGGCGCGCCGGGATGCGCCGGTCAGGCTGACCGAGCATGAGCTCCCTCCGCGGTGGCGTGGAACATGGATGCGGCAAGTGTATGGGGCCGCAGCCACCCCTCAGGTGGCGCTCCGCGTGGCCGTCCCACTTGGCGAACCCGACCGTGCGTCTGACGTTCGGTTCGGGAGGCAGAAAAGCGTGACGAGATGCCGACAGGCACCGTCAAGAAGGTCGTTTCTGATCGCGGCTTCGGGTTCATGCCGCCGAGGACGGGAAGGAATGCTTCTTGCACCGCGGAGAGAACTCGATTCGTCGCGCGAGTTCGATCGCTTCGAGGGCGGCGAGAAGGTCGCCTTCACGGCGGAAGCGAGTCCCAAGGGTCCCCGAGCGAACCAAGTCCACGCGGTCTGAGTCTCTGGGCACCGCGGCGGCCGGCGGAAGATGCCCGACATCGACGTGTACTGCGACCGCATCGACGACTTCACGTTCGAGCGCGAGTCCGCCAGCTCGCCCACCTGACGTCGACTGACACCTGAGCAGGTCGAAGCGAAATCCGCCCCCTGAGGCCGGACCTGGCACACCGCCTCCTCGAGGCCGGCGTCGGCGACCGGCTGGAAGCGCTCTACGTCACGGCGCTGGGCAGCGGGCTACGTCAGGGCGAGTGCTCGGTCTGCGGTGGGAGGACGTCGACCTCGACTCCAATCGCCTCCACGTCCGCCACACACTCGCGCGGGTGAATGGCAAGCTGGAGCTGCTGGAACCCAAGACCGAGCGCGCCGCCGGATCGTCATTCTTCCGAGATCGTGGTAGCCGCGTTGCGCGCCCACCGCGCCCCAGCGTGGGCGACCATTACACCGCAAGCCTGGCCAGCGATCGGACGGCGTGGTGAACGGAACGCAGCGCGGGCCCTTTCCGTGGGAGCGCCTCAGGCCTCGATGGTCCCCGCCTTTTATGGAGCACGTGTCAGAGCAGCATCAGGGTCGGCCGCCCCACAAGGATGGCGAGATGTCCGGCCCGACCGACCTCGTCACTGGCATGCGTCAGGCTTCGCCGGTCTCTCCGTGGGGATGGTCGACGGGTTTCGATTCCGGTGAGCCTTTGTGCCGTAGGAATACCGAAAGCACCACGAGTGCACCGATCGACAGGAACTCGCTTTGCCAGTTCTGGAATGATTCGAACCAGAAGCGAGAGGTGGCGACGTAGCCGACGGGATCCAAGCGGACTCCCGAGCCACTCGCTTGCTGCTCGTCGTTGTACTGGGCGGCGCCGCCTACGGCATGCAGCGCGAGAGAGACCGCGAAAAGTCCGAACAGAGCGAGTCCAAGAGACTTCTGGTACACGCGAAGTGCCAGACCGCCTCGCGTGACGGGCCATGGGGCACCCGGTCGCGTGGCATCCGGCTCGGCGTCCACCGCCTGCTCACCCTCGAGCGGCTTCGATTCGGGTGAGCCCTTCTGGCGGAGGTACACGGTGAGGACAACGAAGGTGCCCATCTGCAGGAATTCGCTTTCCCAGTTCTCGAACACGGCCTCCACGAAGTGGCCGCTCTCCAGGTATTGGACAACATCTATTGGGCCTTGCCCGCGGTCTCCTCGGTCCTTGTTGTTCTCGGCGAAGCCAGCGACGATCTGGCCGAGAAGCGAGAACCCGAACAAGCCGAACGCAGCCAGTGCGAGGCCGTTCTCGCGCATCCACCGAGGCATCACCCGTGTCCTCACCTATCAATCCCCCTGACCAGCGATCATGGCTATTCCGCGGGCGCGCTCGTCACTCGTCATGGATTCTCCGCAAGGTCTTGCACTCAGGATGGACGATCTCGACGCTTGGCGATCAGCCCGGTGGCAGGTCGCTCACGACGCGCGCAATGCTGCCCGAGCCTGTTCTACGTCGCGCGCTAAAGAGAGCGTCTGGCCGTGTGCTGCCTCTACGCCTCCTGTGTTGCGATGGCGACGGCGAACTCAGCCAGGACGTCCGCGAGGGCCTTCCCGCTGGCGGTCTGACCGTCAAAGAACTGCTGAGCCGCCTCACGCACCTTCGCGTTGACGGTCGCTTCGCCGATCTTGATCATCGCGGCGGCCGAATCTGCCTGCTTGCGCTTGAGCGACACCAGAACCGCGTGTGCCTCATAGGCCTCGCTCTCGGCCTGCCCTGCTTTTTCGCTGGTCTCCGCCGCGAGCTCCTGCATCGAGGCAGCGACGGCCTCGGCCTCGCCGCTGGCGTCGAATGGTTCGCCGAGCGTCCGAACTTGCTCCAGGAACTGCTGGTCCTCGGCCAGATATGACTCGATCGCACTCTTGGCCTGGGGGAAGGGACGGACTTCGGCCAGGGCGCGCTCGGCATCGACCATTGCCTGCTGGATTGCGATGGCCTGGTCGAATTCGTGCTTGATGAATGCCTCTCCGAACTTGCCCTCGGCCTCACCGCCGCTAGTGCTGCCATCGAATCCACCCTGCTCGTCCCGCTGGTTTTCCCCCGCTGCTATCTCGCCGCCTTTTTGGGCAATCTCGCGTTGCTGGTCGTCGCTCATGCCGGCGAACCCGCGGTTGCTGCCGTCAGACTCCCTTCGCTCGCCACGCATCCTTGGATCCCCCCCCCCCGAACTGTCCTGCACCGGGCGGTACTAGCCACATCGTCTGATCCGTCCCTGTCGCCCGCGCCTGACGAAACTGGCGACCGCCTAACGAACGGGTTGCAGGGTCGCAGTCTCCCCCGCGTTGTCAGCGTGCCCGAGCCAGACCTGAGCCGAAGTCGCAGATCACGGCGGCAGCGGGGTCCATGCGGTCGCACCGCGACGACTGCATCCACAGAGTTCTTCCGCCGTGGCTGTCAACGTGGCTGTCAAACCGGCGCCGGACGCCCCCGCGATGGCCTCTGACAGCCCCATTCTGAGCGTGGAATCTGGTGAGCCCGCTGGGATTCGAACCCAGGACACGAGGATTAAAAGTCCCCTGCTCTGCCACTGAGCTACGGGCCCACGCAAGCACAAGTATGCCGTTCGGGAAGAGGCGACCAGCCACCCGGATAGACTTCGGCCATGGGGCTGCGGGCGTCGCCGTGACGAAGGTCGGTCGACGCGAGTTTTTACGTCTCGGTATCGCCGTGGCCGCCGCGCCGATCCTGATCGGGGGCCGACCGCTGCCAATCTCGGCGCGGCAGGCGGCAGCAGACGGAGGAGGATCCCTGGCCGGCGAGTACGCGGCAACCCAGGCAACACACGTCGAAGAGGCGACCATCTCGGGGCTCCAGGCACGGATGACGGGCGGGACGCTCACGGCCGAGGGTTTGGCGTCCGCCTACCTGTCCCGGATCGACGCCATCGATCGGAGCGGGCCGCGCCTCAACTCGGTGATCGAGCTGAACCCGGATGCGCTCGCGATCGCCCGGGCACGCGACAGCGAGCGGGCGCACGGCCACGTTCGCGGCCCTCTCCACGGCATCCCCATCCTGCTCAAGGACAACATCGACACGGCCGACCGAATGATGACGACGGCGGGCTCGCTGGCGCTGGTGGGCAAGGCGCCCGCCGAGGACGCGACGGTCGCGGCGCGCCTCCGCGACGCCGGCGCGGTCATCCTGGGCAAAACCAACATGAGCGAATGGGCAAACATGCGCTCGACCGTGGCCGCCAGCGGTTGGTCCGGTCGCGGTGGCCTGACGCACAACCCCTACATCCTTGACCGGAACCCGAGCGGATCGAGCTCGGGATCGGCGGCTGCCGTTTCCGCCAACCTGACTGCGGTCGCGCTGGGGACCGAGACGGACGGTTCGATCGTCAGCCCCGCCAACAACTGCGGCGTCGTGGGCCTCAAGCCAACCGTGGGCCTGACCAGTCGAGCCGGAGTCATTCCCATCTCGCACAGCCAGGACACCGTGGGCGTACACGGGCGCACCGTCGCGGACGCTGCGGCCGTGCTCGGTGCCATGGTCGGCGTGGATCCGCGAGACAAGGCCACCTCAGCGAGCGCGGCGAAGCTCCACCATGACTACACCCAGTTCGTGGACGCCCACGGCCTCGATGGCGCCCGCATCGGCGTCGCGCGGCACGGCATGACCGGCTTCAGCAGCGCCGCTGACGTGGTGCTCGGGCATGCGATCCAGGCCATGCGCGACGCTGGCGCGACCGTGGTCGACCCCGCGAACATCCCCACCATCGACACGATCAACCGCAGCTTCGCCGAGGACCTGGTGCTGGTCTACGAGTTCAAGCGGGACCTCAACGCGTACCTTGCCACGCGCCACGGTGTGCCGATCCACAGCCTGGCCGATGCGATCGCCTTCAACAACGCCCACCGGGAGCGTGAGCTCAAGTGGTTCGGCCAGCAGTGGTTCACGCTCGCCGAGTCCGACCGCTACAGCAAGAGCCAATATCGCTCGGCGCTTGCCCGCTGCCGTGCCCGGGGCGGCAAGAACGGCATCGACGCGGCGCTGGAGCAGCACAACCTTGACGCGCTCATCGCACCCTCCGGCCCGGTCGCCTGGCTCACGCACCTGCGGAAGGGCGATCCCTCCTCTGGCGGAACGGCGGCACCGGCTGCAATCGCCGGCTACCCACTGATCAGCGTCCCTGCCGGGCACCACTACGGATTGCCGCTCGGCATCACGTTCATGGGCACGGCCTGGAGCGAGCCGAAGCTGATCAGGCTCGCGTCCGGCTTTGAGGCGGTCACGCACGCGAGGCGCAAGCCGGGCTTCCTGCCGACATCGGGGTAGCGCCTACGCCGAACTCCGGAGGGAGAGCACGACATTCACGCCGGCGACGACCAGCACGCCGACGAAGAGCAGGAGGCCGACGAACACGGCGGCCATGCCCATCTGGAGCAGCAGCCAGGCGACGGCGAGCACCACCAGGGGGCCGACGAAGAGCTCCCACGCGTCTCCCACGAGGAAGTCGTAGAGGAATCTGCCGAAGCGGCGCAGCCAGCTCATCGCGCGGTCACGCTTCAGCCAGCCTGGGCCGGGACCTGGGGCCCGCGGCGCGCAATCAGGGCCGTGCGGGCAGCCCAGATGGCCGCCAGTCCGGCCGATGCGTACCCGATGAGCAGCAGGATCAGCGTCAGGTCGCCGGTCGGCCACTCGATGCCGACGCCCTCACCCGCCCAGAACGTCCCGAACGTGATCAGCATGATTCCGACCGCGTACTTGAGGCCGTTCTCGGGAACCCGCGACAGCGGTCGGTGCACGACGATGCCGACGGCTACCACCAGCACGACCGCCAGGGCGGCTCCCAGCGCCGCAGGCATCAGCTGGCCCGAATTGGAGCCGAAGGTGATGACGATGAAGGCGACTTCCAGGCCCTCGAGCAGCACGCCCTTGAAGGCGACCAGGAAGGCGACGCCGTCCAGGCCGGTCTCGGGCACCGGAGGTTCCTCGCGAAGGCGGCCAACTTCCTCGGCGTAAATGCGCTCTTCGTCGTGCTTTGCCTTGGCTCCCGCCGCCCGCAGGATCGCCTTGGTGGTCCATTGGAGGCCGTAGATCAGCAGGAGGCCGCCGATGAGCAGGCGCAGCGCGCCGATCGGCACGAACAGCACGATCGCGGTGCCGAACACGGCGACGATCACCGCCAGCACCGCGAGTCCGGCAATCACTCCGTAGATGGCCGAGCGCCACTGGCGTGTCACGCCGACGGCCAGCACGATCGTGAGCGCCTCCACGGCCTCGACCAGTGACGCGAGGAACGCGGGCAGGGCCGTGACGAGGAGGTTGTTCATCGGGACGCCATCTTGCTACAGCGGCTGCCCGTGCGCTCGGTCAGGGCTGGATGGTGACGAACGATCCTTCCCAGGGGTTCTTCGGACCCCGGATGTCGCGGTACGGCGTCAGGAAGGCGCGCAGCGTTCCGACGCTGATCCGCTTGTCCGGCGGTTGGTCATAGCCGTTCTTCTGCTGCTTCGGGTAGAGCGGGCCCATGATGTAGATGGCGGTGATCTCGAATGCGGTGGTCGTTGCAGGGTCGGCGGTGGCGTCGAAGCCGGTCATCACCCAGGCGTGGTTGCTGTGCGCCACGACGAGGCCGATTGGCTTGCCGGTCTCCCGCAGGCGCTTCGCCGCCGACCGCACGGCCCACCTGAACCAGTTGGAGGTCACCGAGTGGTAGCCGCTGCTGCCGCCGAAGTGGTTGAGCGCCGCGGTCCAGCCCTGTGGATCGGTGCCTTTGGCCGGGACGGAAGGCGCGTACAGGTCGTGCAGCCTCCCGTAGCGGATGTAGCGCTGCTGGTTGTCGCGGCTGTGGTCCTTCTGGTCCCGGATGATGTTCAGCATCATCTGGACGCTTGCGGCCACACACCAGGTCATGGTTGCCTGCGTCGAGAAGACGCCGCTCCGATACAGATCCTCGGTGCCCGTCCAGGGCGTCACCACGCGCAGCTTTCCTGAGACAAAGGCAGGGTCGCTGGCGGGATCGGCGCTCGCGGGCCAGATCCGGTACCGGTAGCAGAAGCCAGCCTGGTGGTTGGTCACGTTCGCACTGGTACCGCTTGCCTTGACGGTCACGCCCTCTGTGAACGAGGTCCGGTAGCACGCCCCATTGACGTCGGCATGTGCCACCAGCTGCACCAGGCGCCACTTCGTGACGCCTCTCGATCCCGGATCCCAGGTGATCGTCAGGGTGCCCGAACCGGCATACGACAGCTTCGCGGGAGGGGGCCAGGTGAACTGGCCGGCGCCTGCCGCGGCCTCGTGATGGTGGCCAGGGGCGGTTCCCTGTCGGGCGTCGACTGGTGCGGCCGCGAGAACGGCAATAGCGGCGAGGAGCGTGAGAACGGCGCCGCGACAGCGCAACCAGGTCAGCAGAGCTCTCCCTTTCTCTGGCCACATGCTGCGCTCCAATTGAGGATCGCGCTCTGGGCGCTGATCGGTCAACCGGAGCCCGTCGGCGGGCACGCCTCAGGAGGCAACCACCAGGGCAATGCCCGCGACCACGACAACCGATCCCAGCCAGCGCGCCCGCTCCACGCGCTCGTGCAGGAGGCTGGCCGCGAGGGCGGTCGCGATCACGACGCTGACCTCCCGGATCGCGGCCACCGACGCTGCTGGTGCGACGGTCAGCGCGGCCAGGACCAGGCCATACGCGGCGATGCTCGCGACGCCTCCGGCGAGCGTGATCGGCGCCATGGCCGCTCGAACCCTGCCCCTGCCGCGCCGCTCCACGGCAAGGACGCTGATGATCGCGGGCGCAATCAGGATCAGCGTCACGTAGACGATTGGGTCGGCGAATTGCACGCCGTACTTGTCGACCAGCGTGTAGGAGGCGATGGATGTCGCGACCGCGAGCGCCAGCGCCACGTCCGACGTGCGTGCCCCTCCCCGCAGGCCTCGCACGAGGAGGACGCCAAGGGCGACGAGAGCCACGCCGGCAGCCTGGAGGAACGACCACCCCACCCCCAGCAGGCCGACAGAAACGATCAGCACGATCACTGGCGCGGTGCCGCGCGCGATCGGGTAGATCAGGCTCAGCTCCGCGCGGCGATAGGCCGTGGTGAGCAGCCAGAAATAGAGCAGCTCCAGCGCCGACGAGGCCGCAATGTAGGGCCACGCCGCCGGTTGGACGTTCCAGCGCAGCAACGCAAAAGGCAGTGCGGCAATGACGCCGACGGAAAGCGCCAGGGCGGTCGCGGCCTGGGTGTCGCGCGAGTGGGCGATGACCAGGTTCCAGAAGGCATGCAGGCACGCGGCGACCAGGACGAGCGCGAGCGCGAAGGGAGTCATGGCCGCGGCCCGGCCGAGTTCACGACGACGCCTCAGCCCGCGGACGTGCGGTCGTAGACCTCCGGGTTGACCGGCGAGGGGAGGCGCTCGCCCCGCAGGCCGGCGAGCAGGTTGTTTGCCGCGATCGCCGCCATCTTGTCGCGCGTGGCCTCCGATGCGGACGCGATGTGGGGCACGACCAGGCAGTTTGGCAGGGTCAGCAAGGGGTGATCGGCGCGCACGGGCTCGGGTTCCGTGACGTCGAGGCCGGCCCCGAAGAGCTGCCCGGACCTGAGCGCGTCGTAGAGGGCGTCGTGGTCGACGACCGGCCCACGGCTCGCGTTCACGAGCACGGCGCCGCGCTTCATCTTCGCGAACGCGGCCGCGTTCATCAGATGGTGCGTCTCGGGGGTGAGGTTCGGGTGGAGCGACACGAAGTCGGACTCGGCGAGCAGCTCGTCCATCTCAACGCCGGTCGCCCCGAGCTCGGCCTCCTCCTGCGACGTCGCCCGATGCAGGTCGTAGTAGAGGATCCGCATCCCGAAGCCGCGGCCGCGCTTGGCCATCTCGCGCCCGATGCGGCCGAAACCGACGATCCCGAGGGTCCCGCCGTAGATATCACGGCCCAGGAGAAGCATCGGGCCCCAGGTCTGCCAGCGGTCCTGGCGCACGTAGTCGTACGCCTCGGGCAGGCGCCGCGCAACGGCCATCAGGAGCGCGAAGGCGAGGTCGGCCGTCGTTTCGGTGAGCACGCCGGGGGTGTTGCCGACCGGGATCCCGCGTCGAGTGCAGGCCGGCACGTCGATGTTGTCGTAGCCGACGGCGAAGTTGCTCACGACCTTGAGCCCCGGTCCGGCGGCGTCGAGCAGCTCGTCGTCGACGCGGTCGGTCAGGAGCGACAGGAGGCCTTGCACTCCGACGACGCGGCCGAGCAGCTCGTCCCGTTGCGGTGGCAGCTCGTCGGGCCAGACGTCGGCTTCGGTCGCATCGGTGATGAGCCGGAGGCCCGCGTCAGGGATGCGACGCGTGACGAAGACGCGCGGTCGCGCGGTCGCTGACGAGCTCACGCTCGGGCGGGCTCTCGCAGGGTCGCGACGACCTCGCCGATCCGCTCGAGCGCGCGGCTGATGTTCTCGCGCGAGTTGGCGTAGCTGACCCGCATGTGGTTGACGCCGACCTCTCCGAACGCCATCCCGGAAAGCACGCTGACGCCCACATCGTTGAGCAGCTTCTCGGCCAGCTGCGAGCCGGTCAGGCCGGTCCCCTCGACGTTGGGGAAGACGTAGAACGCACCGCGCGGCTTGAGGCAGCGGAAGCCGGGGATCGCGTTCAGACCGTCAACGACCAGCTCGCGCCGCGCGCGGAACTCCTCGACCATGGCGTCGACCGAGTCCTGCGGCCCGTTGAGCGCCTCGACCGCGGCCAGCTGCGAGAAGCTGCTGGTGCAACTGACGCTGTTGATGATCAGGCGACTGAAGGCCGGAACGAGCTCTTTGGGAAGGATCCCGTAGCCAAGTCGCCAGCCCGTCATCGCCCAGGTCTTGGAGAAGCCGTCGAGCACGATCGTGCGCTCCGGCATGCCCGGAATCGCGGCGATCGAGGTGTGCTTGCCCTCGTACAGGATGCGGCCGTAGATCTCGTCAGCCAACACCGTGATGTCGTGCTCCTGCGCGATCTCGGCGATGGTCTGGAGATCGGCGTCAGTGAGCACGGAACCCGTCGGGTTGTGCGGCGAGTTGAAAATGATGAGGCGCGTGCGATCCGTGACGAGCGAGCGCAGCTCCTCCACGTCCATGCGGAACTCGTTCTCTTCGCGCAGCGGGATGGGCACCGGTGTGGCGCCGACGAAGCGGGTCATCGACTCGTAGATCGGGAAGCCGGGGTCAGGGTAGATGACCTCGTCGCCGGCGTCGGCGAGCGCCAGCAGGGCGAAGTACATGATCGGCTTGGCGCCCGGGGTGACCACGACGTTCGCCGGGTCGACCACGAACTTCTTGCGCCTGGTCGCGTCGGCCGCGATGGCCTCGCGCAGCTCGGGCAGGCCGAGCGGCGGGCCGTAGTGCGTCCAGCCCTGGTCGAGCGCGCGCTTTGCCGCCTCCCGCACGTTCGGCGGTGTGTCGAAGTCGGGCTCGCCGATCTCCAGGTGGATGACGTCACGGCCCGTGGCCTCGAGCGCACGGGCGCGGGCGGCGGCCTCGAACGCCGTCTCCGTTCCGATGTCGCGAACCCGCTCGGCAAGTCGCATTGAGCCCGACCTCCACGTGCGTCGTTGGGTGCTCAGGGTAGCGCGGGAGCAAACCTCCGGCGTGACCTGAGAGAATCCGCCCTGATGGTGCGCTACTACGACATCGATGCGGCGAACGCCAGGGTGGAAGAGGTCCGTCCGGTGCTGGAGAGCCTGCGCTCGGATCGCGACGAGATTGCCGCGGCGCAGCGCGAGCTCACTCGCTTTCGCGAGTCGAACGGCAGCTCGGACCACGCCGCCGAGCTGGCCCGCCGGGAGCAGCACATCCGCGAGACCGTCAGACGCATGGAGCTGGCCGTGGTGCAGATCGAGGCGTGGAGCGTCACCCTCCGCGACATCGCGAGCGGTCTCATCGACTTTCCCGCCCTGGTCAGCGGTCGGCCGGTGTGGCTCTGCTGGCGCCTCGGCGAGGGCGACATCGACTGGTGGCACGAGTTCGACTCGGGGTTCTCGAGCCGGCGACCGATCGCTGAGCTGTTCTGAGATGGGCCCCGGACGCGGCCTGATCCCTGCAGTAGACGTGCACGAGGCGCAACGCCGGCTGGCGGCTCCGAACCCGCCGCTCCTCGTGGACGTGCGCGAGCGCAACGAGTTCGCGGCCATGCGGGTGCCGGGCGCGGTCCTGCTGCCGGTCAGCCAGTTCGCGACCGGGTACCGGCAGCTTCCCACGGACCGGCCGCTGCTGATCATGTGCGCGGTCGGCGGCCGGAGCGCGCGTGTCACCGAGGCGCTGCTCGGGGCGGGGTGGACGGATGTCGTCAATGTCGTCGGTGGCATCAACGGCTGGCAGGCAGCCGGATTGCCGACGCGATCGGGGCCGCCCGATCCCGGCGAGGGCGACCTCTGAGCCAGGGTTGCGGTCGGGCCTTCAGAGACCGCACGTGGCCCCAAGATGCCTGACGAGAGCGCGCCTCGCCTGCTTGCCGGTGCGCCCTGGCGCGACCGCCTTCGCCCGCCGCGCCGCTCGGATGCCCCGCGCTGGTTCGAGCCGATCCACGTCCGCGAGCCTGCGCGCGTGCGAAAGGCGCTGGCGGACCAGATCGAGGCAGGCGCGGACCTCATCACCGCGCCGACGTGGCTGACGCACCGGCGGGCACTCATGGATATCGGGGAGTCACGCCGCGCGGCTGAATGGACCCAGGCGGCGGTGCGGCTTGCGCGGGAATCAATCGAGGAAGGGTTGGGGCGTCGCTCCGAGGCGCTGCGCGGCTCCGCGGTGCTGGTGGTCGGGCCGCTGCCGGACCTCGATGCGCGGCCCGAAACGGGGGGCGGCCGGCTCGCCGAACGCGGTGCGGCGGCCGATCGGGACCGCGACGCGCAGGCAGGCATCCTGGCCGATGCGGGCGTGGACCTCATCCTGGTCGAGGCTCACTCCTCGGTGGAGGCGGCGGGGCTGGCCACGGCTGCTGCGGCCGGCAGCGGGATCGAGGCGTGGGCCACGCTGCCGGCCGCCGGTGCCGGCGAGATGGACGCGTGGTCCGAGGCGCTCACCGCAGCCGGGGCTTCGACGATCCTGCTCGAGGCGCCCGACGTTGAGACCGCCAAGGTGTCGGCGACGGACCCCTTTGACGCCGCCCTCGAGCGATCGATCAGCCGCGACGCACGCTCGATGGGAGTGCTTCTCCAGCGCGATCGCCCGGGGGCGCCCGGCGAACGCTTGCGGCGCTGGCTCGAGGGAGGCGCCGTCGCCTTTGGCATTGCCGAGGGCGCGCTACCCGATGCGCTCAAGCCGCTGCGCGAGGCAATCGACGCCGAGCTTGACACGCGACGCGGGGCTCGACAGGCGTCCGAAGAGCCCTGGCGGACCTGGATCGCCGAGGGTGCCGAGCGCGCACCGGCGGGAGCGGCACTCTGGCTCGCGCCGTCAGGCTCGGGGGCGGGGTCGCCGGACCAGATGCCTGGAGGTTTCGCCTGGAGCCAGGCGACCGTCGACGAGCTGGGAAGGCTGCCCTCGGGCGCCTATCGGTTCGTGGTAGCGGCTGCGGACGCGGACCTGCGCGACCTCGCCAGGATCCTGGACGAGGGCGCCATCGCCGTGGCGCGGCTCTCCGACTCGGAGCTGCCGCGCCTCGATGACGCGCAGATCATCGACGTTCGGCGCGACGGCCCTTGGACGATGGTCGCCCTGCGCCGCGTCCGATAGGCGACGCGCCGCTCGATGCGGCCGCTTCCATGCGGCGGCTCGCAGGCGGCCGCTTCGGAGGCAGAACCTGCATGGCGGCGAGGAAGGCCAGCTCGATCGTCTCCCACTCCACCACGACCGCGTCCGGCTCTGCGTCGCTCGGGGCGACCTCGTCGAGCAACGCGTCCGGGTAGGGCTGGAGCCAGGGGACCTCGGCCATCGAGTGCATCGATGCCAGGTGCCGCGATTTCTTGCGCAGTATGTCGAGGCAGACGTTCGTAGCGATCCCGTAGAGCCAGGCACGGAACAGCGGGCTGCCGTCGAACGTGTCGCGACTCCGCCACGCGCGCAACAGCGTCTCCTGGACGGCGTCCTCCGCGTCGTCGTAGGAGGCGAGCGTCCGGTAGCAATGGACGTGCACTTCGCGCTGATGGCTCTCGGTGAGGGTCGTGAATTGCGTCTCGCTGCCGGAGGCCGCCGATACGACCTCCGGAGCCTGGTCCCTGGTCATGTCGCAGCGGCGTGCTTCTCCTGGACCAGCCAGGTGTTGCCGTCGGGATCCTTGAACGACAGGAACGAGTTGTAGCTCTGCCGCTCGGGATCGGGACCGGGCTGCTGGCCGCCGTCGGTGAAGTGGAAGAGCTCGCTCGCGTCGACGCCGCGGTCAACGAGTTCCTTGCGGGCGGCAACGATGTCCGAGACGCACAGGTGCAGCCCATGCAGCGAGCCAGGTGCCATCTCCTGCTTCTTGAGCAGGGCGATCGAGCAGGCCGAACCGGGCGGGCTCATCTGCACGACGCGGAAGTCTTCGCCGGCGCTGTGGTCGACGTCCAGGTTGAAGCCGACCTGGTCGACGTAGAAGGCCTTGGCGCGGTCCACGTCACTGACGGGAACGACAACGAGTTCAAGACTCCAGTCCACGAGTCTTCCTCCTTGGTGTGATCGGTTGGTTTACCGACGTTCTGGAAGGTGAAACGTCGACTCCCACGGAAACTCATCGGTGCTGCGATGAGAATCGAGAATGGTGCGTTGCCCGGACGGATCCCGACCTTCGTCCCGACCCATCGGGTCGAATCGAGACCAGACGCCCTCAGCCCGAGAACTCGTCCCGGCGAGGGGCGCGGAAACGGCCCCGTGAGAGGCGTTCGATGATGCGCATCGTGGCCGCCTTGTGGGAGAAGGCGATGCCAACAATGATCAGCAGCGTGAAGTTCGTCAGGCCCACCCCGAAGGCGTTGATGTAGCCGAGCTGCTGCCCGATCTCACCCTTGATCGAGAGGGCGGGGATCGTCGCGCCGAACATGCCGAGCTTGAAGAACGGGGGCTTTGGCGAAAGGCCGGCGCGGAACGTGGAGTCGACCGCGCCGGACGGTCCGTCTCCACCGATCAGGAAGGCAACGGACCCGACGGGGGCAATCGCGGCCGCGGCGCGCGGGGCCGGGAGGTCAGATGCCTGAAGCTCCTGCCACTTCGTGATATCGCCGATCGTGGAGTCGGGCACCGCCCAGAAATTGGTGGACTGGGGCGCATTGGAAGCGTCGAACCCGCCGATGACATAGAGCGCCCCGTTCGCGGTGAAGCTCGTGGCGTGCGCACGTGGCGCGGTCAGGTTGCCGGGCTGGCCGGCAACGGGCGTGGCCCAGCCGATCAGCTGATGGGTGTTGAAGTCGATGGCCGGGTCGCCGCCCTGGAGTTGTAGCCGGAAAACGGTATCCGTGGTGCCGTTGGGTCCAACGCCGCCGACGACGTACACGAAGTTGCCGACGAGCGTCGCGGTCGCAGCCGCACGCGCCTCGGGCATCGGCAACGCCGTAACCTCCTGCCACGCACCCAGAACCGGCGGCGTAGCCGTGCTCAGCTTGCTGTGCCACACCGTCTGGCTCAGGCCGCTCGCCGAGCGTCCCCCGAAGACGTACAGGCCGTTGCTCGCGGCCACGGCTGCGGCGTCGTTGATCGCCGTGGGGAGCGTCAGGTTCGGTCCGGTCGAGCTCGACCCGTCCAACTTGGCCCAGCCGGTGATGACGCCCTCCTTGAGCACGCCGGCAAAGACCGTGGTCGTGGGATTCCCGCTGGCGTCGAAGCCGCCGATGATGTACGGCACGCCGGACAGCGTCGCCAGCGCAGCGCCGGCGCGTGGCTCCGGCAGTGCCGGGCCGGGTGCCCAGGGATCCAGGTTTCCGTCAGCGCTCACAGTCGTGGCCAGCACGTCGGCCGAGGGGCCGGACGCCGTCGTGCCACCTACCAGGTAGAGGTGCGTGCCCGACTGGACCGCCAGGGCGCCCGAACGTGCGGCAGGCAGGGTCAGTTGAGCGGGGTTGGGCTGCCACGGTCTGACGGCGCCCGCGGGGGCGGGGCAAGGCAGGTTCTGATTGCCCGCGTCGCAGAAGTTGACGATCGAGATCGCGTTGAAGCCCACGTCGATCGTGTTTCCGACCGTGAAGTAGTAGGCGAGGTTGGGCACGTACCCGAGCAGGAAGATGATCACCAGGAACCACCAGGTGGCCTTGATACCGGCCCAGCTCCAGCCGTCCGCATCGAGCAGGCCGAAGACGGCTCGACGGCGGATGGCGCCCGGCGGCAGTGCCTGTTCGGCCAAGTCGCTTCCTCTCCTGCTCGGTTAGGGCTGGATCACGAGATCGGCGTGCATCGTCTGGTAGTGGCCGGGGACGATGCACGCGAACTGGAGCGTGCCGGTGGTGGGCACCGTATAGGTCACCTTCTGGACGCCGCTCGTGAACTCGGGCACGCCCTTCAGGTTGGCGGTGTTCGCGCTCTGGAGGTCGCTCGCCGCCCCGATGTAGAAGTTGTGGGCGAAGCCGGCCTTGTTGTCGACGTCGAACTCGACGGTCTCGCCGGCCTTGACCGGCACCGCTGTGACAGGGTTGCCGGAGGCATCGGTGATGGTGATGGTGGCCGTCTCGACGAGCGGGATGACGCGTGGGCTCGCCGCGGTGCCGGGGCTCGTGATCGGCGCGGCGCTGGCCTGGGTGCCGCCGCCACCGCCGCCCCCACCGATCGTGCCGCTCGGGTTGCGCCAGCAGGCGGGCGGCGGTGAGGCTCCCGGCGGCGGGCTGAAGCCCGGGTCGCGCCAACCGCTGACCGTGACCGGGGTCGGGGCAGGTCCGCCGAGCTCACTGGTGGCAGGCAGGTACGTGAAGGTGGTGTCCTTGCTGGCGGTCAGCCATGCCACCAGCTCCTCGACCTGGCGGTAGTTGAGCGGGCCGCCCGGTTGCAACCATACCGGCATGATGCTGTTGGGATCCCCGCAGACGTAGCGCCCGCCGACCGTCAGCACGGTGGTGATGTAGGT
>JBBRYO010000049.1:0-17742 GCA_038237595.1 Candidatus Limnocylindrales bacterium | reverse complement strand
GGCGAGTACGACAAGGACCCGATTGGAACTCCCGATCGGTTGGGTTCGGACGGGCCCTGCGCTGTCTTGCACGCGGGATGTGCTCCGTGGTAGCAACCTGCCGGCGCGGCAGGCCTCCACATCGTAGTCGTTGGGCTAGATCTCGCCCAGGTAGGCCCGCCGCACATCGGGGTTGTTTGCCAGCCCGGTGGCGGTGTCCGACAGGATGATCTTCCCGGTCTGGAGGACGTATCCACGGTGGGCGACCGCCAGCGCCTGGAGGGCGTTCTGCTCGACCAGCAGGATCGTCGTGCCGAGCTTGTTGATCTGCGTGATCAACTCGAATATCTGTTGGACAAGGATTGGCGCCAATCCGAGGGACGGCTCGTCCAGGAGCAAAAGACGCGGCCGTGACATGAGAGCCCGCCCGATGGCGAGCATCTGCTGCTCGCCACCGGATAGCGATCCGCCCTTCTGGTCGAGGCGTTCGCGCAGCCGCGGAAACAAGGTGAGGGCACGTTCCATGTCCTCGGCACGCTCCGGAGCCGTGCGAGTGAAGCCGCCCATGAGCAGGTTCTCGCGCACGGTCAGCCGCGAGAAGATGCGCCGACCCTCGGGTGCGTGCGCGATGCCGGCAGGGACGAGCTCGTGGGCGGGAGTGTGGGTCACATCGCGACCATCGAACTCAACGCTGCCTTCGCGCGGGTGCAGCAGTCCGCTGATCGTCTTCAGCGTCGTGGTCTTGCCTGCACCGTTGGAGCCGAGCAACGTGACGATCTCGTCACGTTGCACCTCGATGTCGATCCCCTGGAGTGCGTGGATGCTGCCGTAGTAGGTGTTGACCCCGCGCAATCGGAGGAGCGGCCCGTTCGCTTCGGCATTCGGGCTCGTGATCGGGGCCGGCACGGCGACTGTCATTGCGCTGGGGCTCCCAGGTACGCTTCGATGACCTTGGGGTCGTTGCGCACGACCTCGGGCGGGCCCTCGGCGATCTTCTCGCCATGGTCGAGAACCGTCACGCGGTCGCTGACCCCCATGACGACGCGCATATCGTGCTCGATCAGGAGGATCGTGATACCGAGCTCCGAGCGGATGCGGCTGATCAGGGCGGTCATTTCGCCCGTCTCCACCGGATTCATACCGGCCGTCGGCTCGTCCAGCAGCAGCAGCTTCGGGCGGGTGGCCAGCGCGCGCGCAATCTCGAGCCGGCGCTGGTCGCCATAGGGCAGGTTCCGCGCAACCACGCTCTCGCGGCGTCGGAGGCCCACATACTCGAGCCACTTGCGGCCATCCTCGCGCGACGCCACTTCCTCCGTACGATGCCGGCCGAGCCGCAGCGCGGCATCGATCAGCGTAGCCCGCATGTGGCTGTGCATGCCGACAAGCACGTTCTCCAGGGCGGTCATGTTCGCGAAGAGGCGAATGTTCTGGAACGTGCGCCCGATCCCAAGCGCCACAATCTCGTTCGGGCGTGCGCTCTTGAAGATGCCCGCCCGAGTCAGCAGAACGATGTACCAGCGAGGCCGGATCACCGCGATCAGGAGCAATGAAATCAAGGACGCGATCGCCACCAGCGCCACGACCGCCCCGGCGATCGACTGGTTGGCGAGGAAGAGAACACCCGCTACAAGGGCGACGAGGAGCGGCGGGATGAACCAGAAGAACGGCTCTGCCCAGGCCCTGACCTGGCGAGCCACGATGCGGTCGGACATGAAGTCGATGGCCCCGGTAGTCGGTTCCAGGAGCCCGGCGACAATGTTGAAGAACGTCGTCTTGCCGGCGCCGTTCGGGCCGATGAGGCTGACGATCGAGCCAGCCGGGATCTGAAAGTCGACCTCGCGCACCGCAATCAGGCCGCCGAAACGCTTCGTGATGCGGCGGGCTACGAGGATCGGCGAGCCGCTCGATGGTTCGAGCGTCTCTGCCTGGTCGGTCACGGCTCGAGTACCTCTCCGGAGATGAATTCGGCGACCTCGTCGGTGTCCTCGTGCAGCTCGAGGCGCCGTCTCCGGCTGGGGAACAGACCCTCAGGTCGCAGCAGCATCATTGCAACGAGGGCCAGGCCGTAGAGCAGGTACTGGTAGTTGATGAAGTTGATCGATGCGAGGTCGATCTTCAAGGGCCCGAGTACCAGGACGGGAAGGTGCAGGCCCTGGACGAAGGAGCCGAGCTGCTTGAGGCCGGTGTGCTGGATCTCGTAGATGACGAAGGCGCCAGCTGCGACTCCCCAGATGTTGCCCATGCCACCCAGCACGACCATCGCGAGGACCGTGAACGATACGGTGAACCCAAACTGGTCTGGCGACACGATTCCCAACTTCGAGGCGTAGAAGGCGCCACCGAGTCCCGACGTCGTCGCACCGATCGCGAACGCCAGCAGCTTGGTCGTGACCGTGTTGATACCCATGCTGGCGGCTGCGAGCTCATCTTCCCGCACGGCGACCCAGGCGCGACCGATCCGCGAGTCCTGGAGTCGTTGCAGGAAGATGAAGGCGATGGTGATGATCGCGACGACCGTGACGAAGTAGAGGTACGGGTTCTGAAATCCGAAGCTGTTGATTCCGAGTAGCCCGTACAGGTTCGGCTGGTCAAGCCCGGTTATCCCATTGGTGCCTTTCGTGTAGGTGTCGGCATTGAGGATGACGACCGGCACAATCTCGCCGAAGCCGAGTGTCACGATCGCGAGGTAGTCTCCACGCAGGCGCAGCGTCGGTGCCCCGAGCAGCAGGCCGAAGATGGCAGCCACGCCGGCCCCCACGATGAGCATGATCCAGAAGGGGATGTGGAGGCCGCCGAACACCGGGTTCGAGCTCGAGGCGCCATACGCATAGGTATAGGCGCCAATCGCGAAGAAGGCGGCGTACCCGAGGTCCAGCAGCCCGGCAAGGCCGACGACCACGTTCAGACCGACCGCCAGCAGGACGAACACGCCGGCGTCGGCGAACCCCCCGACCCAGTCCTTCTGGACGCCGAATCCGCTGAACGGCGGGAAGGTCGCGACCACCGGCAGCACGAACAGAACGATCGCCGCGCTGATGATGATTGTCAGCGATTGGTGGCCGCGCAGGAACGCGCGCGTGCCATCGAGGAATGTGGTCATGCCCGATCTGCCAGCTGCTGGTCCAGGATCCCGGTGGGTCGGAAGATCAGGACCAGGACGAGGGTGGAGAACACGACGGCCTCACTCCAGCGACCGTAGCCATATACCGAGCTGATGACCTCGAGGAAGCCGATGACGAACCCGCCGATGGCGGCCCCGGTTGTGTTGCCGATGCCGCCCAGCACCGCGGCCGTGAACGATTTCAGCCCTGCCTGGAAGCCGACCTGGAAGTTCGTGTTGCCCAGGTACTGGGTCTGTACGACACCCGCGGCGCCTGCCAGCGCCGACCCGATGAAGAACGTGATCGCGATGGTGCGGTTGATATCGACGCCCATCAGTTGGGCGGCCTCGCGATCCATGGCCGTCGACCGCATGGCCGTTCCGAGCCGCGTTCGAGTGATGAAGAGCTGGAGCGCGATCATGAGTGCCACCGCGAGCACGATCACGAACAGGTTGATCTCCCGGATCTCCACCGGCCCGATCGAAAGGGCGGTGAACGGGATCAACTTGGGCACCGTAACGATCGAATTGCTGATGCCAACGAACACGATGTTCTGGAGGATGAAGCTCACTCCGATGGCCGTGATGAGTGGCGCGAGCCGAGGCGCGTTGCGGAGCCTCCGGTAGGCGAAGCGTTCGATGATCACACCCACGATGCCCATCACCACCATGGACACCAGGAAGACGGCTACGAGCACGACAGCAAGCACGCCGAGGTCGGTGATGGCGCCTGTGAAGCCGAAGGTGCTGATCATCCCCCACGCCACGAACGAGCCGCACATGAAGATCTCGCCATGGGCGAAGTTGATCAGCTCGATGATCCCGTAGACCATCGTGTAGCCCAAGGCGATCAGGGCATACAACGCGCCGATGGTCAGGGCGTTGATGAACTGCTCCTGGGCCTGGGCTCCTGCCCCGTTCGCGATGACGAGGTAACTCAGGACAAGCGCAACGATTGTGCCCAGAGGCGCACGCCATCTCGCGCTGGGCAAGCGCGGCATGGTGATCGTCCTGGTGCTTGCAGTCATCAGGGAATCACCTTGGCTCCCGATGCAGCGTCGGCCGGAGCACCCTTTGGCCGCCGCCCGACGGGGTGGTGTACCGCCGAAATTCCAAGTAGTCGCCTACTTGATCGGGTTGGCCGTGAAGTCTCGCTGCTGGAGGAACTTCCAGTCCTTTGTCGTCGGATCGAACTGGTAGTACGAGATGACGTGCTGGCTGGTGTCGCCATTGGAATCGATCGTGAAGGTGCCAAGGACGGTGTCGTAGCTGTGCGACGAGTCGGCAACGTAGGCGCGGACCTTCTCGCGCAGCTGAGCGAGATCGGTGACTCCGGCACCGACCGCCTTGAGTGCCTGCAGGAACACCTGCGTGCATGCGTACGCAGGTGCACTGTAAGAGCCGGGGTCGGTGTTGAACATGGATTTGTAGTCGCCCCCGAACGCGGTCGGATTGGGGATGTCATGAATCGCCGCGACGGTGCTGTACGTGTTCAGGTCGCCGTCCGGTCCGGCGATCTGCAGGAACGAGCTCTTTGTCGCGGCCGAGCCGTCGTTGATACCGTCGCCCCCACCGAAGCTGATCGTCTGGAGCCCCTGTGAGGCCATCTGGCTTCGGAAGATGCCGATGCCCGAGGTGGTCACGCCGCCGTAGTACACGTACTCGGGGTTGAGGCCCTTTAGCTTCGTCACGTAGCTGGTGAAGTCCGTCGTGCTGTCCGGGATGCCGTCGCGCGTCCCGACGAGCTTGCCGCCCAGCTTCGTGTAGGCATCCGAGAAGGAATCGGCGATTCCCTTCCCGTAAGTCTGCGTGTCGTCGGCGACGTACACGGTCTTCTTGCCGGCGATCGTGTACGCAATATCGGCGCCGCCGGCGCCCTGGATGTCGTCGGTCGCCGCGAGGCGCACGTAGGCAATCTTGTCCGGGTGCGTTGGCCGCAGGTCAGTCGGCTTGGCGGTACCCCACGGCTTGGTCAGCTGGACCGCCGTGTTGGCCGGGCTGCACTGCATCAGACCGGCAGCGTTGCTGACCGGGATCTCGGCCTGCGCGACGCTCGAGTTGTACGGGCCGACAACGAAGAGGACCTGCGGGTCGTTGGCCAGTTTCTGCATGTTTGCCGCGCCGGTGGGCGCATCATGCTTGCCGTTCAGGGCGTCGTCCTGCTGGTCGATGGTGATGGTGAAGCCTGGCACCTGGAGCTTGGCCACCGCCAGAGCCACGCCGTTGGCCGTGGGAACGCCGTTGGGCGCCTCACCGCCGGTCATCGGCAGCTCGATTCCGACCTTGATGGCCAACCCGCCAGCGGGCTGGCTGCCGGCAGGCTGGCTGGCACCCGGGGCCTGGCTTGCTGGAGCCGCCGGTGAGCTGCTGCACGCTGCTGCGACGAGCAGCGCCGCAACGCTTGTTACGCCGAGTCTACTCAGCTTCATGTGCTTTGATCTCCTCCTTGTTCCTTCGCGTCGACGCGATCCTTTGATCGACAGCGGACCTGCGGACCTCCTCGTCCGAGGCATTGGCGGAAAGCAATCGGGGGCGGCGCCGCCCTCAGGCGGAGACCACCGGGCCGGCTTGTGGGACCCCTCTTCCCCTGCGTGATGCTGATCCGGCAGATGCACGGACAATCCGCGGCGTCCCATACACGACGCGATGCCGTATCATAGCGACGAGCGTCTCGAATGCAAGACGTCCCGAGCGCCCCGGCGTGTGCGGTCAACGGCTCCTCGGAGCCGGACGGACCACCCGGTGCGGCGCATCCGGGGCCCCGGTAGACGCCGGTCGAACCGGCGAAAGGGGTGGCGGCCCTTCGGGTTCAGCTGCTCCTCCCGTACGAGACGTGACAGGCTCGCTCCGTGAAGCGCGCCAGCTCACCCACAGGGGATCGCCAACGGTCGTGGAACTCCAGGTCCGTGACGCACGAGTGACGGATGTCGACCGGATCACTGCCCTGCTCGCGCCCGACGGTGCGCCGCAGGACGCTGACCGGGTTCCATCCACGGTGGCCGACCTGCTCCGCCAGCTGGTCTACCTTCCGAACGCCACGATCATCGTTGCCCTCAACGGCCGTGAGGTCGTCGGGGCCGCGATGCTTGCCCTCCGGCCATCGGTCCGCCACGGCGGGCTGGTGGGAGTGATCGATCTCCTGGCTGCCAGTCCCGCCCCGGACGCGGAGCGAATCGTTCGAAGTTTGCTCTCCGAGGTCCTGCGCTCAGCCAGCAACAAGAGCTGTGTGCTGGTCGAAGCGGAGCCAGAGGCCGACGCCGGCGACACGGAACGCTGGATCGGATGGGGCTTTTCCCAGCGCCATCCCCGCCTGGCCCTCGAGGTCGTTGCCGGTGCGATCCAGCACTAGGCGAGCGGTGAGCGACCTATCCACCGGCGGACGCGGCGCTCGGCGCGCCGCTGCGGCGCCCATTGGCGCCATCGAATCGACCCGCGAGAACGCGGGTCCACAACCAAACAGGAGTCCTGCGTGAGCAAGAACGTAGCCGTCTTCGTTGACGTGGCCAACATCTTCTACGCGGCCAAAGCGGCCGGCGTGGACATTGATTACGTCACGTTGCTGAAGTCGGCGACCGCCGGGCGAGATTTCGTTCGCGCGTATGCCTATACCGGGCTGGACCCGGAAAACGAAAACCAGCGCCAGTTCCATTCCTTCCTGGCCCGCTCCGGCTACAAGGTCGTGAGCAAGGACATCCGCAAGTACGGCGACGGGCGGATCAAGGCCAACCTGGACATCGAGCTGGTCGTCGACATGATGCGAATCGCCCAGCACATCGACATCGCCGTGGTCGTCTCGGGCGACGGAGACTTTGCGCCGGCCATCCGGGCCGTGCAGCAGCTCGGCGTCCGCTGCGAGGTCATCAGCTTCCGCGGCAACACCAGTTCCGACCTCATCGAGGTCGCGGACGTCTTCACCGACATCACCCAGATCGCACGCGTCGAGAAGGGCGCCCGCAGCGGACGCCGCGTGGCGGCCGAGGACGATCTGTCCATGACCGAGGTCCCCGACAAGGAGACCGAGGGCGGCGCGCGCAGGCGGCGCGGTGGACGGCGTGTGGCGGAACGGCCCGAGCGTGAGGAGCGCGGCGGCCGGATCCCAGTCGCGGCCGGTGCCGACGCTGCCAGCAGCATGCCCGGCAACCTGATCGTGCTGCCCGGAGAGAAGCTTTCCCGAGCCGTCGGTGACGACGGCGAGGAGCCGCTCGACCTCGAGGAGGTCGCGGCGGAGATCCTCGCGGAGCAGGGCCAGGACGAGGCCGGGTTGCTCGACGCCGATGGCCGGCGCCGGCGACGGCGCCGCGGCGGCCGGGGCCGAGGCCGAGGTCGTCGACCGGAGTCGGAGTCCGAGATCCAGGCCGTCGGCGAAAGCGTCGGCAGCGTCGGCGAATCCACCGGCGAATCCACCGGCGAATCCGCCATTGACGACGAGGAGTATCTGGACGAGGAGATCGCACCGCTGCCGCAGCACTCGACCTTCGGTTCGGTGTGGGATTCGCAGATCGGAGTGCCGAGCACACCGGTCGGCGCGACGCCCAGCACCGTGGACGATCTCGAGGATGAGGATCTCGAGGATGAGCCGGAGATCCCGGAGTACCTGCTCGCCGAACGGCGCCAGCAGGGGCAGAACCGCAATCGGGGCGGCGGCAACCGCATGGGGCGCCCGCAGCAGGGACGCCGCGGAGGGGCTGGCTACCAGTCGGCCGTCGATAGCGTGCGCTACGGTCGCTCCGGAACGAGCGCGTTCGGTGGCGGGGGTGGCGGGGGCGGGATGTCTCGCACGCCGGATCGCAACCGCGCCCCGATGGGCGGCAACCGTGCACCGATGGGCGGCAACCGCGGACCGCGTCCCCAGCCGCCGCAGCAGGCCAGGCCTCGGCCGTCCTACGTGGAGCCTTCCCGCGAGATCGAGCGACCGAACCGACCGGCATCGTCCGAGCCGTGGAGCGAGGTACCGCCCGAGGTCCAGGAGATGCTCCGCGCGGAGCTGGCGCGTCGCCAGGCTCCAGCGGCACCCGTCCGTGAGAGCGCAGCCCCGACTGCGGCTCCCGTGAGCGAAAGGCCTGCCCGTGGCCGTGCCCCATCCTCGCGAGCGCCGCGCGGTGCGACGGCATCGGCCGGCGCGTCAGCGTCGGAGGCGTCGACGCAAGCGTCGGAGGCGGCCCCGGTTGAGGCCGCTCCCGCCGAGACGGCCGCTCCCCGCCGCAGAACGGCGGCTCGCAACCCGGCCGCTCGGTCGGCTGCATCGGCAACGCCCGAGGCAGCTCCCGCAGCCGAGGCCGGAACGTCCGCGCCGAAGGCTCGTCGAGGACGGCCCGCGGCAGGCGCGGCAGACGCCGGAGCGTCCGCTTCGGGATCCGCTGAGGCGCCGGGCGCAAAGCCCCGTCGGACGGCAACGCGCCGCACGACCGGCGCCGCGGCCGATTCAGTCGCAGGGGCCCCCGCCGCTGCGGACGAGGCGAAGCCGAAGCGCCGCGCCGCGCGCGCGACGGGGGCTGCTCGGAAGCCGGCATCCGGAGACGCCTCTGAGGCCTGAGAGGCTCGCCTCGCCAAGGGCATGGCACGCATGCTCACCCGCGGCCACCCCGTTGCCGTGGCCGCGGTGCGGCGTTCCATCGAGCGCGAGCGGCCGCCTCATGCGCTGCTGCTGGTCGGGCCCGATGGCTCGGGCAAGACCACTCTGGCGCTCGACCTTGCGGCTGGCCTCCTGTGCCTGGATGCCGATCCCGCGGCACGACCGTGCCGGACCTGCGCGGCCTGCCGCAAGGTCGAGCATGGCAACCATCCCGACCTGCACCGGCTCGCACCGGAGGGTGCCGGCGACCAGATCCGTCTCGGCGCCGTTCAGGCGCTGACCGCCGAGCTGGCGCTGCTCCCGATGGAGGGCCGCATCCGGGTGGCGCTCATCGAGGACGCGCACCGGCTCAACCCGGACGCCCAGAACGCCCTCCTGAAGGTCCTCGAGGAGCCGGTCGGGGCCGCCTGCATCGTCCTTGCGGCCGACGACGCGGCCACGCTCCTGCCAACGGTCGTAAGCCGAACGGCGCGGCTCCGGCTGGGACCCGTGCCGGCGCCGGTGATCGTGGAGCTGCTCCGCGAGCGCGGCCTCGCGGACCCGGGCCGCGCGACTGCGTTGGCCGTTGCCGCCGACGGCCGCCCGGGCATTGCGATCGCCCTGTCGGCGCAGCCCGAGTCCGCGATCGTGCAGGCCGGGCTGGCGCGGCAGCTGCTTGACCTTTTGGCCGCCGACCGCCGTGCCCGCCTCGCGGCCGTGGCCGATGTCGTCGCCGCCGGCGCGGCCCTGGACGCAGCGGCCCGCGCGAACCCCGCCGCCGACGGGGAGGCTGGCCACGCTGGGTCGACGCCGGCAACCCGGTCCAGGGCGCCCGGCCGCTCCACCACGCCGGCGTCGTCTCGGCCCCAGCCGGCGGAACGACGCCGCGCCGTGCTCCGCGTCATCGCCGCGTGGCGTGACGTCGGTCGCGACCTGGCCGTGGTGGCAAACGGAGGGCGTGGCGAAGTCAGGCAGCTCGACATGCTCGAGGACCTCGAAGCGGCTGCCGCCGGCGTCGATTCCGCGGCCCTCGTCGTCTTCCTGGAGCGACTGGACGGGCTGGGGGCGGCCATCGAGGAGTACGCCAACCCCGAGCTCGTGCTCGATGCGCTGATGCTCGCCTGGCCCCGGGGGGTGCGCGCGGCATGAGCGACGCGCCGTCGTCGGGGGAAGCCGCCCGCATCGAAGCCACGGTCGAGGGCGTGGTGCAGGGCGTCGGCTTCCGCTGGTTCGTGTGGCGCGCCGCGGCACGCCTGGATGTACGCGGCTGGGTCGCGAACCGGTCAGACGGTGCCGTCGAGCTGGTCGCGGAGGGGTCGTCCCAGGCGCTTGAGGCGCTCGTCTCCGCGGTTCGTCGCGGGCCACCGGGCGCCGTCGTCTCCAGTGTCCAGGTGCACCACCTGCCTTCGACCGGCCGGTTTCGGGAGTTCGAGATCCGCGGCGGCGGTCACACCGGCGACTAGCGGGTCAATACGGGAGCTGCCCGCTGCAGGCGCTCCTGACGTGCGCACCAACGTGGACGGTGCCGCCCCCGATGCTGACCCTTGCCCACGCCTGGTTGTTCGAGTCCTTCGTCTCGAGAAGGTAGATGTCGCCCCAGCCGACTGACAGGCCGACCCTCGTGGACTGGCTGTCCGGCATGCCGCAGTCCCAGAAGGAGTAGTGCGGGACCCTGGGCGTGCCCGCAAGGCCTGGCCGGCGATGCTCCCCATCGAAAAAGCAATAGCCGTACTTGTGCCCGGTCACCAGACCGTCGGCAAACGGTGCGTCCATCGGGAACAGCTCGAAGCGCTCCATGTCGATGACGTGCCAGTGATGGTGGCCGTCGCCGTTCGCATAGCCGCTGCTCGGCGGCCGTCGGGACGTGGCGCCACGAACCGTCGCTGCGGCGAATGAACTGCTCCGTGGTCATCTTGTCGCAGGGGCGGGCTGGGGCAGTCTGTCTTGCGGGTGCCGTGGACCTCCAGCGGCCCGACGCCCGCGTTCACGATGATGGTGCTGAACTCGAGGATCTTCTGCCCGCCCACGACCTTGAGATGGAAATCCTGCGGTCGTGCCATCACCAGGTCGGGCAGCCGGTCGGTCGGGCCGCCGCCGACGGCCGCCGACGGCAGCAGCAGCACCAGGCCGATGATCAGCACGAGCGACGCGGGCAACCTCTGAACGCGCGACATCTCACCCCTTCTGCGATCCGAACGGCCGCGAAGAGTACTGCATGGCATCGGGGGCTCGACCGCAGCTCGGCCCGCGCCCTCAGGGCCGCCCGCGCATGGCCGCACCGAAGCCCGACTCCTTGCTAAGGTGAGCACCCACGCGACCGCAGGAAGCTTGCCCAGATGGCCCTGACGACCGATGAGAAGATGGCCTGGCTCGAACACGTCGAGCTGTTCCAGGGCCTGCCCCCGGATGCGCTGCGGCGCGTCGCCGAGCGCTCCGGTGAGATCGAGTTCCCAGCGGCCCATCACATCGTCACCCAGGGCATCATCGGCAACGGGCTCTACATCGTCATCGCGGGCCGGGCGCGCGTCGTGAAGGGCGACCAGGTGGCGGCCGAGCTCGGTCCGGGCGAGTTCTTCGGCGAGCTGTCGGTCATCGACCAGATGCCGCGCCTCGCGAGCGTGATCGCCCAGGAGCCGACCACCTGCCTGGCGCTCGCATCGTGGGATCTCATCGCAGAGATCGAGCGCGATCCGAAGCTTGCCCTGAACCTGTTGCGGGCGCTGGCGCTTCGGCTGCGCGCGGCCCGCGATGAGCATCGTCACTAACGCACGGAGGCTTGACTCGTGAACTCCGAGGAGGTCGTCGACGAACTCGCCAGCCTGTCGCTCTTTGCGGACCTGCAACGGCCGCAGCTGCGAGCAGTCGCGCACATCTTCAGCGAGGAATCCTTCCCGCCCGGGCAGCGGATCCTGCGCCAGGGCTTCCAGGGGAGCGGTTTCTACGTGATCCTCGAGGGCGATGTGACCGTGCGCATCGACGGGGAGGATCGTGCAAAGCTGAGCAAGGGCGACTTCTTCGGCGAGATGTCGCTGCTCCTCGGGGAGCCACCCGTGGCGGACGTGGTGGCAATCGGCGAGCTCCACGTGCTGCACCTCGCCGGCCCCGATCTCAAGGGTTTCCTCGAGCGGTACCCACCCGTGATGTTCCGGATGCTCCAGTCGGTCGCGCGGCGGCTGCGCAACGCGAACCGCCTGCGGAGCTGAACGCCTTCATGGAGCCCCTGGCATGACCCCCGAGGTCGAGCGGCCGTTCCCTCCCGGCGACTATCCCGTCGTGGTCGTGGGCAGCGGGCCCGGCGGAATCCAGGCGGCCTACTCGCTCAGCCGCCTCGGGATCGAGCACGCCGTGATCTCGGCCGACCCATCGCCGGGCGGCATGTTCCGACGCTTCCCGTTCTTCCAGCGCCTCCTCAGCTGGACCAAGCCGCACGTGCTCTACGACCAGCGCACGCGCGAGTACGAGTGGTACGACTGGAACAGCCTGATCGCGGTGGAGCCTGAGAACCGCGCCGTGATGCCGGGCCTGATGGACGGCACGTCGGAGTTTCCCTCACGCCCGGAGATGGAGCTCGGCATCCGCACCTTCGCGGAGCGCACCGGCGTACGGGTCCGGCACGACACGCGCTGGGAGGGCACGGCGCGAGACGGAGATCGTTTCGTGCTGCATACCAGCGACGGCGACTACCGGGCGCAGGCGGTCATCTTCGCGGTCGGCGTGGCCGAGCCCTGGATGCCCGAGACCCCCGGTCACCAGCATGTCGCGCATTACGTCGACACGCGCGCCCCTGAGTCCTACGAGGGCAAGCGGCTGTTCATCATCGGCAAGCAGAACTCGGGCTTTGAGCTCGCGAGCGGGCTGCTGCACCAGGCCAGCCGCATCATCCTCGCCTCGCCACGACCAGCCACGCTGTCAGTCAACACGCACTCGCTGGCAGGCGTGCGCGCGCGCTACGTGCAGCCTTGGGAGGACTCGAACCTTGGCGGCGGCGTGTTCATCTTGAACGCCTCGATCGAGCGGGTCGACCGCCACGGGAGCTCGCTGACCGTGCACACGCGCCGGTCGGACAACGGCGACCCCTTCCCGGCCGAGGTGGACGAGGTCATTGCCGCGACCGGGTTCCAGTGCCCGCTGCTGGACCTGCCGGACCTCGGCGTCAACGTCTTCGGACAGAGCCGCCTGCCCACCATGACCAACCATTTCGAGAGCGTCGGCGCCCCGGGCATCTACTTTGCGGGCACGATCGGCCAGGGAGTCGCCGGGCTCAAGAAGTACGGCATCCCGGCGAATTCGGGGGCCGTGCACGGCGCCCGCTACAACGCGCGACTGATGGTGCAGCGCCTCGTTGAGGCCCGCTTCGGGGTCAAGCGGGAGCGGCCGCCCGTCAAGACAGCCGAAGTCGTCGACCTGCTTCTGAACGAGGCCACCACCGCGCCCGAGCTGTGGAACCAGAAGTCGTACCTGGCGCGCGCCGTGACACGGGATGACGACGGCACGATCCGGGACGATGGCATCGTGTCCCTCGCCGACTTCGTTGACTCCGCCGGGCCCGACGCGGTTGCGATCACGGTCGAGACGGACGACACGGGGGACATCCACCCGGCCGTCTACGTGCGCCGCCACGGACGCGTCGACTCCGACGCGCGGCTCGACTCGAGCCCCCTGCACGACTACCGCACCACCGGCCACCGCAAGGCGCTCCAGGCTCTCGTCGCCCCGATCCTGACCTGATCCGCCGCGCAGGCAGACGGACGGCAGGCCGGTCGCTGCTATCGTGGTGCCGCCCATGGACTTCCGTGTTTCGCGCGACGCCCGCGACGAGTACCGCTTCGACGAAGGGCTGTTCTCCGTGCGCGGCGACGCCGTCTTTGCCGATCCGCTGGCGGCCCGCCGCTTCGCTCAGCGGATGGTCGCGGCAGGCGGCTCGCGACCGGATCGACCGGTCCAGGCGGGCGACATCGACGCGATGGGGCTCATCCACGAGATCCAGCACCTGGCGGTTGCGAGGTCGGCGGCGCGCCTCCGCGACGGGCGTTTCGCAGACGTCCTCGAGGCGCTCGCGACCGTGCTCAAGCCCGAGCGGCTGGATGCCACCCTCGGCCAGTTTGAGCGGGCGTTTCCGTCCCGGCTCGTGTATTCCGGCAGCATCGATGCGCGGGACCAGCTCGACGGCCGGACGGATGGCATCCCCAACCGCGAGGTCTCGCTCGAGGAGCTGCTGCTGCTGTGGGTGGCCAACCAGAACCCGGCCTTCATGGGCTACCAGGAGCTGTTTGACGACCGCGTGCTTGAGGCCACGTCGGATTACGAGAGCGTAGTCGAGGGACTGCGCGAGGCGTTTGCGCGCCGGGCCCTGTCGGATCCCGGGGGCGAGGATCTCGTCGAGCGCCTCCTGATGCCAGGCCGCGTCGCGCCGGGCTCGCTGACCGAGCAGCTGCGCTGGATCCGGGAGAACTGGACGGACGTGCTCAGCCCGGACCTGATGGCCCGGCTCACCTTGACGCTCGACGTTCTGCAAGAGGAAGAGGAGGCGGCCCGGCGCCGCTGGTTCGGTGCGGCAGGCGACGGAGGGGGCGGAGCGCCCAGCTTCGGTGGATTCGCACGAACGGGCGACGAGCCGGAAGGCTTCAGCCAGGATCGCGACTGGATGCCCGAGGTCGTGCTGATGGCCAAAAGCACATACGTCTGGCTCGACCAGCTCTCGCGACACTACGGGCGGCCGATCTGGACGCTCGACGGCATTCCCGACGAGGAGCTCGCCCGGCTGCGGGAGGCCGGCATCACCGGGCTGTGGTTGATCGGGCTGTGGGAGCGCAGCCACGCATCGCAGCGCATCAAGCAGCTGCGCGGCAACACGGAGGCGGTCGCCTCCGCCTACTCGCTGATGGACTACCGCATCGCGGAGGATCTCGGCGGCGAGGCCGCCTACATGAGCCTGCGCGATCGTGCCTGGTCCCACGGGCTCCGCCTGGCCAGCGACATGGTGCCCAACCACATGGGCATCGACTCGCGCTGGGTGGTCGAGCACCCGGACTGGTTCGTGCAGCGCCCCGATCCGCCCTTCCCGTCATACACGTTCAACGGGCCCAATCTCTCCCGCGACGAGCGCGTCGGCATCTACATCGACGACCACTACTTCGACGACTCTGACGCCGCCGTGGTCTTCCGGCGCGTCGACCGCTGGAGCGGCCAGGAACGCTTCATCTACCACGGCAACGACGGGACCTCATTCCCCTGGAATGACACCGCACAGCTCGACTACCTCAAGGGCAATGTCCGCGAGGCGGTCATCCAGACGATCCTCGCGGTTGCGCGGCGCTTCCCGATCATCCGCTTCGACGCCGCCATGACGCTGGCCAAGCGCCACGTGCAGCGGCTCTGGTACCCGTTGCCGGGCCAGGGCGGCGCGATCCCGTCGCGCGCCGAGTACGCCATGACCCAGGAAGAGTTCGACGCGCACATGCCCAGCGAGTTCTGGCGGGAGGTCGTCGATCGGGTCGCGGTCGAGGCACCCGACACGCTGCTGCTGGCCGAGGCCTTCTGGATGATGGAGGGCTACTTCGTCAGGACGCTCGGCATGCACCGCGTCTACAACAGCGCCTTCATGCACATGCTGCGCGACGAACGCAACGCCGAGTACCACACGGTCATCCGCGAGACCCTGGCCTTCGACCCCGAGATCCTCAAGCGCTACGTCAACTTCATGAACAACCCCGACGAGCGCACGGCGATCGACCAGTTCGGCGACGGCGACAAGTACTTCGGCGTGGCCACGCTCCTGGCAACCCTGCCCGGGCTGCCGATGCTGGGTCACGGCCAGATCGAGGGCTTCCGCGAGAAGTACGGCATGGAGTTCCGCCGCGCCACGCTGAACGAGACGCCCGACGAGGCGCTTATGGCGCGGCACGAGCGGGAGCTCTTCCCGCTGCTGCGGCAGCGCTGGCGCTTCGCCGGGGCACAGGACTTCCGCCTCCACGACTTCGATATCGGCGACGGTTCACCCAACGAGAACGTCTTCGCGTACTCCAATGGCAGCGGGGACTCGCGTTCGCTGATCGTCTACAACAACGGCTATGACGGGACGCGCGGCTGGGTCAGTGGCGTCGCTGGGGCGCTTGGGGTCGGCGATGACGGCGATGGCTGGCTGATCCTGCGCGACGCGCGCTCTGGCCTCGAGTACCTGCGCAACGGGCACGACCTGCACGCCCGGGGCTTCGAGATCGAGCTGAGCGGGTACAAGTGCCACGCCTTCCTGTCGTTCGAGACCGTGGCCGACGGCCGCGATCGCGAGTGGGCGCGACTGGCCTGGCGGATCGGGCTGAGCGGAGTCCCGAACGTGCACGAGGCACTCAGCGAGCAGCGTCTCGAGCCTGTCGTGGAAGCCGTGGCTGCGTTCATGGCCGCCGGGGATGTTCGCCGCTTGCCCGGAGCGGCGCTGGCCAGGGACCCGGGGGCAGGCGATGTCGCCGTGCGAGCGGTCGCGGAAGCGGAACGTGCCGCGCTCAGTGATGTCGCCGCCGCGGCCGGCGTCGAGGGCAAGGCTGAGGCGGCGGCCGACGAGCTGGAGGAGCGGCTGCTGGCCATGGCGCGAGCCGTGCGCGCGGGTCGAGCGCAGGGCGCGGAGGACCGCGACGCCCGTGCGCTGGCCGATTGGCTTGGACCCCACCGCGAGCGCTGGAGCCTCCTGCACGGCTGGGCGCAGGGCGCCGCTCTGGCGCGCCTGGCCCGGGCCGCCGCGGGAGGACGCGCGGACCCTGGTTCCTTCGAGGGCTGGGCGGTCGACCGTGCGCTCGGGTCGGCGATGCAGGCGATCGGTCTCGAGGGTCTTGTCGTATGGCGCTCGGTCGAGCTCGTGCGGGCGCTGCTCGCGCTCGAGCCGGGTGCCATTCGCGTAGCCGCGGAGATCGAGTCGGGCGCGCCGGACGCCTGGTTCGAGGAACCGGCCGTTCGAGCGGCCGCAGGCTGGAACTCGCATGGCGGCGTCGAATACGTCAATCGCGAGGCATACGTCGAGCTGCTCGACGCGCTGGCGGCACGCGATGCCGTGGCCGGCTTCCCTAGCGCGTTCGAGGAACGAGCCGCCCTTTCACGAGCGGTGGAGGCATCGGCCTACCGGGTCAAGCTTGTGCTGCCCGCCGCAAGTCTCGAGCCTGGCTCCGGGTTGGTGGCCGACGCTGCGAGCGCCTCGACCCATGGCGACGAAGCCGGGCCAGCCGTGGACGTCGCCGCCGCCGAGCCCGATGCTGCCGCAGAGACCGATGCTGCGGCCGAGACCGATGCTGCCGCCCCCGACCCAGAGGAGCCCGCCCGCCAGTCGTGACGGGTCCGAATCGGCTCACTGGCATCACGGCCGAGGTCGTAGTCTGCCGGCGATGTCCCCGTCTAGTGGAGTGGTGCGAAACCGTCGCGCGTGAGCGCATCGCCCGCTTCGCCGCGGAGCCCTACTGGGGCCGCCCCGTGCCAGGTTTCGGGGACCCTGCCGCTCGCGTGCTGGTGGTGGGCCTCGCGCCCGCCGCACACGGCGGCAACCGCACGGGCCGCGTCTTCACCGGCGATCGCTCCGGAGACTTCCTGTTCGCGGCATTGCACCGGGCCGGGTTCGCCAACCAGCCGACGTCCGATTCGGCGGTGGACAGACTCCGACTGAACGGCCTGTACCTGGCCGCGGTGAACCGCTGCGCGCCGCCTGCCAACCGGCCCACTCCCGGAGAGCGCGACGCATGCCTGCCCTACCTCGTTCGCGAGATCGAGGCGCTTGATGAGCTGTGCGTCATCGCCGCCCTCGGCGCCTTCGGGTGGGACGGCGTCCTGCGGGCGCTCGCCGCGCTTGGCCACCGAATGGCGCCAATCCCCAGGTTCGGGCACGGAGCCGAGGCATGGATCGGACCGTACGCAGTCGTGGGCAGCTTCCACCCGAGCCAGCAGAACACCTTCACCCGCAAGCTCACGCCCGCCATGCTCGACGACGTCCTGCGGCGCGCTGCCCTTCTCGCGAATTCCATGGTTGCGTAATGGCCTGACGTCCACGGGCCGCGTCCGATCGACTGGTGTGGGCCCACCGACTACGTCGTGGCCGACGGGTCCTCGATTCGGCCGAGGAAGAGCACGGCGCGCG
>JBBRYO010000048.1:0-18046 GCA_038237595.1 Candidatus Limnocylindrales bacterium | reverse complement strand
GGGACCGGGTCCGCCCCACAGCTCCTCGTCGCCCTCCCAGATCCGGTTGACCACACCGGCGTTGTCTGCCTCCTCGACCCGGGCGGCCACCGCCTCGCCGAGCTCGTCGGACAGCGAGACCCCGATGCTGCCGGGATGGTCACTCACGCGCTCTTGCCGGCCTTGTCCATCTGCTTCTCAATACCGGCGATCAGCTTGTCGAAGGGCTCGGCGAACTTGTCGATGCCGTCGTCGAGCAGCTTCAGGGTCACGTCGGTCATGTCGATGCCCGCGTCGGCCAGCGCCTTCAGCGCCTCCGACGGATCCTGATCGGCGGTGTTGCCGTCGAACGAGGATTGCTCGGCCGCGGCCTTCAGCGTGTCCATCGGCATGGTGTTCACCGTCTCGGGCGCCACCAGGCCGTCGACGTACTTGGTGTCGGGGTACTCGGGATCCTTCACGCCCGTCGAGGCCCACAGCGGACGCTGGACCGGTGCCCCGGCCGCCTTCAGCTCTGCGAACCGCTCGCCGTGGAAGAGCTTCTTGAAGCTCTGGTAGGCCGCTTGGGCATTGGCGATGGCCGCCTGCCCGCGCAGATCCTCGCGGTCGAGATCCTTCAGCCGCTTGTCCACCTCGCTGTCCACGCGCGAGACGAAGAAGCTCGCGACCGAGTGCACGTCGAGGCTCTCGCCGTCGGCCATGCGCCGCTCCATGCCCCGGATATAGGCCTCCGCGATGTTCTCGTAGGACTCCACGCTGAACAACAGCGTCACGTTCACGTTGACGCCGGCCGAGGTGGCGTCCTCGATCGCCTGGACGCCCTCGGTGGTGCCCGGGATCTTGATCATCACGTTCGGGCGGCCGACCTCCTTCCACAGCTCCTTGGCCTGCTCGGTGGTGGCGTCGGTGTCGTGCGCCACCGACGGCTCGACCTCGAGCGACACGAAGCCGTCGTAGTGGTCGAGCGAGTCGTACACGGGCCGCATGACGTCGCACGCCGAGGCCACGTCCTGGATCGCGATCTTCAGGAAGATCTCGCGCGCGTCCAGGCCCTGGCCGGCCAGTTCGGCGATCGCCTCGTCGTACTGGTTGCCGCCGAGGATCGCCTTCTCGAAGATGGCCGGGTTCGACGTCTCGCCGCGCAGCGAGTAGCCCTTCACCAGCTCCTCGAGCTCGCCCGAGCGGATCATGTCGCGGTGGATCTGATCCAGCCAGACGGCCACACCCGCCTCGGTCAGTGCTGCCAGACGCTCGTTCTGCTTGGTCTCTGTGGATGCCACGTCGACTCCTTCGCTAGCTGTTGGTTGCGCCGGCGCGCTGGGCCACTGCCCGGCCGCGCTCGGCGACGTGTTCCGGGGTGAATCCGAACTTCTCGAACAACGCATCTCCGGGTCCTGACGCTCCGAAGCCGGTCATGCCGATCGACTCGCCCGCCTCTCCGACGAAGCGTTCCCAGCCAAAGGTCGCAGCCGCCTCGACGGAGACCCTCGCCTTGACGGCCGGCGGCAGCACGGAGTCGCGATAAGACTCGTCTGCCTCGCTGAACCGGTCAAAGCACGGCATGCTCACCACGCGGGTGGCCACGCCGTCTGCCTCGAGCTTCTCCGCGGCGTCGAGGCACAGCGCCACCTCGGAGCCCGTGCCGATCAGGATCAGGTCCGGGGTCTCGCCCTTCGACGACTCCTTCAGCACGTAGGCGCCGCGCTCGATCGCATCGTCGGGGATCGAGTCGGGGTCGAGGATCGGCAGGCCCTGACGACTGAGCACGAGCGCCGTCGGACCGTCGCCGTTGCCGATGGCAAAGCGCCACGCATGCGCGGTCTCGTTTGCGTCCGCGGGCCTCACCACGTCCACGTTAGGCGTCGCCCGCAGCGTCGCGAGCTGCTCCACCGGCTGGTGGGTCGGGCCATCCTCGCCGAGGCCGATCGAGTCGTGGGTATAGACCTGGATGACCGGCAGCTCCATCAGCGCCGCCAGCCGCACCGAGGCCTTCATGTAGTCCACGAAGTTGAAGAACGTGGACCCGAAGGCACGCAGGCCGTGCAGGTTGAGCGCCGTGACGACCGCCCCCATGGCGTGCTCGCGCACGCCGTAGTGAACGTTGCGGCCGGAGTAGTCGTCGCGCTCCACCGAGCCGCCGTCCTCGATCTCGGTGTTGGTCGAGGGCTCGAGGTCGGCCGAGCCACTGACCAGGTGGGGAACCGCCTTGGCCGCCCACTGGATCACCTGCTCGGACGCCTTGCGCGTGGCGATGTCGTCGTCGTCGGGCGAGAAGCGCGGCAGGTCGGAGTCCCAGCCGTCGGGCAGGCTGCCCTCGATCACGTGCTGCAGCTGCTTGAACTCCTCGGGGAAGGCCTCGGCGTAGGCGTCGGCCCGCTGCTGCCACTCGGCCTCTGCCTGCTTGCCCTTCTCGGCGGTCTCGGCGTAGTGCGCGGCCGCTTCGTCGGGAACATAGAACGTCTTGTCGGGATCCCAGCCGTAGGCCTCCTTGGTCAGGCGCACCTCGTCACCGCCGAGGGGCGAGCCGTGGGCCTTGAAGGAGTCCTGCTTGTTGGGCGACCCGAAGCCGATGTGGGTGCGCAGGATCACGAGCGACGGCTTGCCGGTCTCTGCGTGGGCGGCATCGATCGCCGCGCTCATCCGCTCGAGGTTTAAGTCCTCGCCCAGGTCCTGGACGTGCCAGCCGTAGGCCTCGTAGCGCTTGCCGACGTCCTCGGAGAAGCCCATCGACGTCGGACCCGCCAGCTGGACGTGGTTGTTGTCGTAGAAGACGGTGAGGCGGCCGAGGCCGAGGTGGCCCGCGAGCGACGAGGCCTCGGAGGCCACGCCCTCCTGCATGTCGCCGTCGCTGGCGATCGCGTAGGTGTGGTGATCGACGATCTCGTGGGCCTCACGGTTGAAGCGGGCGGCGAGCATGCGCTCGGCCAGCGCGAAGCCGACCGAGTTGCCGAGACCCTGGCCCAGCGGGCCGGTGGTGACCTCGATGCCGGGGGTGCCATCCGCCTCGTACTCGGGATGGCCGGCGGTCGCGCTGTCGATCTGGCGGAAGTCCTCGAGATCGTCCATCGACACGCCGTAGCCGGTGAGGTGCAGGATCGAATACAGCAGCATCGAGGCGTGTCCCGCCGAGAGCACCAACCGGTCGCGGTCAAGCCAGTGCGGGTTCGCGGGGTTGTGCTTCATCGTCTGCGTGAACAGCTGATAGGCGACGGGCGCCAGCGCCATCGGCGCGCCGGGATGACCGGAGTTGGCTTTCTCCACCCCGTCGACGGAGAGCATCCGGATGGTGTCGATGCATAGTGCGTCCAACTTGGTCTCATCCGTGGTGAGCGTCATCCGGTCCCTTCGATGGTGGTCAAGGTCACATCCTCTGCGTCTGAGTATCCCCGGATCGCTCGAGTTCCTGCGCGGCGAGCACCCCGGCGCCGATCACGCCGGCGTCGGAGCCCCCTCGGGCCAGCTCTACCCGGGTTCGCTCCCAGAGCGCGGGGAGGGTGTTGCGATCCGCCTCCGCGATCGCGATGTCGAGGAACAGCCCGGACGCCCGCGACAGGCCCCCGCCGATCACGACCCGCTCGGGCTCGAAGGCGTTGACGATGCTCGCGATGCCGAGGCCCAGCCAGCGGCCGTGCTGCTCGAACAGCTCGAGCGCCTGGGGGTCGCCGTCCCGGGCCGCCGCCACGACGTCTCGCCCCGACACGCGGCCGCGCTGGGCCAGCGTGCGGCCAAGCGCACCCTCGCCCTCCCGCGCCGCCGCCGTCGCGGCGCGCTCGAGGCCGCTGCCGCTGCAGTGCCACTCAAGCGACCCGGGCCGGGGAAACGGCGCGTCGTCCTCGGCCGCCAGGGCTGTCGGGCCGTCCACGATGATGTGGCCCAGCTCGGCGCCAAGGCCGGTGTGACCGCGCTCGATGCTGCCGTCGATCACCAGGCCGCCACCCACGCCGGTGCCCAGCGTGAGCATCACCAAGTGCTGGGCGGGCGGGTCCGGCACGAGCTGGGCCTCGGCCAGGGCGGCGCAGTTGGCATCGTTGTCGACGAAGACGGGCACTCCGAACCTCCTGCCCAGCTCCTCCCGGAGCGGAACCCCCTTCAGCGGGATGTTCACGCTGCTCAGCACCGTGCCGGTGGCAAAGTCGATCTGGGACGGCACGCCGACCCCGACTGCCTCGGGCCGATCGCCCTCGGCCACCACCTCCTCGAAGGCATCCTCGATCCCGTCCAGCAGCGATTCGGTGTCGTCGACCGCGGTCGGACGCTCCGCCCGGCCTACCGCGCGAGCACCCTCCACGCGCGCCACCGCGACCTTGGTGCCGCCCACGTCGATGCCGACCACATAGCTCACCACTCATTCTTTGCGCGCCGCGGCCCGCATTTCAAGCGGGGCCGATTCCAGGCCCCGCTGGTGCCCGCGGCCGGATCGGACGTCGTGTCCGAACCTGAGACCACCCGTCTGGTAGAAATCGCGCTGTGGATCGTCAACTGGCCCGACGCAATCTCCGTACCGCTCTCATCGCCAGCGTTATAGCGCTGACGGTCTTCGCGGCGTCCTTCGTGGTCGCCTTCGTCTACTGATGGCCGCCGAGCGCGACCACACGGCCGGCCTGCCCGCGCCCGTTCCACCGCCCGGCGAGCCGATCCACCTGCCCGACCCGTCATACCTGCCGGTCCTGGTGGCGTTCGGCACCACGATCGCCCTCGTGGGCGTAGTGCTCAACTGGGTGATCTTCGCGATCGGCCTGGTCATCGTCTTGGTCACCATCGTCCGCTGGGTCAGCCAGACCCGCGGCGACATGGCCGAGCTCCCGCTCGAACACCACTAGAACCTCGGTGCGGTGCCCACGCGATCACCGATCGCGCTGCGCTCCACCCGCCAAGCTCCTGCCGTGAGCGCGACCTGGCTCATCCCCTCCGATACCTGCTCAGCTTCCCTTCGATTGCTTGTGACGATTGGCGCGATCCTACCGACCTCGACGAAATTTGTGTCAGGAGTTATCCAATCCGCGAGGTCGCCCGTAGTAGTTGGTGATGCAGCCCGTTGCCAAGCGTCCCGCAACCGTCCAGCGCCGCCGCGAGTTGTTCATGGAGGCGGTGGCAATCATCGAGAGCGAGTTCGAGTCAAAGCTCGCACTCGACGACGTCGCCCGCCGGGTGGCCACCTCGCGCCGACAGTTGCAGCGGGCGTTCGCCGAGGCCGGCGAGACCAGCTTCCGCACCTGCCTCCAGCGGATCCGGATGGAGCGGGCGGCCGATCTGCTGCGCAGTGGCGAGTCGCCGGTCAACCAGGTCGCAAGCGCCGTGGGCTACCGCCAACCGGCCCAGTTCGCCAAGGCATTCCGCCGCCACCACGGCACCCCACCCTCGTTGTTCCGCGGCGCCGACACGCCGCTGGCCGCCTGACCTGACCCGCGCGGGGGCCACACGGCCCGCCGTCCGGCGCCAATCGTTTCGCGTGGGGTGCTGTCACTCGTCTCGCCGGTGTCATAGAGTGCCCGGTCGTGACCGGAGAGGGCGCTGCAGATGCGATCTAGGATGGCCCGGCGACCGTTGCTCACGGCCGTCCTGCTCGGCCTGATCGCCACGGCGGTTGGCATCTTCATATGCCTGCAGATCGACTGGTTTCCGACCCAGGCGTCCACCAAGGCCCACGAGATCGACACGCTCTACGACGTGCTGCTGATCGTGTCGGTGCCGATCTTCGTGCTTGTGATGGGCGTGATCCTCTACTCCGTCGCGATGTTCCGCGCCAAGCCCGGCGACCTGAGCGACGGCGCGCCAATCCATGGCAACACCCGCCTCGAGGTCATCTGGGTCACGATCCCGTTCCTCATAGTCAGCGGCCTGTCGGTCTACGGCTGGATCGTGCTCAACAGCATCGAGGCCAAAGCCAGTCCCGCCGACGCTCTGGTGATCAACGTCAAGGGGCAGCAGTTTGCCTGGAACTTCACCTATCCGGGCGAGGGCAAGGTCAAGACCAACTCGCTGGTGCTGCCCGAAAACCGCCCCGTTGAGTTCCGGATAAACACCGACGACGTACTCCACGACTTCTGGGTGCCCGCGTTCCGCGTCAAGTCCGACGCCGTCCCTGGCCTCACCACCCACATCCGGGCCACCCCCAACAGGATCGGCACCTACCCCGTGGTTTGTGCCGAGCTGTGCGGCCTCGGCCACTCGACCATGCGATCTCGCGTTCAGGTTGTAGCCCCCGCCAAGTTCGACGCCTGGATCGCCGGCAAGAAAAAGGGAGGATCGCAATGACCCTTGCGGCCAAGATACGCGCCCCAGGCTGGTACCGGGTGGTGGTCGGCGTTCCGCTCGCCTACCTGCTGGCCATGGGCATCGTGGTAGCCGTCCGGGCGCTCTACGGCTGGGATCCGCTGCTCGACATGACCGCGGTCACCACCGTGAGCCTCGTGGCGATGCCGCTGGGGTTCCTGGTGGCCATCGGCTGCTTCGACTACTGGTTCCGCTGGGCCTCGGGCGCGCCAACCGTCCCCGACGACCACTCCAGCCACGGCGCCACGCAGTGGCGCGACTACTTCCACGTGAACACCGATCACAAGGTGATCGGCATCCAGTACATCGTCACGACGTTCTTCTTCTTCACCATCGGCGGCCTGCTGGCGATGGTGATCCGCGCCGAGCTGGCCCAGCCGGGCACCCAGTTCGTGGATCCGAACACCTACAATGGGCTGTTCAGCGTGCACGCCTCGCTGATGATCTTCCTGTTCATCATCCCGGTGTTCGCGGGCATCGCGAACTACGTCATCCCGCTGATGATCGGTGCGCCGGACATGGCGTTCCCCCGCCTGAACGCGCTGTCCTTCTGGATGCTGCCCACCGCCGGCGCGCTGATGCTGGCCTCCTTCTTCGTCCCGGGCGGCGCGTTCGCCACCGGCTGGACCGCGTACGCCCCGCTCTCCACCGAGACCCCGATCGGCCAGCAGTTCTTCACGATCGGCGTCCAGTTCGCGGGCGCGTCGTCGATCGCCACCGCGCTGAACTTCCTGGTCACGATCATCACCATGCGCGCGCCGGGGATGACGTTCTGGCGCATGCCGCTGATGGTGTGGGCCAACTTCACCACGTCGCTGCTGGTGGTCATCGCCACCCCGTTCATCGCGGGGTCGCAGTTCTTCCTCCTGCTGGAGCGGTCGCTGGGCATGCACTTCTTCGACCCATCGTCGGGAGGCGACGTGCTGATGTATCAGCACGTCTTCTGGTTCTACTCGCACCCGGCCGTCTACATCATGATGCTGCCAGGCTTCGGGATCGTCAGCGAGGTCATCTCCTCGCACTCGCGCAAGCCCGTGTTCGGCTACCGGATGATGGCCTTCTCGCTGGTGGCGATCGTGATCCTCGGGTTCACCGTGTGGGCCCACCACATGTTCGTCTCGGGCATGTTCGGCTGGCTGCGGGTGCCGATGATGATCACCACGATGCTGATCGCGGTGCCGACGGGGATCAAGATCTTCTCGTGGCTGGCCACGCTATGGCGAGGCGTGATCCACCTCACGACGCCGATGCTGTTCGCGCTCGGCTTCATCACGATGTTCACCCTTGGCGGGATCAGCGGCATCATGCTCGCGGTCATCCCCGTGGACATCCACGTGTCGGACACCTATTTCATCGTTGCCCACATCCACTACGTGCTGTTCGGCGGATCGGTGTTCACGATCTTCGCCGGGATCTATCACTGGTTCCCCAAGATGACCGGGCGGATGTATGACGAGAGCCTCGGCAAGCTGCACTTCTGGCTCTCGTTCGTGTTTTTCAACACCACGTTCGGGCCGATGCACCTGGTGGGCATCGACGGCATGCCTCGCCGCGTGGCCGACTACGCCGACCAGTACGCGACGATCAACCTGTTCATCTCCATCTCGAGCTTCCTGTTCGGGCTCTCCTTCCTGGTGTTCGTCTACAACATGATCACCAGCGCGCGCAACGGGCCGAAGGCGGCCGCCAACCCGTGGCGGGCGCACTCGATCGAGTGGCAGGTGTCTTCACCACCGCCGATCTTCAACTTCGACGAGATCCCGACCGTCGTCGGCGGGCCGTACGAGTACGGCGTGCCCGGCGCCGTCCACGCCGTATTCGGTGACTCCAAGAAGCCGACCACATCCGTCGCGACCCCGGCCGGAGGGGGCGGGGCGCAGCCGCCGCCCCAGACACCGCAATGAGCGACGCCAGCAAGGACATCCTCGTGGTCGCGAACGAGACGCTCGTGGGCGCAACCCTCGTCGACGCGGTCAAGCACCACCTGAGCGAGGACCCCGACGCCCGATTCCACGTGATCTGCCCGCAGAACGAGCCCAAGCACGGCTACGTGATCTATGAGGACACCGTCCGCGACGCGGCCCAGAACAGGCTGGAGATGACGATGGCCCGCCTGCGGGAGGCCGGCGCCACCGTGACCGGCGCGGTCGAGGACCCCGATCCGTATTCAGCGATCATGGATGCCGTCGGTGAGCGCAACTTCGACGAGATCATCATCTCGACCCACCCGGCAACCCGCTCGGGCTGGCTGCGCCAGGACCTGATCACGCGAGTCGAGCAGGCCACCCGCCGTCCCGTCGAGCATGTGGTCGTCGACCTCGACGCCGACAAGGACAGCGCGACCCGCACGCTGGTGGTGGCCAACCAGACCGTCGGCGGCCAGGCGCTCACCGATCAGCTCAAGGCGCTTGCCGCCGAGGGCGAGCGGCGCTTCATCGTGATCTGCCCACAGTCGGGCCAGTCCGGCGACGACGCCGCAGGCCGCCTGGCCACGACGCTCGAGAAGCTCGACGCCGACGGCCTCAAGGCGATCGGCCAGGTCACCCACCCGGACCCCTACACCGCCATCCAGAACGCGCTGGACTTCTACGGCATCGACGAGATCGTGATCTCCACGTTCAACGCCACCCGTTCGGGGTGGCTGCGCGGCGACCTGATCGGGCGCGTACAGACGACGACGTCACGGCCGGTCTACCACGTGGTATCCGAGCAGGAGCCCACCACCAATGCAGCGGAGGCCTGATGGAGTCCGCCTCTATTCGGCTAGGCGGCACCGCCCGCCACGACGATGGGCACGAGCATCACGGCCCGCCCGAGGCCAACAAGAGCTCGCGCGTCGATGCGCAGACGCTGGGCATGCTGCTGTTCATCATCTCCGAGGTCATGCTCTTCGGAGCCTTCTTCACGGCCTACTTCTTCATCCGGGTCGCGGACGGCAACCCGTGGCCGGCCAACGGCGAGGAGCTGCCAAAGCTCGTGGCCGGCGTCAACACCGCCGTCCTGATCTCCTCGTCCTTCACGATGCACTGGGCGCTCGAGGGCGCACGCAACGAGAACCGCCGGGCGATGAAGGTCGGCATGCTCACCACGCTCATGCTCGGCTTCACGTTCCTGTGCGTGCAGATCAACGAGTACGTGCACATCGGCTTCTCCCCCGCCGACAACGCGCAGGGCAGCATCTTCTACGGTCTCACGGGACTGCACGGCGCTCATGTGTTCATCGGCCTGATGCTGTTGCTGTTCGCGACGGTCCGAGTCTTCCGTGGGCACTTCGACGCGAAGAGCCACCAGGGGATCGAGATTCCCGGCATCTACTGGCACTTCGTCGACGTGATGTGGATCGTCGTCTACACCACCGTCTACATCCTCTGAACCCCGTGCTGAACCCGCTGCGCTCCGAGCAGGAGGCATTCCGCTTCTTCGTCATCGTGATCGCGGTGTTCGTGGTGATCGTGGCCGTGGTCCTGATCGCCCGAGCGCTCTGAACCTCGACGACGACCTCGACCTGGCGCGGCGCGCGGCCGTGGCAGCCGGGGAGCTCCTGCTCGGCCGCTACGGCGGGCCGGTACGGGGGCTCGATCGGAAGTCTTCGCGTACCGACATGGTCTCCGACGCAGACCGCGACGCGGAGGCGCTGGTGCAGGGGATGCTTGCGCGGGAACGCCCCGACGACGGTCTCCTGGCCGAAGAGGGCTCGCGCTCTGGCGGAGCCAGCGGCCGGCGGTGGGTGGTCGACCCGCTCGACGGCACGACCAACTTCCTCTATGGCTTTCCGTCGTGGGCGGTGAGCATCGCGCTCGAGAACTCGGCCGGAGCGGGGCTGGCCGGCGTGGTCCACGACCCACTGCGCGCCGAGACGTTCACCGCCGTACGGGGTCAGGGCGCCCGGCTCGGCGACGCGCGGCTCGAGCTGGCGCCGGGCACCGGACTGGAGTCCGCGCTGATCGCCACCGGATTCTCCTACGAGGCCGAGCACCGGCGCGACCAGGCCGAGCTGCTCACACGTGTGCTTCCGCGGGTCCGCGACATCCGACGCGCCGGGGCGGCGGCGCTGGACCTGTGCTGGGTGGCTGCGGGACGCGTGGACGGCTTCTACGAGCGCGGGCTGCAGCGCTGGGACTGGGCGGCCGCGAGCCTGGTGGTGTCCGAGGCGGGCGGCGTGGTCGCCCCCCTCGATGGCGAGCCGGCCGGGCTGATGGCGGCGCGCCCCGGGATCGCCGAGGCGCTGGCGGCGCTGCTCGGCCCCCCTACTTGACCGTCAGCGTGCCCTTCATGCCACCGGCTTCGTGACCGGGCACGGTGCAGAAGAAGGTGTACTTGCCGGGCTTGAGCGTCGCGGAGAACTGTGACGTGCCGCCGTTGGCCACCCGCTTGCCCACGCCGACCGACTTGCCGGAGCTGTCCTGAAGCGCGATGTCGTGCTGGACCTGCGACTTGTTGATGCTGTCGATCTCGACCATGCCCGGCCCGGCTGATGCCATCGTCGAGGCATAGGCCAGCGCCCCCGTGGGGTTTGCGGGGATCTCGAGCTTGCCTCCCTTGGCCGGAATCGGCTTGTTGGAGACCTTTGGCGCGCCGGCGCTGGCAAGCGCTCCCTGGTCTTTGCCCGACTGGCCGGCGACGGCGGCGACGTAGGCGGCCACGTCCTTGGCATCGGCTCCGGAGACCAGCCCCTTCGGCATGATGCTGTGCTGGCGCGGGTGGGCGATCTGGCGGCGCACGATCCCTGCCACGGTCTGGGCTCCGAGGCCGTCGCTGCGCGCCGGCCCGAACGCGGCGTCGAGGTTTGGGCCCTGGATTCCCTTGGTCCCGGCGCGGGCGAGGGTATGGCAGGAACCGCATTTGGAGACGAAGGCGTCCTTGCCGGCGATCTGATTGTCGCCGCCTCCGTCGCGGCCGCAGCCGGTGGCGGCGCCAAGCATGAGGAGGGCGCTGCCAAGCAGCGCCCCGATACGGTACGTATGGCTCCTCACCGCGCGAACAATACCCGCGGGCGAGACGGAATGCTTCGCACCCTGAAAGCTTGTTCGAGGCGGGCTCAGAGCGGCCGCGGGAGCTGGTCAAGATGCCCCTGAGCGGCCGCGACGACCCCCTCGGCCACGCTCCGCCACCCGAACCGGTCGCGGGCGGTGCCGGCCAGCGAGGCCGCGACCTCCATACGGTCTTCAGGGGCCAGCGAGAGCCAGCGCGTCAACTTGGCCGCGATCTCCTCGACGGCCCCGGGGCCCCGTGTGAAGGAGAGCAGATCCGCGTGCTCGGGGGCCAGATCGTGCGCCAGCACGGTCGAGACCTCGGCCAGGCCCGAATGGGCCGCGGAGAGCGGCAGGGCGCCGCAGGCCGCCGCCTCGGCCGCCACCATCCCGAAGGCCTCCGGAAACGTGCTCGGCACGACCTGGGCCAGGCACGCGGGCAGCAGCGAGGGAAGGTCGTCGTGCTCGAGGCGGCCCGTGAACACGATCCGTTCGGCCGCCCGCGGCGCGGCCGCGAGGTAGGCGGCCCGCAACTCGCCCCTAAGGCCACCGAGGAACGTCGTGAGATAGGTGAGCTCGCCGGGCGGGCCGCCCTCGGCCTCGCGCCCCCTGGCGGCAATGGCCCCGAGCACGTCGAGGTCGGCCGCGGCCAGCGCGTCGACCATCTCATGCAACGCGTCGCGATATCCGCCGAACCCGACCACGCAGAGGCGGGCTTCGGGTACCTGGCCCACCACGAGCGGCCACGCCGCCAGCAGCAGATCGACTCCCTTCGACACGATCAGCTTGCCCACGTAGCTCACGATCAGGTCATGTGCGGGGTCGAGGGCGCGCAACGCGGCTGCGGCGCCGGCCTCGCCTCCCCACCCGGCCGTGTCGGTGCGATCGAGGCGATCGGCCAGGTCCACGACGCCGGCCGCCGCGTCGTCGTACGACCGCGGGCGGAAGTGCTCGACGTCGACACCCGGAGGACCGAGGCGGGTGCGGTCGGGCAATGCGGCGTCGGCCATCACCTCCCACAGGCTCTCCCCCGTGTGCCGTGAGCCCACCAGCACGGCCGCGGCTGCGGCCAGGCCCTCGCGCGCATAGGGCAGGAATCGCGCGCGGTGTGGCTTGACCGTGTATTCGAGCGCGCTGCCGTGCACCTTCACGGCGTAGGGGACCTCGCCGTGAAGCGCCCGGGCCAGGATCAATGGCCCCATGATCAGGTGGTTGGCAAGCGCGACACCGGGTCTTACCCGACGCGCGAGGTCTCGCACGAAGGTCACGTTGCGCTCGATGTAGGTGTCGATCTGCTCGTCGGTCAGGTCCGGGAAGGACACGGCGTCGAAGCCCTCGTATACGTCCGCCACGTAGACGGGCAGGATCCGCCCGATGTCGGGGTTGTGGATCGTGACCTCCGGCGGCAGCCCCGCGAGCTCGGCGTGGCGCTCCTGGCAGCACAGGTGCACCTCGTGCCCCAGTGCCGCCAGCGCCCGCGCGAGGTTGACGTTGTAGATGTTGCTGCCGGTGCCCCGGAGCAGGTAGCCGTGGAAAATCAGTACGCGCACGTCTTCGGTAGATTGACGCACGTGAGCAACCGCCAGACCTACCGCCTGCGCACCCGCTCCGACCGCGAGGTCATCCGCGAGGTGGAGCCGGGCAAGACCTATGTCGATCACGAATCGGGCGAGGCGTTCGAGGTCGTCGGCAAGACGATTCCGCTGGCTCCCTCCCCAAGCAGCCTGCCCTACGCGGTCGAGAACCTTCGTCTGTGCGGGTGCTCGCTCGAGCAGCTGGCCCAGAAGGACCTCAACGACTGCCCGCACTGCGGCCGTCGTCTGCCGGCCGTCGAAGGCTGAGCATGCGGCGCGCGAGGGGGCTCGCAACCGTGGTGGTGGGCGCAACGCTGCTGCTCGGAGCCGGCTGCGGCGGCGACAGCGAGAACGCGGACAAGACCACGCCGACGATCACCACGGAGTCGGTGCCCACCGCCACTCAGACCACCGAGACCGCGATCACGCCTACGACCCCGGTCCCGACCACTCCCAAGCCCACGATCACACCTCCTGGCGCCCCGAACTCGGGCGGCACGACCGTGCCGGCCACGCCGAAGCCCAGGACCACACCCGATGGCCCGGGCAACGACACCCCCGCCGCCCCGGACTCGCCGGCCGGCAGGTTCGAGAAGTACTGCGACGCGAATCCCGGCGCCTGCGGGTGACCGTGGGTGCGGTGCTCGGCCGGCCACCGCCCGGGCCTGCGCTCCTCCCCCGTTGCTAGGAGCGGCGCGTCACGCGCGCGGGTGATCCCGGCGAGCGCACACGAGCCGGAAGCGGGTTGGTGAGCGGCGGCGCGTGGCGCCTGCGGCTGACGGTGCGGCTGGGGCGGTGACCGTCACGAGCGCGCTCACCCGCGACCGGCCAGCGGCCGAGCGGCAGCTTGAGGCCGCCGCCGCCGGGGCCGGAGTGGGGCCGGTCCGGCGTGGGGCTGCCCCCACCGCCGTCGCCGCCGTCCTCCTGGGCCGGCGGCTCATCCTCACGCAGCCGGTAGAACCACACCAGCCAGGCCAGCAGCAGACCCACATCAAAGACGCGGAAGCCGACCATGAAGACCCATGCCTGGGAGCTCACGTAACGAGACTACCCCGCCAGCGCGGGTCTGAACAGAGGCCTATGCGCCCTTTGCGGTGAGAGCGCCCTTTCGGGCGTCCCCGGCTCGCGTCGCCTTGGCCGGCGGCGTGGTCGGCTTGTTGTCCGGCACGTAGGTGGCCGTGTAGTAGAGCCGGGCGGTGAAGTAGGTGCAGCCGAAGACCTTCACGGTCATCAGCTTGTTCTGCTGGGCCATCTGGCTGACGTTGTCGCACTTGCCCTTGGTACGGGACGAACGCCACCAGTGATTACGCTGGAGCCCGACGGCGAACGCCGGGGCCCACGTCGGCACGGTGATCGCCACGATGTAGTTCTTCTGCACCGTGAGCGGCTTGTCGAGGGTGAAGGTGGGCGCCGAGCCGAAGAACGACTGGACGTTGAACTCCGGGCTCTGTGAGATCAGCCGGTGGTCATACAGCGTCTTCTTCTTCTCGCCGCGGCGGAGAATTGAGAGCTGGACCTTGGGCGGGCCGCCGTACAGGTCGTTGAAGAACTGCTGCTGGTTGGCATCGGGCGAGCCCAGGCGCACGGTGAAGGCGATGATCTTGCCGGCCCGCGGGATCACGAAGGGCTTCTTGACGTCGCCGCCGCGGCCTTGGTAGCCGGTCACGCGGCCGACTGCCTGACAGTTGGCGGGGCAGCTGACCTGTGCCTTGGGAATCGCGCCGCCGAGCTCGACGATCTTGGCCGATGCGGCCTGGGGCGCCAACAGCGCGGTGGAAAGGGTGGCAATGGCTAGTAGTCGCTTCATGTCTCGCTTATCAACACGTCGGCGGGCAGCAGAGTTGCGCGCCTACTTGTATCGGTAGGTGATCCTGCCCCGGTCGAGATCGTAGGGCGAAAGCTCGATCTTGACCCGATCGCCGGGCAGGATGCGGATGTAGTGGCGTCGCATCTTTCCCGAGATGTGACCGAGCACCTCGTGCTCGTTGTCAAGGCGCACCTTGAACATGGTGTTAGGGAGGGCCTCGAGGATCTCGCCCTCCATCTCGATCTTCTCTTCTTTCGCCATTGAGCCGGTAGAAACTAGCAGTCAGTCTCCCCGAAAGGTGGCATTGCCAGGGCCTTTTGCAAGGAAGGTCTTCACCGCCTGCTTGAGGTCGTCGGTCTGAAACAGCGTCTCGGCCTGGTCCGGCGTGATGGCGTCCGCGGCTCTGGTGCCGCCATCCACCTGGGCGCGCACGATGCGCTTGGTGGCAGCGTGGACGTGCGGCGGGCCCACGGCCAAGTGGGTTGCGAACTCCATCGCCGAAGCCACCAGGTCGTCGTCGGCCACCACCCGGTTGACGACTCCCCAGCGCTGCAGCTCGTCGGCGGGGTAAGGGTTGCCGCTGTAGACGAACTCGCGCGCCCGTGCGGGACCGGCGCGCTCGGCCATCCGCTGGGTACCGCCCATGAACGGCGTGACCCCCACCACCCGCTCGACCAGCCCGAACTTGGCCGATTCGGTGGCCCAGATCAGATCACACGCCAGCGCCAGCTCGAGCCCCGCGGTCAGGCATAGGCCGTGCACGGCCGCCAGCGTCGGGAAGGCCAGATCCTCGATCGAATGGGTGATCCCCAGCAGCTCTTCGGCGAAGGCCCTGGCCGCAGGACCGCCGAGGTCGTCGAACTCCTTGACGTCGACCCCACCCGTGAAGACCTTGCCCTCGGCGCGGATCACGAGGGTGCGCGGGGAGTCCGCCGCGGCGGCAGCAACTCCCTGCTTCAGGCCGTCGACCAGCTCGCGGTCGAACAGGTTCAGCGGCGGCTTGTCGATGAGCAGGACGCCGACGTCGCCGTCGCGCTCGTACCGGACGACATCCGTCGGTGCGGTGCTCACGAACGCAGCTCCGCGGCCACTGCGGCGATCTCGCCGTCGGCGGGCTGCATCGGCTTGCCGGGCGGGTACATGGCGTCGTCGTCATAGCGCGGGATCACGTGGAAGTGCAGGTGGAACACGGTCTGCCAGGCGGCGGGCTCACAACAGTTGAGGAGGTTCACGCCGTCGGCGCCGAGGCGGTCGCGCATGGTGATCGCGAGGCGCTGCGCTGCCTGGACGGTGTGCGCGAGATCCCCGGGGTCGGCCTCGTACAGGTTCTTGGAGTGGGCCTTGAGGATAACCAGGGCGTGGCCCCGCGTCCATGGGTTGATGTCCATGAAGGCGACGGTGTGCTCGTCCCCGTCGACACGCTCGGCCGGCACGTCACCCGCCACGATCTTGCAGAAGAGACACTCGTCGCTCACAGCCAAATACCCTACCCCCAGTGGCCTTCTTGGATGAGTCAGAGCTTCGGGCACGGATCGAGCAGCTTGCCTCGATCGAGCGCGGCTCCGCCTCCAAGGGCGAGGCGGAGGCGGCCGAGATCATCGGAGCCGACCTGCGGTCCTCGGGCGCCGCGGTGACGGTCGAGCACGAGCGCGCCCACGGCACCTACTGGTGGCCGATCGGCATCCTCTGCGGCTCCGCCGCGCTGGCAGGCGCCCGGCGCGGGCGCTTAGCCGCCGTGGTGACGGGCGCGTTCGCCACGGCCGCCGTCATCGACGACATCAGCGGCGGCTCACAGTGGTTTCGCCGCCATGCCCTGCCCAACGGCACCACCACGAACGTCGTGGCCGAGGTCGGTGCGGCCGGCGCGGACCACACGGTGGTGGTGGTAGCACACCACGACGCCGCGCACTCGGGGTTGGTTTTTCACCCCGATCTCCCGCGGGCGCTCATGCGCCGCTTCCCGAACCTGGCCGAGGGCGCCAGCACCACGCCCGGGACCATGTGGGGGTCGGTGGCCGGGCCGGCGCTCGTGGCATCGGGCGCGCTCGTGGGCAGCAGGTGGCTGCGCCGTCTCGGCGTCACGTTCAGCGCCGGTTACGTCGGCGCGATGGCCGACATCGGGCTGCGCTCGGTGGTGCCCGGCGCCAACGACAACCTCACCGGCGTCGGCGTGCTGCTCTCGCTGGGCCGCTCGCTGCAGGACGAACCGATCGACGGCGTTCGGGTGATCCTGCTCTCCGCGGGCTCGGAGGAGTCGTTCATGGAAGGCATGCAGGCCTACGGGCGCCGCCACTTCGGCGAGTTGCCGACCGACACGACCACGTTCATCTGCGTGGACACGGTCGGCTCGCCCAACCTGCTGGCGCTCGAGGGTGAGGGCATGGTCTGGATGAACGAGTACCCCAAGGGGCTACTGGCTACCGCCGCCACCTGCGCCCGCGAGCTTGGCATCCAGTTGCTGCCCGGTCTGCGGCTACGCAACGCCACCGACGGGCTGATCGCGTTGCGTGCGGGCTACCCGACGATCACGTTCGGCTCGGTGGACGAATTCAAGCTTCCGACCAACTATCACTGGCCCACCGATACCGCCGATCGCGTGGACTACTCGACGGTGGCCGACTGCGCGCGACTGTGCAGGCGGATCGTGGAGCGGCTGGCGCCGGCCGCGGTCGGCTAGGCCGCTTCGCGCATCGGCCGCAACGCGGCCTCCCACGCCACCAGCGCGTCGAGCATCCCCCCGACGGCCTTTTCCATGATGTCGTTGGGCGCCAAACGGTCCTCATCGTCGATGAACTGGGCCACGAACGGGATCGAGACGGCCTCGAACAGCGGCACCATGCTCAGCGTGGTGAGCACTTGCTTGAGCATCTGGGCCGCGCGCGTGCCGGCCGCGACCCCGCCATAGCTCACGAGCCCGACCGGCTTGTGTTTCCACTCGTGGTGCAGGAAGTCGATCGCGTTCTTCAACGGCGCGGTGAAGCCGTAGTTGTACTCGGGCGTGACGATCACGAACGCGTCCGCAGCGTCCACGCTGGCGCTCCACCGCTTGGTGTGGTCGTGCTCGTAGTCACGCAGGCGTGGATGGTTAGGCTCGTCCATGAACGGCAGTGCCAACGCCGCGAGGTCCATGACCTCCACGTCGAAAGCGTCGTGCGCGATGGCGCTGGCGGCCACCCACTCGCTTACCGGCAGGCCCACCCGGCCCGGCCGGGTGCTGGCGATGATGATCATCAGCCGGGGCTTCACAGCCAGCCGGCCCGCTTGAACCGTATGAAGAGCGACAGGCACACGACGGCCATCAGCGTGAGGACCGCCGGGTAGCCGTAGGTCCACGACAGCTCGGGCATGTGGTCGAAGTTCATCCCGTAGATGCCCGCGAGCATGGTGGGCACCGCAGCGATGGCCACCCACGCCGAGATCTTGCGCATGTCCTCGTTCTGGCG